>VXOJ01000027.1 GCA_009840115.1 Gemmatimonadales bacterium | reverse complement strand
CGTGGCGGAAGAAGAACGCCGCGCTCGTGCTCGCGACCCAGTCCGCCGTGGACGTCTCCGGGACGGCGGGCGCCTCGGCGCTGCTCGAGTCGATCCCGACCAAGCTGTTCCTCGCCAACCCCGAGCTGCCGGACGAGGTCGGCGACCTGTTCCGGCTGAACGAGTCGGAAGTCGCGCGGATCCGGGAGCTGACGCCGAAGCGGGAGCTGTACCTCCGCCGCCCCGACGAGGCGGCGGTGCTGCGCCTCGAAGTCGACCCCGAGAGCTACTGGCTCTACACCTCCTCGCCGCTCGACGCCGAGAGGCGCGCCGAGGCCGTCGAGAGACACGGCCTGGCGCGGGCGCTCGAAGTCCTGGCCGATCCCCGCACACCCCACTCCCAACCTTGAGAGGACCTGACGCCATGAGGCTGCCGATCGTTACCGCTGTACTGATGCCTCTGCTCGCGGCGGTCCCCGCCGCCGCGCAACAACCTCCGAACGAAGACGCCGCCGCCTTCCTGCGGGTGCCGGCCGCCCACGAGGGCGAGGACCGGATCCACACCCTGCGCGCGCGCGTGCGCCACACGACCGTAATCGTGTTGCCCGCCGGCGAGCGGATCCTCGACTTCGTGGCCGGCGACTCCGAGTACTGGCACCTGACGGGCGCGGCGAACGTCGCCTACCTGAAGCCTCTGGCCGAGGACGCGGCGACCAACATCGCGCTCGTGTGCGAGTCGGGACGGATCTACTCGTTTCTGGTCGCCGAGCACGGGGAGGAGCCGCCGCACCTGGTCGTCCGGGTCGAGGCGGGCGCCGACGCCGTGGGCATGTCCGGCTCGGGCGCCCCCGCGTTCGTCGCCCGGAGCGAGGTGGCGGCCTACCGGGAAATGGCCGCCGAGGCGGTCGAGGCAGCCCGCGGGGCCCGGGCGGCGGCCGAAGCCGAGATCGAGGCGTTCCGAGCCTCCTATCCCGAACGGCTGCGGTTCGAGTACCGGCTGGACCGGGATGCCTCGCGGCGTCCGTTCCTCGTCGAGGCGATGTGGCACGACGGCCGGTTCACGTACCTCCGCTCGCGCGCCCAGGAATCGCCGGCGCTCTACGAACTCAGGGACGGCGAGCCGGCGCTGGTCGCGTTCGATCTGACGGAGGACGGCCTGTACGTCGCCCGCCATGTGCTCGCGGACGGCTGGCTCCAGATCGGAGACGAGCGGGCGGGCTGGCGGTTCGAGCCCGCGGAGGCGCTCAGGTGAGCCGCTGGAAACAGTGGATCAAGGAGCCCAAGGGCGCGCTGCCCGGCGGGATCGTCACGAAGGCCGGGGTCGCGCTGATCGCCGTGCTCGTCGCCGGCATGCTGTTCTCCTCCTCGCTCACGGGTCCCGAGGAGGATCCCATGGCCCCCGCTCCGCCGGAGGCGCAGGCCGTGGACGAGCGCGCGGGCCGCGCGTTCGAGGGGCGCCTGCGCGCCGAGGCGGAGCGCCACGCCCAGCAGGCGGCCGCCGACGAGGCCCGCGCGGACCAGGACCGCCGCCAGGCCGAGGCCGAGGAGGACGCCGCACGGGAGGCCGCGCGGTCGGCCGGAACGGGCGGAGTGGGTGGAGTGGGAGGTGGGGTGATAGGCATGGCCCAGGCCGAGCACGAGCTTCGCGAGGCGCTCCGGCTGGAGGAGATCGAACGCAGGACGCGCTCGCTCCGCGCGCTTCCCGTCGCACGCTCGCTTCGTGATCCGAACGAGGGCCGGGATGATGTGCGCCCCGCCGAACCCGAGGCGACCGACGCCGCCCTCGACGCCATGCTCGCGTCCGTCGAGCGGTCGGTCGCCGCGCTTGAGACGGAGATGCTGGCCGGGCTGGCGGGCGAAGGGCTTCTGCCCGGCTCACCGGGAGCTTCGCCGCAACGCACTCGCACGCCCGGCACACCAGAGCCGAGCCTCAGCGTTCGGCCCGTCGACCCGCCGGGCTGGGAGCGGGTCCGCGAGGGCTCGTTCCTCGAAGCCGTGCTCCTGACCCAGCTGTCGGGCGAGTTCCCCGGTCCCGTGCTGGCGATGGTGTCGGTGCCGCTCTATTCGGCCGACCGCCAGCGGGTGCTCGTTCCGCGCGGCGCGCGCGTCGTCGGCACGGCCCGGGCCGTCGAGACCCAGGACCAGAGCCGACTCGCCGTCGCGTTCCACCGGCTGCTGCTTCCCGACGGAAGCTGGGTCGATCTCGAGTTCCAAGGGCTGAACCAGGCGGGCGAGGGCGCGCTCAGGGACCGCGTCAATCGCCACTACTTCTCGACGTTCGCGGCGGCCGGAGCCGTCGGCGCGCTGAGCGGCCTCACGCTGGCCGGAGCTTCGCCCTACGGCCTCCGGGCGGGCGTCGGCCAGGGACTGGGGAACAGCGCCACCTCGATCCTCGACCGGTTCCTGAACCGGATGCCCGAGATCACGATCCGCGCGGGCCACCGCCTCCGCATCTGGTTCACTGCGGATGTGCTCGTCCCGACCCCCACCGTCCACCGTTGACAGACAAGGACTCTCCCATGCTCCATCGCATCGTCATCCCCGCTCTCCTCGTCCCGCTGCTCGCGCTCGCGGCTCCCAAGCCCGCGACCGCCCAGTTCGACTTCGGCAGTTGGATCCAGCGCGCCACGATCATCGCGAACCAGATCACGCAGATCAGAAACCAGGTCAGCCAGATCCGGTCGATGGCCAGCCAGCTCACGGAACTCGAGGACCAGCTCGACCACATGGAGCGCGCCGCGCGCGGCGAGATCGACGCGCTGCTCGCGCCGTTTTCACGGCTCGCCGCCGAACCCGTAGGACTCGTGCGCGACGGACTCGGCTGGGGCTCCGACTTCACCGGTGCGGCCCGCCAGACGGTCGACGCGGTCCGGGACTTCGGACGGGGCGGCCGCTCGTTCACCGGACTGTGGCGGAGCGCGCAAGGCGCGGTCGACCGGGTGACTGAAGGCGACATCCTCGCGCTGTACCGCGACCTTCCGCCCGAGGCGGCGACGCGCGCGGCCGAGGACTACCGGCGCGCCCGGCTGGCCGCCGACCGGCAGCGTGCGCTCGACTACGCGACGCTCGACGCGGCGGCCGCGCTCGCCGAGACCGTCGAAAGCGCGCAGGGCTCGTTCGCGGGGCTGGCCGCGAACGGCAACCTCTCCAACACGGCGCTGCAGCAGGCCGACGTGGCCGCCGCGCTGAGCCAAGGCCGGATCGACGCCGCCGTGGCCCAGGTATTCGCCCACCAGGCCGCCCAGGAGGCGAGCCGGGCGCGGCTGGCCGAACTGGCGCAGCTCGAACGGCTCGCCGAGTGGCGGGAGAGCCGGATGCGGGCCAACACGATGGCCGGAACGCTCCGCGACGCAGCCTCCCGCAACCGCAACGCGCTCCGCGACGGGCTGCTCCTGAAGATCCCGTCGTTCTACCGGTAGGGGCGCCGCAACCATGCAACTGCCGCCACAGTCGATCGACCCGAACGTCCCCGCGCAGATCCCGCCGGATCAGCTCCAGGACTTCAAGGGGTTCCTCGACGTGGTGCTCGACACCGTCGTCGGCGGGGCGGCGCCCGACGTGCACGCGCTCGGGCTCCAGCTCTGGGGCGGGCTCGCCGCCGTCATGGTCGCGTGGACCGGGCTCAAGATCGCGTTCAGCGGCACCTTCCACCCCTGGGAGATCGTCAAGCTCGTGATCGGGATCGCGATCCCCCGCACGCTGCTCCACTACTATGTCGTGCCCATCCCCGGGGTCGGGCTCACGTTCCCGGCCATGCTCGCCTCCGGCGGCATCTGGCTCCAGAACCTGTTCCTCTCCGACGTGGTGTCCGCCGGATACACCGAGATGACGGCGCTGGTGCAGGCCTACGGCGCGCACCTGGGCAGCGCCTGGTCGAGCGGAAGCGTGCTCTCGATCATCACCTCGGGCGTCACCGTGATCTTCTCCTCGCTGGTCACGCTCGTGATGGGCGCCTCGCTCGTGGTCTGCCTGCTGGCGCTCTTCTGCGTCACCTACGCGCAGGTGATCTGGGCGCAGGTCGCCATCGCCATCGCGATCCTGCTCGGTCCCGTGTTCATCGCGTTCCTGCTCTTCGAGCCGCTCTCGTTCCTGTTCTGGGGATGGTTCCGGACCATGATGGTCTACACGCTCTACGGCGTCGTCGCCGGGGCCATCCTGAGGGTCTTCATGGGCGTCGGCCTCGGCTACATCACGACCTACGCCGAGGCGCTGATGGGCACCGGCACGGCCGATCCGGCCGAACTCTGGCTCTGGGCCGTCGTGCTCATGCCGCTCGTCGTCTCCGGCCTCATGGCGGGGCTCAAGGTCGGCGAACTCGCCTCGATGCTCGTCTCCGGCTCCGGTTCCGCCGGGTCCGGGTTCGTCGCGCTCATCATGCAGGGAGCCAGCAAGGCCGCCGCTCCCGTCAAGCCCGTCTGACCCCTCAAGGAGATGCCAGAAATGAAGAGAGCGCGAAGGAACGGAGATGGAGACGCCGGCCGCGAGTACGCCGAGATCTGGGGCGAGGCCGTGCAGGCGAACCGGAAGCTGAAGACCATCCTGATCTTTCTGTCGGCGAGCTGCGTCCTCGGCGTCTTCGTCCTGCTCAAGATTGCGGGCACCGAGCCGCCCAAGCCCATCGTCGTGCGCGTCGACGAGGTGGGCCGCGCCGAGGCGATGGCCTACCAGGCCGCGACCGCGCAGGCCGATCCGCTCGATCCCACGACCAAGTATTTCCTGAACCGGTTCGTCGCGGACTTCCACTCGCGCCGCCGCGTCACGGTCGAGGAGCACTGGACCCGGAGCCTCCGGTTCCTGTCGACCGAACTCGCGAACGCCGCGTTCGCGCGCGACGGCGACGAGGTCGCGGGCGTGGCGGCGGGGACTGCCGAGACCGAGCGCCAGGTCGAGCGGGTCGTGCTCCGCATCCACCCCTCGCCCGAGCCGCCGCACAGCGCGACCGCCGACTTCGAGTTGGTGCACCTCGCGGGCGGACAGGAGGTGCTCCGCGAGCGCTGGTCGCTCTCGCTCCGGTTCGAGTTCCTCGAAAGCATCCCGCCCGAGCTGGTGGTCCACAACCCGATGGGCATCCTCATCACCTATCTCCAGGCCGACCGCGCGCTGGTCACGGAGGACTCCCGGTGACCCTCCACCTCAAGGGCCGCGAGAAGGCGCTGGAAGCGTTCGGCTGGACGGGGGCCAAGGCCGAGTGGATCGCGCTCGTCTGCCTGCACAGTGGCGTGTTCACGCGCGCGCAGGCGACGCGGTTCCTGGACACGCACCACGAACGGGCGCGGCGGCTCGTGCTGGCGCTGATCCGCCAGGGGCTGGCGGCCGAGGAGACCGTGCCCGGCATCCGGGGCATCGGACGGGTGTGCCGGATCTATGCGCGGGGCCTCTACCGCGCCCTCGGCGCCGAGCACATCCGGCACCGCCGAAAGGCGTCCCCCGAGGTGCTGCTGCGCCGTCTGCTGTCGCTCGACTACGTAATCGAGCACGCCGACCTGCCGTGGCTCCCCACGGAGCAGGAGAAGGTGTCCGCGTTCGAGGCGCTCGGGATCGAGCGCGACGTGCTGCCCGTCAAGGTCTACCGCGGGGCCGCCGGCACGACCCGGCGCCACTTCCCGCTGAAGCTGCCGCTCGCCCTGGACTCGGCGCGAGCGCTGTTCGTCTACGCCGAGCCCGGCCACGACACCGCGACCGCGCTCCGCTCCTGGGGCAAGGCGCACGGCGGACTCTGGCGCGCGCTCCGGAGCCGCGGCCTGTCCTCGGAGATCGTGGCCGTTGCCCGCACCACGCGCGAACTCGAACGTGCCCGGCGCGTGACGCGCGGCTGGGCCGAGCGCTCCGGCACCGGCGAGGCCGACCCCGAAATCCGCGAGGAGCTCGCCCGGATCGAACGGGCGATCCTCCAGGGCGCCGTCCACATCCTCGAGGAGTTCGGCGGCCTCCAGGCCGCCCTGAAGCGGAGCATCGCCCTCGAAAGCCAGGCGCGCCGGCAAGCACGGCGCGGCTCGATCGACCACGGCACCGTCTGGCAGACGGTGCGTCTCCAGGGGGCGCGATACCGATGAGCGCCCCTCGACTTTCGACCGCAACTGAGCGCGCAAACGACGTGAGGGTCCGATGCGCACTTCGGCGCTTCCGCAGTGCACACCGTGCCCGGCGCGCAACCGCTGGCGCGGCAGCGTCCTGCGCCGGGGCGGCCATGCCGGCCCGTGCCGCGCGTGCGTCACAGGCCGTGACGCTAGCGACCCCCCTCGCCGAGGGCTCGGTACGGGTTCGGGGCCGGGTGTGCTTGCGCACCACCAGCCCCCGCCCTCCTGGGGTCGCTAGCGTGCCAGCAGTCCCTCCGGGAAGGTGTATGGAATTGTGTAAAGCATTTGCTGTGAACGCGTTACGACTTATTACAACGTAAGCTCCCCACCATTATTTCCGCCGCGACAACACGGATTCCCTTGGCCCCTCTTGGTAGTAACCGGACATGTGAGTTGTTCGGTCAGGCCGTGGAATAGGGGGCGGGCGGCATCTTCCCTACCGCGAGCAAGACCCTTGGCGCAGGTCAAGCTTACGGCCTGACCGATTCACTGGCGAAAACCGACGCAACATAGCCAGCGGAAGAAGAGCCCCTCACCTGTTGGGCCCTCTCAGCCGCTTGGCGGCTGCTCTCAGCTCCATCACTTCGTCCACCTCTTCGAGTGGCCTACCCAGCTTCCGGAGGAACTCCTCGACGACTCCAGAATCCGTGTGAGACGATTCACCGGTTGAGTCGACGATAGAATCGATGAACACCAAGGCTCTGGCCATCTGGCTCGTGTAGGCCAGCAGGGCCTCAGCTCCAGGAACTGCCGTAGTCACATGGTTGTCGATTCCCCTACCCGATTGGCTAACGAGGACGGTGTCCAAGACCGCGTGGATGGAGTCCAGCGACCGCTTGGCCTTCTCTAGGCTGGCGGCAGGCAGCGGCTCGCAGTCCTGTCGCAACGCTAGGTGGTAGTCTGCATGGGCAATGCGACGGTTCCTATGGTCTCGTGCAAAGCCGACGGCTTCGACCGCTTGATCAACGAGGCTTTGGATTCCGTTTCTCAGAGTTGGTGCGCAGAGTCCGGGCATGATCTGTATCGTGAGGTTCCGCCTCGTTCCCGCGCCGACCGGGTCAGTCAGCCTGCACAATCGAAGCATCAAGTCATCCCAGAAGATATGCTGAACGTCGCCGAAGAACCCGCCACCGATCGCGTTCAAGTGCTCAACATGCCGCCGTGAGCCAAAGAGTCGGTTGAACTCATCGTATCTCGCCAAGGCCAGCAGCCACCAGGCGTACAGCTCGTAGAAGGCTTCACCGCACTCCTCGCCCAAGCGCTCCTGAAAGAGCTCCTTCATGATCTCGTTCATGCCCCGGCTTCTGGCGACCATCGTCTGTCCCGTTCCTCCGTCAATCCGTGATTGGTGCCTCGTTCCACGCAAGTCATGAAGCCTATCCCCCACCGGACGAGTCGCCGCGGCGATCCGGTGCTTACGGACATGCAGTCGATGCGCGCCCATCCCCCCACGTCGCGAGACGCCCGACCACGGCTCCCAAGCGGCGCGACCGCCCCACCGCGGCCCGCACTCCCCCCATAAGGCGAGAGGCGCTCAGTCTTCATCAGGCCACTGTCCCATAGGGTCATGGACATACCGCCAATCGACTCCGGATGCGGTGGCGATCTCCATCGCAAGCTCCCTCAAGCGCTCTTCGAGGTCAAAGCAGCCATCTCTTACGCGTTCCAGAACCGCCACCGTGGATGTCGGATAGCCGCACGCGTTCACCGCAGCTTCCGCCGTTGAAATCATATGCTCCAAGAGCTCAACCACGTTCAAGAGAATGACGCCGAAGAAACCCGGGACTACCGCCGCACGGACGGCCTGCTTCGTGCCCTCCGTTTCGAATTGATATTCGACTTCTTCGACACCATCTCTGCCGGACACATCGTCGAGAACCTCGTCCGCGATCTCCTCCGAAAACAAAGCCATCCGGCGAGCAACCTCCAGAAGCTCCAAGGTCGATTTCGGGTATCCACTTCCCTCCGCGCTCGCTTTGGCCTTGGTCAACATCTCGATTTGGAGTCGGGCGACCATGGATAGAACGTCAACCTGCAGGATGGGAAGACCAGCGATTACGCGTTGAGTCTGCGCAGCCATCAAAGCTCCTTTGTGAAACCGTGAATCATTTCGCACAAGTAGCGCCCAAACCTCTCAAGCGGAGTAGTCAACCCCACATCAGGTTGTTCCGCTCGTCATACCAGCCGCTTGAGCACGCGGCGGAAGAGACGCCCGGCCGAGTGGATCGCCGGGCGACGATGGCGTCCGCCGACGCAGCCCTGAAGCGCCTTGCATGGCCTAAGCCAGCCGACTCCGTGTTGAACACGGAGGCTGGCAAGGGGTGCTGCGATCCCCTTGAACCCCAGCTTGGAACCGACCGCTACGCAGTCGGGCCGGGCACCGTGCCGGATCACCATCGCCACGGTGGATTCGCGGCGGAACTGCGGTCTCAGCGGATTCCCGGCGGCAGCCTCTTCACTTCGACGACCGGGACATCGAACTCATCTCTCTCGATGAAGGCGACGAGGCCATCGGGGCCGAATTCGTCCGGCATCCGCATCCGCCCGTCGAGCGTGCCCAGATAGCGGCCGGACGGCGTGAGTACGTCGATCGGTCCGAGGTCCACATCGGGCTCCTCTCCGCGTCGTTGAACCCAGAGATTGCCCTCCCAAGTGGTGCGCAACGCATACAGCACCGGCACTTCCGGAAGGAACTGCATCTCCTCGATCGCTTGCACTCGATCCGAACGGAACCCCGCCAGCATCGCCCGAGCGGTCGCGGGGACGTTGCCGCCCGGGTCGTCGTCTCGGCTCAATTCCGCCAGTCGGCGGTCGATCTCCGCCCGCTTGAGCCGGTCCGTGACTGATTGCGGGACGATTGGGCGGCGGAGGATCCGCAACACTTGGCCGGACGGCCCGGTGATCTTGACCGCATAGGTGGACGAATCCGAAAACGCGACTCCACCCCCCGGCACCGCATCGAAAACGAGAGGCGGCACGAACCCCCATAGCCCGCCGCTTGACACCTCGGCAAGACTCCCGAACTTCGCTTCGGTCCCCGGGGGCGCCCACGCCTCCACGAACGTCTCGGTTCGCGCCTCGTCTGACGACAGGTCGGTACGCATGATCTTGCGGATACCATCGGAGAAGATCGCCGCGGCCTCGCGGGCCGGGCGCGCCCCGAACACTTCGACCCTCGTCCAATAGAGCGCGTTCTGCACGACACGGAGGTCGGGCATGTCGAGCGCCATTCTCACCCTTCGCTCGAACACGCCTTCGGGGCCGAAGACATGAAAGGCCAAGCGTCTCATGTCCGTGACGACGATTCGCCCGCCCGGTAAGACATCCAGCTGGCGCGGATTCCCGAACTCGCCGGGACCTCCGCCGGCACGGCCGAACTGACCAAGGAAGCTGCCGTCCGGGCCGATGGCGACCACGCGAAAGGGCGAGTTCAGGAGGTACAGGTTTCCGGCTTCGTCGAAGCCTGCGCCCCGAACCACGTTCAGAAGCTCCCAGTCGGCGACCGCGCTGGCCGACCCGATGCGGTAGACTTCCGAGAGTGCCGCGGCCAAAGGTCGGTCCTCCCTCGGAAGCTCGATCATTTCCTGGGCATGACCGTCTCCCGTGAGGAACAGTGCCGCGAGGCACGCTGGCAGGAGCGTTCGAGTCATTCGATTCGAGCCTCTCAATCGGGGGGAAGAGTGAATCTAGTCCCGGCGCGGTAGACGTGGAAAGCACAACCCCTCCGCGTTGCGGTCCAAGTCCGGGAGGCGGCAACACTGGTTCGCAGTTCGGTCGTCCGGACGCGTCGGAAGACGGGAGCCGGGCCCGGTCCGCGCTTCGGCGCGCGATGTCGTGGGGGTCGAAGGGGCAGAGCCCCTCGCCAGCCGCAGTGTTCAACACTGCGTGTGCTGGCTTGTCTCCCATAATCATGCAGATTCCCGCTTGATTTGCACGA
>VXOJ01000071.1 GCA_009840115.1 Gemmatimonadales bacterium | reverse complement strand
TCGAATCCGTCGCTCTCGTTCTCCAAGTGCGAGATCCCCCGGGCCAGGGCCAGGGGCTTGACGCCCGCGATGCGGCCGGCGAGCCCCCCCGCATCGAACGCCGCGCTCACAGAAGAAACCGGGTCGCGAGCCCCAGCAGCAGGACGAACCCGAACAGGTCCGTGAAGGTCGTGACGAAGACCGACGAGGCGACCGCCGGATCCACGCCGGACCGCTCGAGCAGGATCGGGAAGAAGGCGCCCAGGGCGGAGGCCACGGCGAGGTTCCCCCACATCGCGATCATCACGACGAGCCCGAAGATCGCCTCCGTGTTCGGGAGCAGCAGCGAGACGAGCGCCACGAGCAGCCCGATCGCGAGCCCGTTCACGAGGCCCACGACGAGTTCCTTGACCACGGCAGACCAGCGCTCCTCCGGCAGCTCGTCGGCGAGCGCGATGCGGCGGATCGTGACCGCCAGCGCCTGCGTGCCCGCGTTTCCGCCCAGCCCCGCGATCACCGGCATCACGGCCGCGAGGATCGCCAGCTGTTCGATCGTGTCCCGGTACAGCCACACCGCGACCGCGGCGACCGACAGCGTGAGCGTGTTCACGGCGAGCCACGGCAGCCGGCTGCGGATCGCGCCGAGCGTCGTCCCGCGCAACTGCTCCTCGTCCGACACCGCGGCGAAGCGCAGGATATCCTCGGTGACCTCCGCCTCGACGACGTCGATCACGTCGTCGAAGGTAATCTGTCCCACCAGCCGTTCCTCGGCGTCGACGACCCCGATCGCGGCGAGGTTGTAGCGGGACAGCAGCCGCCCCACCTCCTCCTGGTCCAGATCCACCGAAACCACGGCCGGAGGTTCCTGGAGCAGGTCGGAGATGGACGTCTCCGGCGCGGCGAGCACGAGGTCCCGCAGCGTGACGACGCCGCGCAGCCGCCCCCGCCGCCCGACGACGAACACGGTGTAGAGGTCCTCGGTCCCTTCCACCTGCGCCCGCAGCGCCTCGATCGCCGCGGCCGCCGTCGCCTCGGAGTCCACCGCGCACAGCTCGCGGGTCATGATCCCGCCCGCCGACTCCTCCGGGTACTCGAGCAGTTCGCGGATCTCCCGCTCTTCCTCGTCCGGCACCGACTCGAAGACGCGGGCCCGCTCCTCCGGGTCGAGTTCGCCGATGAGGTCGGCCGCGTCGTCGTCCGCGAGTTCCTCGACGATTTCGGCGATCCGGTCCGGCTCCATGCTCGCGAGCAGTTCGCCGGGCTTCTCCTCCTCCTCCATCTCGGCGAGGGCGTCCGACGCGAGGGCGGCGGGGATGAGCTGGAGGAGAGCCATGCGCTCGGCCTCCTCCACGTGCTCGAGCACGTCCGCCATGTCGCTCGGATGTAGCGGTTCCACGAACGCGAGGAGCGCGTCCTCGTCGCCCGCCTCGAGGCGGACGCGGACCTCCTCGATCAGGAGGTGGCGCTGCTCTTCCAGGTGCTCGTGCATGCTCGCTCGGGCGCCGGCCCGCGGAGGCGGGCGGTTCGCGGATCAGGGCCTTCGGGAAGGCCGCGGAGGACGGGGAATGCTACGCGCGGCCACGAAACTCGGCCAGCAGCCGCGCGAGCAGCCGCTCCTGGAGTTCGAACATCGGAGAGGCATAACGCGCCTCGCCTTCCGGATGGTCGTGTCCGAGCAGATGGAGGACGCCGTGGATGAGGAGGCGCAGGATTTCCTCGCCCGGATCGAGCCCCAGCTCGCGCGCGGAAGCCTCGGCGGCGTCCGGGGAGATGTAGATGTCGCCGACGAGCGGGTCCTCGCCGAGCCCGAACGCGAGCACGTCGGTGAGGTCGTCGACCCCGTGGTAGTCCCGGTTCAGGACGCGCATGGCTGCCGCCGGGAGAAAGGTGACGGAAAGCTCGGCGCCCTCCCCCGCGGCGGCGCCCGGGGCATCTCCGGCGGGCCCCGCGCCCAGCGCCGCCCGCGCGGCCGCCTTCAACTCGGCCTCGGAGGGACCCCGCCACCCTTCGTCCTCGCCGGGGGGGAAGTCGATGCGGATATCGGGCGGCACGGGTGCGGTCAATCCGTCCGCCCGCTGGCGACTCCTTCCGGCTCGGCGGCCGGCTCCGGGTCCGAATCCGGGAGCGAATCCAGGGCGGGGATGGGTCCGGTGTCGCCCTGCGCGGCCTGCTCGAGGTCGATCGGCTCCGACGCGGCCCCCTCCCCCGCGGTCGCCGCCACCTCCTCCACGCCGCCCTTCTCCGGGCCCCCGCCGGCGGCCGCCGCGCCGGGACCGCCGGGCGTCTCGCCGGGCGCGGCGGGCTTCGGATAGTCGATGCGGTGGTGATAGAGCCCCGTGAGGACGTGCGCGAACTCCCGCTTGACGATGCGGACGTCGCGGTACGTGAGCGGGCAGTCGTCGAGTTCGCCGGAGTCGATCCGGTCCTGCACCAGGTGGTCGATGAGGGCCCGGATGCGCTCGGGACTCGGGTTCGAGAGCACGCGCGACGCGGCTTCCACCGCGTCCGCCAGCATCGCCACGCCCGTCTCCCTGCTCTGCGGCTTCGGGCCGGGGTAGGCGAAGTCGCTCGGGTCCACTTCCGCGACGCCTTCCCGGGCGCGCGCCTTCTCGAGGAAGTAGCGGATGAGCTGCGTGCCGTGGTGCTCGCGAATGAAGTCCTTCACGACCTCGGGCAGACGCGCCTCCTCGGCCATGACGAGCCCGTGGCGCACGTGGTCGCGCAGGATCTCGGCGCTCTGCCACGGCGTGAGATGGTCGTGCGGGTTCAGCCCCCGGGGCTGGTTCTCGATGAAGTACTGCGGGCGCTCGAGCTTCCCGATGTCGTGGTAGTAGACCCCGACGCGGCCCTGGACGGCGTCGGCCCCGATCGCCTCGCAGGCCGCCTCGACGAGGTTCGCCACGTTGATCGAGTGGGCGTACGTGCCGGGCGCCTCGCGGGCCAGCCGCCTCAGGAGCGGCCGGTTCATGTCGGAGAGTTCGAGCAGCGAGGCCTCCGTCGTCCGCCCGGTGAACGCCTCGAGCAGCGGGAGGCCGATGCCGACGCCGAGTCCCGTGCACACGGTGGCGTTGAGAAACCCGAGCGCCGCGGTCGTGCCCATCTCGCCCAGCGCGTAGTGGCCCGTGAGGACGAGCAGGAGGCCGGCCCCCACGTAGGCCGCGGTGATCAGCATGACGAGGACCCAGCTCTGCGAACGCGTGCGGATCGTGTGGACCGCGAACGCCGCCGTGACCCCGCCCGCCACGGTCACCATCGGGGCCGCGAGTCCCGCAAAATGCGGCTGGCCCATGAGGATCCCCGTGATCGTCGACACGACGACGAGGCCGAGAAGGCTGTCGAACAGCGCCGCCGCGAGGAAGCCGGCCAGCGCGACGGGCACGAGCGCGGGCGAACCCTGCGTGGCGGCCACGGCGCCGGCGGCCGCCATCACGATGACGACGAGCCCGAGCAGGACGGTGAAGCTGGGGAGGGCCTCGTAGATGTCGCGGCGGAAGCGGAACGTCGCGAAGACGAGGATTCCGAGCATGCTCATGACGAGGAGAACCATGCCCAGGCTGCGCAGGAAGTCCGACGTCGTGCGCGTCCCCCCGCGCTCCAGGATCTGGGCCTGGTAGGCGAGGAGCCGGCGGTATTCCTCCTCCGTCACCACCGTGTTCTCGGTGATGATGCGCTCTCCCTCGAGCACGAAGCCCTCGACCTGGGGGATCGCGGCGCGGGCCTGCTCGCGCGCCTGCCGGGTCGCGTCCTGGTCGATGCGCAGCGTCGGCTGCCCCATGAGGAGGAGTTGCTGGAAGAGCGCCGCGCCGCCGGGCGGCAGCCGGTCTCCCACCCCCTCCCGGGCGGCCCGCGTGAAGTCGCCGAGCCGAACGAGATCCCCGACGGCGCGCACGCGGTCGTCGCCGGAAGATTCCTCGCGCACGACGACGTTCGCCGCGCTGATGTCCGCGAGTTCGCTCTCGCGGATCACCCCCTCGCGCAGTCCCTCGAAGGCCGTCTCGAGTTCGTCGCGCAGCAGGCCGCGCGACGCTTCGTCGAGGAGGTAGTCGACCTGGAGCGAGTCGATCACGCCCTCGGCCGTGAGGTCGATCCCGATCCCGCCCGCGACCCGGCGGACTTCGTCCCGGACGAGCGCGGCGCCGGCCTCCGCCGCGGGGATGACGGAGTCGAGTTGCGTGACGAAGGCGTTCACGCGCTCGACGCTGCTGTCGGCGCGCGCGGGTTCGAAGCGCAGCCTCGGCGTCACGCCGGCCTCCGCCTGGTCCTGCTGCTCCCGCAGGCGGTCCGGATCCTTGGGCACGTCGAAGTCGAAGTCCGCGTTGATCGTCTGCCGGGCGACGCTGCCGGGGTCGATGCCGTCGAACCCGCCCGGCGTGCTCTGCGGGAACATCAGGGGGACGGCGAGGGCGATGACGGCGACCATCGCCGCCCGGAATCCGTGGTGGACCCACGCGTCCCGGCGGCCGCGGCCCGGCGGCCGGTTCACGGGGCGCAGGTAGTCTCGGACGCGACCGAAGAAACTCACCGCTCGGACTCCCGGTACGCGCGGATGATCTCCTTCACGAGTCGGTGCCGGACGACATCCGCGTCATCCAGGTAAACGAAGTCGATCCCGACCACGTCGCGCAAGACTTCCTCGATCTCCAGGAGTCCCGAATCCTCGGGGCGCGGGAGGTCGATCTGCGTCTTGTCCCCCGTGATCACGGTCTTGGAGTTCAGCCCGAGCCGGGTGAGGAACATCTTCATCTGGGCGGTCGTCGCGTTCTGCGCCTCGTCGAGGATGAGGAACGCGTCGGAGAGCGTCCGGCCGCGCATGTACGCGAGCGGGGCGACCTCGATCACGCGATCCTCGATCGCGCGGCGGACGCGGTCGTGGGGCATCATGTCCTCGAGCGCGTCGTAGAGCGGGCGCAGGTAGGGGTCGACCTTCTCGCGGATGTCGCCGGGCAGGAAGCCGAGCGCCTCGCCGGCCTCGACCGCGGGCCGGGTGAGGATGATGCGGCGGATCCGCTTCCGGTTGAGCGCCTCCACCGCCGCGGCGACGGCGAGATAGGTCTTTCCGGTGCCGGCCGGGCCGATGCCGACGACGATGTCTCGCTCGCGCATCGCGGCTAGGTACTTGTCCTGCCCCGGCGACTTGGGCCGGATCGCGCGCCGGGCCCCCGCCAGCGCCACCTCCTGTTTATCGGTGCCCCGGGCGGCGGCGGACTTCCGCGAGCGACCCTCGCCATCGGCGGGCGCTTCGAGAAAACGCTCGACATCCACCGCATCGAAGGGGCGCCGCAGCCGCGCGTAGCGGATCATGCGCCGCGCGGTGGGAGAGGCGCGATCCACATCCGCCTGCGGCCCGGAGAGGATCATCTCCTCGCGCCGGAGGACGACGCGGATGTCGCAGTGGCGGGCCAGCGTCGTGAGGTTCGAGTCGTTCACGCCGGCCAGCAACTGCTGGTCGGCCCCTTCGATGGAGAGGCGCCGCTCCGTCGCCACGCTCAAGCGCCGGTCACGGTTTCGCCGGTCACGGAGATCCCGAGTTCCTCGAGTTCGGCCGGGGTCACGGACGACGGCGACCGCTCGAGCAGACCCCGGGCCGCGGCCGTCTTCGGGAACGCGATGACGTCCCGGATCGACGCGCAGCCGGCCATCTCGGCCACCAGGCGGTCCATGCCGACCGCGAACCCTCCGTGCGGCGGCACGCCGTAGCGAAACGCCTCGAGCAGGAAGCCGAAGCGCGCCTCGACCTCCTCGGGCGTGAGCCCCGTCGCCTCGAGGATGACGCGCTGCACCTCGGGCAGGTGGCAGCGGATGCTCCCGCTGGCCAACTCGATCCCGTTGTAGACGATGTCGTACGCGATCGCGTTCACGGAGAGCGGATCTTCGCGCAGGCGCTCGGGGTCGGGGTCCGCCGGCATCGTGAAGGCGTGCTGGGCCGGAACGGGAAGGCCGGTGTCGGGATCCCGCTCGTAGAGGGGGAACTCCGTGATCCAGAGCCACTCTTCCCCGCTCTCGTCCACGGCGCCGAGTTCCCGGGCCGCCCCGCGCCGCAGCCGGTCGAGGGCGGGCGAACTCTCCGCATCGACGCCGGCGACGAGGAAGACGAGATCGCCCTCCCCCACCCCGAACTCGGCCTCGAGCGCGCGCGCGACCTCCTCGCCGACGACCTTCGCGGGCGGACCGGACCAGCCGTCCGCGGTGCGCTTCAGCCACAGGGCGCCCTTCGCGCCGGCCTCCTGCGCGAGCCTGTCGTAGTGGGCGATCCGCGAGCGGGAGAGCGCCGCGCCGCCCGGCAGGACGAGCCCCCGGACGCGGCCGCCGGCCCGCGCGGCGCCGTCGAAGATGCCGAAGCCGATGCCGGTGAGCGCGTCCGTGAAGTCCCGTATCTCCCAGGGGATGCGGAGGTCCGGCTTGTCCGTGCCGTAGCGCTCCATCGCCTCGGCGTGGGGCAGGCGCCGGAAGGGCACGGGAAGCTCCCGCTCGAGCCCGTCCCGCCAGACGCGCGCGAACATCTTCTCCGCGGCACGGAAGACGTCGTCCTGCTCGACGAACGCCATCTCCACGTCGATCTGCGTGAACTCGGGCTGGCGGTCCGCCCGCAGGTCCTCGTCCCGGAGACATTTCGCGATCTGGAAGTAGCGGTCGAAGCCGCCGCACATGAGAAGCTGCTTGTAGAGCTGCGGCGACTGCGGGAGGGCGAAGAACCGGCCCTGGTGGACGCGGCTCGGAACGAGGTAGTCCCGTGCCCCCTCCGGCGTCTGCCGCGTGAGGAGCGGGGTCTCGATCTCGACGAATCCCTGCTCGGTGAGCGAGGCGCGCACCGCGTTCGTCGCCACGTGCCGGAGCCTCAGGTTGCGCTGCATCTCGGGGCGGCGCAGGTCGAGGATCCGGTGCTTGAGGCGGAGTTCCTCCGAGGGCAGCTCCTCATCCGGGGGTTGATAGACGAGGATCGGGAGCGGGTCGGACACGGACACCCGCCGCAGACTCGACACCCGGATCTCGATCTCGCCCGTGAGCATGTCCGGGTTGGGCTCGGGGCGCGGCGCGACGACGCCCGTCGCCTGCACGACATCCTCCGGGTTCAGCTCCGTCACGAGCTCGAGGCCGGCGGCGTCCGACCACTCCGGGCCGAAGGACAGCTGAAGCAGGCCGGTCCGGTCGCGCAGGTCGACGAAGAAGAGTCCCCCGAGGTCGCGACGACGGTGTACCCACCCGATGACCCGGACTTCGCGTCCGGACCACGAGGCCTCGACCTGCCCGCAGCCGGCGTCGCGCAAGGCGGTCTCGAGCGAGGCCGGCTCACGCCGTTCGGTCGGTAGCGATAGTTTGGTCAGGAGAACTCGCGGCGCCAGGGAATCGGTTCGGAATCGGTCCCGAGAAGTGCGGAACGCCGCGAAAGATAGCCGATTTTCGGCGACGCCAGCAAGCGACGCCAGCAAGAAGCGGGGGATGACGGAAAGCACACGAGCGGAACTGCTCGCGGAGCCGGGAGAAGGCGGGCGGGAGCGGCTGGCGGCGTTCTTCGCGGCGCGCGGAGAGCCGGCGTACCGGGCGCGGCAGGTGGAGGAGTGGGTCTGGGAGCGAGGCGCGCGTTCCTTCGACGAGATGACGAACCTCCCCGCCGGCCTCCGGGAAGCGCTGGAGGCGGTCTTTTCGCTCACGCCGATCGAACCGGACTACACGGCCCGCTCGAGGGACGGGACGGTGAAGCACCTGTGGCGGCTCGACGACGGCGAGCGTGTCGAGTCCGTGCTCATCCCGACGCGCGACCGCCTCACGCTCTGTCTCTCGTCACAGGCCGGCTGCGCGCTCGCCTGCCGCTTCTGCGCCACCGGCGACTTCGGCTTCCGGCGCCAGTTGAGGGCGGCGGAAATCGTGGCGCAGTACCGCGACTCCCTGCGCGTCGCGCGCGAGGAGATGGGGCGGCCGGCGTCCAGCCCGATCTCCAACGTCGTGTACATGGGGATGGGAGAACCGCTGGCGAACCTCGATGGGGTCATCGGATCGCTCGCGTCGCTGCACGGAGGGTTCGGTCTCGGGGCGCGGCGGATCACCGTGTCGACCGTCGGTCTCATCCCGGGGATTCTGGAACTCGCCCGGCGCCCGGAGCCGTTCGAACTCGCCGTTTCGCTGCACGCGCCGTCCCACGAACTGCGGCTGCGGCTGATGCCGATCGAGAAGCGCTACCCGCTGCCGGAGCTGTTCGACGCGCTGCGCACGTACCAGAGCTACAAGAACCGGCGCATCAGCTTCGAGTACACGCTCATCCGGGGGGTGAACGACGACCCGGCGCTGGCGGAGCCGCTGGCGAAGCTGGCGCGGGGGCTCATCTGCTTCGTGAATCTCATCCCCTTCAACCCGATTCCGTCGCGTCCGGAGTGGGGTCCGAGTTCGACCGAGGGGATCGCGCGTTTTTCGGAGGCGCTCGCCGCGCGAGGGGTGGGCAATGCGGTGAGGAGACCGCGGGGACGGGACATCGACGCCGCCTGCGGACAACTGCGGCTGGCGCGGGAAAGCTAGTCCCGCTCAGTCCTTTCCGAGGTTGACGAGCAGGCCGGCCCAGTCGCTCCCCACCACCACGCTCGCATCGAGGTAGAGTTCGGGATCGATGGCGACGGCCAGCGAGTCCGCGCTCAGCTCGCGGGCGACGGAGAGCGCGGCGCCGAGGCGGCCCGATCGATCCAGGACGTGCGTGACTTCGTGGTCGAAGTGCTCGGCGTTACCGGTCGCGACGACGTCGAAGCCGAGGACCCGGAGTCGGTCGGCGAACTGACGTGCGAGCCCCCTCTCGCCGGCCCCGTTGAGGACTTCGACCTTGATGCGGTCCGTCAGGTCGCCCCGTCCGGGAATCTCGCCCGTCGCGGAATCCGTCGCCGCGGAACCCTCGTCCCCCGCGCCCGCCGCCGTCGCGGCCGGTACGGGTCCGGCCCCGGCGAGCACCGCGAGCCGCACGACTTTCCATTCCTCCCAGAAGAGACCGATGAAGGCGCCGGCGCCGATGAGGATCGCCGTCGTGATCAGTCCCCGGAACGCGGAAGCCACTCGCTGGAAGGCGCCCTGCCGCCTGCGATAGCGGGCACGACCCTCGGGACCTCGTCGAGTTTCCCGCCTGGACCGCCGTCTGGACCTCGAAAGCACTTTGTCGCCTCCCGTCGTCCTCCCGTCCGCCCATCGACCGTGCTCGGCCGTCACCCCTCACACCATCCCGCGTCCTGCCCAGCCACGGCAATCTAATCAACCGTTTCGCGATTTGCGAAAACGGGCCGTCAGCGCGGGGCGGTGATCGCCTCCCAGAACCCGGCGGTGACGGCGGAAACGGGGATCTGGGCGTCGATGAGAACGCCGATCTTCGCGGTCGCGACATCGACCAGGACGGCATGCCAGTCGTCCGGCATGCGGCGGCGCAGATCGGCGCGCTCCCGGCCCGAGGCGATGCGGCCCGGCTCCAGGAAGTCGGCCATGTAGAGGGCCTGCCCGAGGGCGCCGAGATCCCGGTGTCCGGTGGTGTGAAAGGCGATGGCCCGGAGGAGCGGCTCGTCATCGACGCCGGCCGCGCGCAGCCGGTTCGCGCACGCCGGACCGTGGAGGAGCGCGTCGGGCCATTCCTCCGCTCCGTTGACGAGGGGACGCAGGGCTTCGAGGCCTGCTTCCTTGAGCGCGTCGTGAAGGAGGCCCGCGGCGCGCCAGCGGATCTGCGTCGCCGCGTCGCGTCCGAGGGCTTCCGCCCAGTCGCCCATCAACGTGCCGACCCGCCCGGCGTGGCGGATGCGCGCGGGGCTCATGACGGCCCAGTCGGGGACGCGTTCGTCGGCGCCGGCGGCGCGGATGATCGGGTGCAGGTTGTCCACGTGAGCTTCGTCTCGATCGCGGAGTTTGTCGGGATCGCGCGGGGCCCCGAATATACCTGCAATGGCCATCCGATACGACTCTCTCCTCGCCCGGGCCCTCGCCCGCGAGATCCTCGACCTCTGGCGGGGCGTCCGTATCGCCGGCCTTCGCATGGCGTCGGGGCGGCGCGCCGTGGAACTCGCCTTCGAGGACGGGTCGCGGCTCGTCGCGATGCTGCACCCGCTGCATGGGTACATCCTCGAGCTCGGCGCCGATGCGCCGGCCTCGGGCGTAGAGGGGAAGGCGCTGCGGGTCGGACGCCTGTCGCTCGTGGACGCGCGGGCGCCGGCGGACGAGCGCGCCCTGCTCCTGACGTTCGGTGACCGGGCGGGGCGACCGTGGGAGATGCTCGCGATCGAACTTCAGGACCGGCGCTGGAACGCCGTCCACTGCCGCCGAGCGGAGTCCGGCACCGATGCCCGCCCGGCGTGGCGCATCGAAGCGGCGCTCCTGGCGCGGGACGCGGGCGACCGCTCGCTGCTTCGCGGGGGGCCGTACGCGCCGCCTTCGTCCGCGCGGCGGGCCGTGGCCGCGCCGCCATCGGAGGCGGACTGGGACGCCGTGCTGGCGGGAGACGAGGGCGAGCGCCGCGGGGCCGTGCTGCGGACGTGGGCGTGGACGAGCGCGCTCAACGTCGACTGGATCCTGGCCGGGTCCGACCCGGCGGAGACGTACGCGCGATACCGGGCGCTCCACGCGCTCGCGGCGGCGCCTTCGGGCGGCCCGGCCGCAGCCGATGCGCCGGGCGCGCCGCCCCGGCCGGCCTTCGTGCTCGACCGCCCGTCGGGCCCCCAGCCCTATCCGCACCCCGCCGGGGCCGGCAGCGGGTCCGCCGCCGGACTGCTGACCGCGGCCGCGCACCTGCTCGCCCCCGGCGCTGTCTGTTTTTCACAACGACTAGCCCCCGAGCCGTAGGGGAAGGGGGGGTTGCGGGGTGGGGGGGGATAAAAAAATGAGTGGGGGGGGGGGGGGGGGGG
>VXOJ01000059.1 GCA_009840115.1 Gemmatimonadales bacterium | reverse complement strand
CCGCCACGCACAAGCGACTTTCCCCGAGAACCCGTTTATCCACGGCCTGCTAGGGTTGGATGAACTGTGCCTTCAGGCCAAGAAATACTCAGCCGAGAGGCCGGTAGGAGCGTCCGATCTCCGCAACTTTGCCGGCGCGATCGCAGCGGCAGGTGCGACAAAGGGGGTCTTCGTTACCACGTCCGATTTCACGGCCGCTGCCCGAGAATTCGTCAGACTGAGTCCGACGCGAATCGTGCTAATAAACGGCTCGGACCTGGCCAAACTCCTCGTCGAGCATGGTGTTGGAGTCCGGACGAAGAGGACTCTTGAGATAAAGCGGATAGATGAGGACTACTTCCAGTCGGAGGATCGATAGATCTCCGTCGAGGAAGACACGCCTACCGGTCGTGGTGGAGTATCGGGAGATAGGCTTTCCACGGACCCACCTCACCTTCGAACTGGTGCGCGACGACGCGCGTGATCTGGGCGATGTGGTTCAGGTCGTGGACGGCCCAGGTGGCGAGGAGTTGCCGTAGCGTGACCTCGCCCAGCTCAGGGTGAAGCCCCCCCGCGTCGAGATCCGCCCCTTCCTCGATGACCTCCCGCAGTGCCGCGAGTCCGGTATCGCGCAGCGTCTCGAATTCGGTGAGCAACTCGTTCAGCGAGCGGTCGCGGGTGCGCTCGACGTGCGCGAACCGATCGAACGGCGGGAACGCCCGTTCGCGGCCGTGTTCGAGAATCCAGCGCGTCCGCGGCATCCAGTCGTCGATCTCGCCCTGGATGAGATGTCCCAGCACGCTGAAGGGGCTGAACGTCCCCTCGCCCTCGTCCGCATGCAGCAGGTCCGCCGGCAGATCCTCGAGCAGCACTCGCACGGTGCCGGGCGTGCGGGCGAGGAGCGTGAGGATGTCCTCCGCCAGTGCCTCGTCGTCGATGATCGCTTCGTTCGTCGTTTCCTCCGTCACGCGAACTCTCCTCCGGTCGCGGTGCATGAGACCCGTCGGAACGGAACCGTCGACCGTCGCCTTTGCAACGGAACTCCGGAACCGCATCCTCCTTCGATCCGAAAGCGGGGCTTTGCCACGCGCTGCCAGGCGACGAACCGGACGAGATCTCCCGGCGTGAGCGACACGACACCTCCCCAGCACACATCCCGGGAACCGGGCTCCGGCCGGTTCGTGGAGCGGCTGCGTGGGGAAACGCCGACGATGACGGTCGAACTCCGGCCGCCGCGGAGTGGACTCACGCGCGGCGGCGCGATGGACATGTGGATCGACCTCTCGCACGCCATTCGCGGCCTCGCGGCGCGCGACGCCTTCCTCATGCTCACGGACAGCGCCGTGGGCGAGGAGGAGGAGGAGAACCTCCAGCACCTGACGGCCAACCTCGCGAACGAGGTCGAACCCTGGCGGGTGGTGCCCTTCCTGACCTGTCTCCACCCGCTGGACTACTGCCTGCGCTATGTCGACCGCGCTCGAGCTCGCGGCGTCGAGAGCGTCACGGTCACGGGCGGAGACAAGGTGCGAGGCGCCGAACGCTGCGTTCCCCACGGATATCTGCTCCGGCGGAAGTTCCGGGAGCGGACACGGAGCCTGTCCCTCGGAGGCTGGGTCAATCTCCACCGTCCCATCGCCGAACAGATCGACTTCGCCACGGACCCCGAGTTCGAGGCGGACTACTACCTCACGCAGGTCGTGTCCCATCACGACCTGGGGCGGGCGGAGCACTGGCTGGAAGGCGCCGAGCGTGCGGGCCTGGAGATTCCCGGCTCGTTCGGCGTCTTCTACTACCGGAACGGCCGCCGGACGGTACTCGAACGGCTGTCCCGCTTCTTCCCCGTACCCGTGGATGCGGTCGCTTCGGCCTTCGAAGCGGGAGTCACGCCGGAGCGGCACTGCGCGGAGACGATCGTCGCCCTGCGGCGTCTGGGGGGCGGGCACGCCTATCTGTGCAATCTCGCCCCGCACCGCGCCGCCACCCAGTTCGACCGCATCATGACCGAGGTCGCGACCCTGGAGGCCGGCACGAGCTGATTGAGTCGCAGCGAGCACGTGCCGTTCCCGCGGGAACGTCCCGGCCCGAACTATTCGGTGGCGTCGAACCGGTTCAGCTTGCCGGACCAGTCGAGAATACGCCGGTCGGCCGTGAGCAGTTCATGCCCTTCCAGAGCCGTGGCGACGATGAGCCGGTCGGCCGGGTCGCCGTGCAAGCCCGGGAGCCGTCCCGCCCGCACGCCAATCAGTCCGCTGACCGGGATTTCGACGAGTCCGTGGGCGAGGAGATCGCGACGCAGGGCCTCCGGTTCCATGAGAAGGTCAAACCGCCCGCTGTGGACGCGCATCGCGATCTCCCAGAAGGATATGGCGGAGATCGCCACGCGCCTCCGGGGTAGCGCCCGCTCGATCATCCGCCGGGCGCGCCGTCCGAGCCGGCGGTCCCCGCGCCCGTGCCATAGCAGGACGTGCGTGTCGAGCAGGATCAAAACAGATCCTCGTCGGCGTCGTCTCCGTCGTCCCACCACTCTCTGGGCATGGGCCCCACGATATCGCCATGGATCCGGATCACATCACGATACCGTCCGAACAGCGTCTCCGGTTTCTCCGCACAGGGCACGAGCTTCGACACGGGGCGGCCGTTCTTCGTGATGACGATCTCCTCGCCCGTCTCGGCGACTTCATCCATGAGCTTGAGACATTTCGCCTTGAACTCCGACGCTTTGATGGTCCGCGGGGCGCCCGCGGGCTGTTCGTAATCCGATGCCATCCGTCCACTCCGAGTGTGTCGTATGCCCTCAACGCGCCATCAATAGAACCATGGTCATGACCATGGTCAACTGATCTCCGAGCCCGCCCACAAGCCGGTATGCGACCCCGCGCCCGAGGCCGCACAGCGGTTGGGGCGGGTGAGGTGTTACCCGACCATCGGCGCGATACAGGCACGCTTGATGCCTAGGTCACAACCCCAGCACGAGGAAGATCCGAGATGTTCACTCGACGCGACTGGCTCCGTTCCACCGCCGCCGCGGGCGCGGCTCTCTCTCTCAACCCCCGCATCCTGCGCGCGTTCGCGAGCCAGGAGATGATCACGCGGCCCATCCCCTCCACCGGGGAGGAACTGCCGATCGTCGGCCTCGGGAGTTCGGCAACCTTTCAGCGCGTGGCGCTCAGCGACGACCACGCGCAGATCGAAGGCGTCATGCAGGCGCTGGTGGACGGCGGCGGCTCGGTGTTCGACACCGCACCCAGCTACGGGCGCGGGGCGTCCGAGAGGGCGGCGGGAGACATCTGCCGGAGGCTCGGGATCTCCGACCGCGTCTTCTGGGCGACGAAGGTGAACGTGGCCGGGCGCGGCGGGGGCTCCGCGGATCCGGACGCCGCACGGGCCCAGATCGAGCGCTCGTTCGAGTATTTCGGCGTGCCCGTCATCGACTGCATCCAGGTCCATAACCTCGGAGATCCGCCGGTGCAGGTGGGGATCCTCGAGGAGCTGAAGGCGGCCGGACGCGTCCGCTACATCGGGATCACCTCCACGAGCAAGCGGCAGTACCCGGCGCTCATTCAGTCCATGCAGGACTATCCCCTCGACTTCATCGGCATCGACTACGCGGTGGACAACGTGAGCGCGGCCGAGGAGATCCTGCCCCTCGCGGCGGAGCGGCGGATCGGCGTGCTCGTCTATGTGCCGTTCGGACGCACCCGGCTCTGGTCGCGCGTCGGGGACCGGGAGGTGCCGGAGTGGGCGAGCGAGTTCGACGCCCATTCGTGGGCGCAGTTCTTCATCAAGTTCGCGGCCGCGCACCCCGCCGTTACGGTGGTGACGCCGGCCACGAGCCGCGCGGAGCACATGGTGGACAACCTGGGCGGCGGGATGGGACGACTCCCCGACGAGGACCAGCAGCAGCGCATGATCGAGTACGTGAGCCAGCTCCCGGAAGCCGGCTGAGCGACCGGCTCCGGACGACGGCCGGAGCCTGAACGAAGGCCCGGGAGGCACGTTCCCGCGGGAACGCCTTCCCGGGCCTTCAGTCGTTTCAGGAGACGAGTTCGACCGATTCGTCGGCCGGATCCACCGGGGCGAGTCCCAGACGCTCCAGCTCGCGGTTCACGGCGGCCAGTTCCACGCGCCAGACCTCGTCGAGGCGGGTCGTGTAGCCCTCGAGTTCGGCCACCATGATCTCGAACACCTCGTACATCCCGCTCCCGGGCCGGCCGTCGCCACGCTCCGACATCGAGAGCAGGTTCGCGAGCCGGTTGTTCACGCGGATCGGGAAGTTCAGCGGATCCTGGTTGCTGCGGTTCCGCACCTGGTAGATGTTCCCCTCAACCTCCGAAGCCGCCGTCCTGAGCGCCTCCGCGGCCTCCGCGAGCGCGGCGTCATCCGAGGCTTCGAGCCGGTCGTCGAGTTGCGAATTCACGCGCCGGATGGCGATCACGGCCGAGTTGGCCTCGTTCACCCGCGCCCGGATTCGTATCCCGAACTCGAACTGCTCCTGCAGATCCTCGTCCGTCACGCCCTCGATCCAGGGGTGGCGGGCGACCTCGATCTCCGTCGTCCGCACCTCGCCGTCCGCCGTCAGCCGCACGGTGTACGTCCCCGGCGGCACGGCGGGCGACATTGTGCGCACGCCCCACAGGATCATGCCGGGGAAGGTCGCGGCGGGCGCGGTGCGAAGATCCCACTGCAGCATGTTCACCCCCGCTTCGGCCGGCATCGCGGGTCCGGCCCAGCGGTCGCGGGCCGGGGTCGGCGCCGCCTCGCCCTCCGCGGCCGTCGAGTCCCCTTCCGCGGCCGGATCGGGGCGCGGCGCCGGATCGTAGGTGCGCAACACGGCGCCCGACGCGTCGAGAATCTCGAGCCGCGCCTCCTCCGGCGCCTCCCGGAACCACCACGAGAGCGTCGCCCCGTTGGCGGAGCGGTACGCGGTGGCCGGATCGAACAGCGCGACCGCCTCCTCCGTCAGCCCGGGGCGCGCCTGCCGCAGCGGCGCCAGGTTGTCGAGCACCCAGAACCCGCGGCCGTGGCTCGCGATCGCCAGTTCGTTGTGCTCCACGATGACGTCCGAGACCGGCAGGTCCGGGAACCCCGGGTTCAACTCCTGCCAGTTCGCCCCGTCGTCGTACGACACGTACATGCCGTGCTGCGTCCCGGCGTACAGCAATCCCTCCCGGTTCGGGTCCTCGCGCACCGCGTGCACGTAGGCCTCTTCCCGGATCCCGTCCACGATCTTCGTCCACGTCGCCCCGTAGTCGTCCGTCTTCCAGATGTAGGGCGAGCGGTCGTTGAGGAGCGGCTTCCGCACCGAGATGTACGCCCGGCCTGCCCCGAACGCCGAGGCGTCGATCTGGCTCACGCGCCCGAAGTCCGGCATGTCCGGCGGCGTCACGTCCGTCCATGTGGCGCCGCCGTCGCGCGTCACGTGCACGAGGCCGTCGTCCGACCCCGCCCAGATCACGTCGATGTCCACCTTGCCCGGCCCGACCGAGAAGATCGTCGCGTAGACCTCCGGCCCGTTCATGTCCCCGGTGATCGGTCCGCCGGAATGGCCCAGCGTCATCGGGTCGGCGCGGGTGAGGTCGCCGCTGATCGCCTCCCAGTCATCACCCCCGTTCGTCGTCCTCCAGAGCCGGTTCGAGGAGGTGTAGAGGACGTTGGGGTCGATCGGGGAAAAGATGATGGGGAACGTCCACTGCCAGCGCTCCACCATCTCGCTCGCGGGCTCGCCCGAGTAGAACCAGGGATAGGGGTTCACCTCTCGCGACGTGCCGAGGCGGCGGTTGTAGCGGTCGAGGTAGCGCCCGTTGTTGGTCCCGGAGAAGAAGACGTCGATATCCTTCGGGTCCGGCGCGATGTAGCCCGGTTCTCCGCCCCCGGCGCGGTACGCGACCTCCATCGAACCCTCGGTGACGCTCGCGGGCTGGCCCCCGCCGAACGCGGGCGCCTGGCCGAAGCCGAACCGGCTCGCGTTCCAGGCCGAGGGCAGGCACAGCGTGCTGTTATCCTGCTGCGAACCGCAGACGTGGAAGGGCACGTGAGCCGTGGTCACGCCGTGGTAGAACTGGGCGGTCGAGAACTCCTGGTCCGTCCAGTGCTGCCCCGTGTCGAAGCTGACCGCGCCGCCGCCGTCGTTGGCCACGACGAGGTGGGCGGGATCCTCCGGGCTGATCCAGAGATCGTGGAAGTCTCCGTGCGTCCCGTTGTTGATGACCTCGTACGTCGCACCGCCGTCGGTCGAGCGGAAGAAGGAGGTGTTCTGCACGTACACGACATCGGGATCGTAGTGGTCGGCAAAGACGTGCGTGTAGTAGAAGGCCCGCTGCCGGATGCGGCGCTCGTCGTTGATCAGTTCCCACGTGTCGCCGCCGTCGTCGCTACGGAACAGCCCCCCGTCCGCGTGCTCGAACAGGGCGTACACGCGCTCCGAATCCGCGCTCGAAACGGCCAGCCCGATCTTCCCCACGACCCCCGACTCCGGCATGCCGGGGTTCCGGGTGATCTCCGTCCACGTGTCGCCCCCGTCGGTGCTCTTGAACATCCCGCTCCCGGGACCGCCGGAGGACATCGTGTATTCCTTGCGGAAGGCCTCCCACAGCGCCACGTAGATCACGTCCGGATTGTTGCGGTCGAGGGCGATGTCCACCGCGCCCGTGCGCTCATCGCGGAAGAGGATGCGCTCCCACGTATCGCCCCCATCCGTGCTCCGGAAGAGGCCGCGCTCCTCGCTCGGCACGCTGTATTTCCCGAACGAAGCGACATAGACGATGTTCGGATCCGTGGGATGGATGCGGATATTGGCGATGGCGTCGGATTCGGAGAAGCCGACGTGCTCCCACGTCTCGCCCGCGTCCCGGCTTCGGTACACGCCGTCCCCCGGCATGATGTTGCCGCGGATGCAGGTTTCGCCCATGCCGATGAAGACGAGGTCCGGATCCGTCTCGGAAACGGCGACCGCGCCGACCGAGGCCGACGTGATCTTGAAGTCGGTGACCGGGAACCAGTTCTCGCCCCCGTCCGTCGTCTTCCACAGTCCTCCGCCGGTGGCGCCGAAGTAGCCCTCCAGCGGACGCCCCACGACACCGCTCGTGGCGATCGAGCGCCCGCCCCGGTCGGGACCCAGGTTCCGCCAGCGGTAGCCCGCCAGAAACGTGGAATCGAGCGTCACCGCTCCGGGCGCGACTTCCTGCGCCTCCAGCGGGCCCGAATGGCCGGGACCGGCGAATGGCATGAAGAGGGAAAGCGTCAGCAACGAAGAGAGGAGACGCGGGATGCGGTTCATGGCTTGGCTCCGGGGCGTAGTCGACGACGACGGATGATCGTCCGCCGAAGATAGACGCCGCTTTGGGGGCAGCGGAAGGCGGCCCGTCAGCCTCCGCCGGCGCCGTTGGCGGGTTGCTTCGGTCCGTCCGGGGTCGCCGAAGGTGACGGGGGAGCTTCGTCGAAGGAGATCCCGCCCCCGCCTCCCTCCATTGACGATCCAGGGGCGCACGGGTCACGCCGGCCTTGCGACCGGTGTACCTTGCCGGATGAATGCGATGCGTGGTGGTGCGCGGAAGGTTGCCGCGGAGATCTGGGGAATGGGGAGGGGGCGGGCCAGGGTGGGCTATCTCGGGCCGCCCGGAACGTTCAGCGAGCAGGCGGCGCGGCGTTACGATCCGATGGCGCGTCATGTGCCGCTCGGGGACATCGCGAGCGTCGTGCGGGCGGCGGATGAAGGGGACATCGACGAGGCGCTCGTCCCGCTGGAGAACAGCACGGAGGGCCCCGTCACGCTGACGACCGACCTCCTCGTCCACCAGACGGACCTCCGCATCCGGCGCGAAGTCGTCCTTCCGATCCACCACTGCCTGCTGACGGAGGGCGGCGTCGATTTCGACGGAATACGGATCGTCTATTCCCATCCGCAGGCGATCGCCCAGTGCCGGGGCTATCTGGCGCGCAAACTTCCGAATGCGGAAGCCATGGCCTCGCTGAGCACGGTGAGGGCCGTGGAGGACATGCGGATCGAAGGGCCGGGAGCGGCGGCCATCTCGAGCATGCGGGCGGCCGAGGTGCTTCACGCCTTCGTGCGCGAATCTCACATCGAGGACGTCCCGGGGAACCGCACCCGGTTCGCCGTGCTGGCGCGCGAGGATCACGAGCCGACGGGAAGGGACAAGACCTCGATCTGTTTCGACTTCGCGGCGGACGGTCCGGGCACGCTCTACCAGGCGCTCGGCGAGCTGGCGAACCGGCGCATCAACATGCTGAAGATCGAATCGCGCCCCGAGAAGAGCAGCCTCGGACGGTACATCTTCCTCATTGATTTCGAGGGGCACCGTACCGACCCCTTCGTAGCGGAAGCTCTGGACCGGATCAGGGAGCGCGCGTCGTCCTTCAAGATCCTGGGGTCCTATCCCAGGGCCTCCGACCCGGCCCCTTAGCCGGCCCCCGTAGCCTCCGGATCGACTATCCCGCGACCCGGGGCGGCGTTCCCAGTCGCGTCAGATTCGTCCCGAGGACTTCCTCCGCGGCGGCCGCCTGCGCGAGGAGCCTCAGGTCCGCGCCGGAGGGTCCCATCAACTGCAGACCGACGGGCATGCCCTCTCCGTCCAGCCCGGCGGGGAGCGAGATCGCGCACATGTCGAGCATGCTGGCCGGGCACGTGCCGGAGAGCATGGCGCGGTTGGCCTTCCGGTAGGCATCGAGCCGGCCGAGAGCGGGGAGCGGCGGAGGGGAGATGGGGAGCGTGGGCGCTGCGAGGAGGTCGATCCGTTCCGCCGCCAGCCGGGCGTGAACGCCGGCCGAGAGCGCGCGGCGGTGCTGGTGGGCGGCGATATACTCGAGCGCGGGCACGCCGCCCGCTGCTTCGAGCCGCGTTCCGATGATCGGATCCAGAAGTGGAATCCAGTCGGGCAGTTCGCGCTGCAGGAACTCCACGAACTCGGGCTGGACGATGGGGCCGGAGAGGTAGCGTTCCCCCGCGTCGTCCAACTCGGGAGCATCGAGTTCGAGTACGTCCGCGCCAGCGACGCGAAGCTCCTCCAGCGCACCGTTGACCACGGCGGCGATCCCGGAATCCGCGTCCGTCCACAGACGGGAAGCGGGGACCCCGATCCTCAGCCCCACAACCCCCTCCGGGACGGGGTCGGCCGGCTCGCCGCCGGCTGCCGCGAGCGGGTCGAGGGCGAGGAAGGCGTAACGCAGATCCTCCACGGTGTGGGCGAGCATCCCCACCGTGTCCAGCGACGTGCTGAGGGGGACGACGCCGGTGGTCGGCCAGCGGCCCGTGGTGGGACGGAGCCCGACGACCCCGGTCGCCGACGCGGGGATGCGGATCGAGCCCCCCGTGTCCGTGCCGAGGGCGATCCGGGCCGACCCTTCCCACAGGCTCACCCCGGCACCCGCGGACGAACCGCCGGGAGCACGGTGCTCGACCGGATCCCACGGGTTCACGGGCGTCCCCGTGTTGGGGTTCAGCCCGACGCCGCCGAAAGCGAACTCGACCGTGTGCGTCTTGCCGGCGAACACGGCGCCGAGCCGGCGCAGCGAGCTTACGAGGAACCCCTCGGGCCAGGCGGGGAGCGCCCGCTTCGTGCCGGCGTAAAGCGGGGTTCCGTCCAGGGCGTAGAGATCCTTGACGGAGACCGTGACGCCGGCGAGAGGACCCGGATCCTCGCCGCGGCCGGCGGCGGCATCGATGGCGTCCGCTTGCCGCCGCAGCGCCCCGGCGTCGAACGCGATGTAGGCGCCCAGGTCGCTGGCCTCGTGACGACGGATCGCGGCGTCCGCCTGGCGGCGTGCCCCGCCGCGACCCCTTCGGACGTCCGCCGCGACGCGACGGATGGGCGGGCGAGTCATCGTTCAGCCCTCGAGCACGGCGGCGGCGCGGTCGACGTCGTTTCCGGGGGTGCTGATCAGGGCGCCCGCGACGTGAGGCCGCACCGCTTCCAGCACCTCGCGGGCCACGGCGACGCCCTCCCGCGCGGCCGCTTCGGCGCCTCGCGCCTGTGCCCCCGCCATGCGTTCCAGCACGTCGAGCGGCACGTCGACGCCGGGCACCTCGTGCGCCAGGAATTCCGCGTTCTCCAGGGACAAGGGGGGCCACAGGCCCACGAGGAGCGGAACGCCGAAGTCTTCGATCTCGCGGGCGAAGGCGAGGAACTTCTCCCGATCGAAGATGGGCTGCGTGACGGCGAAGTCCGCGCCCGCCTCGGCCTTCCAGGCGAAGCGCCGGACCTCCTCCTCCGGGTCGACGGCGCCGGGATTCACGGCGACGCCCTTCACGAACGAGGTCGGGGCGCCGATCGAGCTTCCCCCCGGGTCGAGGCCGAGGTTGAGCTGCCGGACGACGTTCGTGAGACCGATGCTGTCGATGTCGTACACGCCGCCCGTGTCGTAGGGGCCGCCACGCGGCGGGTCGCCGGTGATGAGGAAGACGTTGCGCAGGCCGGCCGCGGCCGCGCCGAGGAGGTCGCTCAGCATGCCGAGCATGTTGCGGTCGCGGCAGCTGTAGTGCGGGACGGTCTCCATGCCGAGTTCGCGTTCGATGACGATCGCGGCGGGGAGGGCGGCAATGCGGCTCCGGTGCGCGGGGCCATCGACGATGTGGACGGTGTGCACGCCGGCGTCGCGGAGCCGGCCGGCTCCGGCCAGCAGTTCCCCGGGATCCCACCCGTGCGGCGGCGTCAACTCCACCGCCCCGACGAACTCGCCGCTGGCGAGACGCCGTCCGAGCGCCGAGCGGCCCGCGAGCGGAGGCGGCTCGGTCGCCGCGCGGCCGTCGGCCTCGCCCGGCCGGGCGACGGACACGCGAGCCGGGCCGGGGCCGTTGGTCCCGAGCAGCGTCGCCGTGAGGCGAGTGTGGTCGGGCGACGTGCCGCAGCACCCCCCCAGGAACCGGGCGCCCGCCGCCGCCATGCGCCGGGCGTAGCGGGCCATGTACTCCGGGCTGGCGAGGTAGATCTTCCGGTCCCCGATGTCGCGTGGCAGCCCCGCGTTGGGCAAGGCGGACACCGGCCGCGACGTGGCCGCCACCATGCGCTCGACGCCGAACAGCATCGAGGACGGGCCGACCGAGCAGTTGAGGCCGATGACGTCCGCCCCGGCCCGCTCGAGCGCCGCCGCCGCGGCCTCGATCGTGGCCCCGTACTCCGTGTGGCCCGCGTCTCCGAACGTCATCTGCGCGAAGACCGGCGCCGCCCCCGCGACCTCCCGCACCGCCCGTACCGCCTGCAGCAGTTCGTCGAGATCGGAGAACGTCTCGAGCATGAAGCCGTCGACGCCGCCTTCCGCGAGCCCGGCGACCTGTCGCCCGAACAGGTCCGCCGCCTCATCCACCGACGTGGGGCCCCAGGGTTCGATGCGGATGCCGAGCGGCCCCATCGCCCCCAGTACCGCCGCGCGCCCCCCGGCCGCCTGCCGCGCGAGGCGTGCCGCCGCCACGTTGATCTCGTGCGCGGACGGCTCGAGGCCGAACGGCTCGAGTTTGACGGGGTTCGCGCCGAAGGTGTTGGTCTCGATGAGTTGCGCCCCCGCCCGCACGTAGTCGGCGTGGACGCCCAGCACCCGGTCGGGTTCCGTGAGGTTCAGTTCGTCGTAGCACTGGTTCACGAACACGCCGCTCTCGTACAGCACCGTCCCCATGGCGCCGTCGATCAGGTGGATCCCGTCTCCCTCGATCCACTCCCGCAGGCGATCGCTCATGCCGTCGCCTCCAGCGCCGGATCCCGGTCGTACCCGAGGTTGGGCGAGAGACGGCGCTCCGCCTCGGCGAGGGAGACCCCGCTGCGCGCGGCGTAGTCCTCCACCTGGTCGAGCCCGATCCGTCCCAGACCGAAGTAGCGGGCTTCCGACCGCGCGAAGTACCAGCCGGACACCGACGCGGCGGGATGCATGGCGTAGTTCTCCGTGAGGGTGATCCCGAGACGGCGCTCCACGCCGAGCAGATCGAAGAGGAGCGCCTTCTGCGAGTGGTCCGGACACGCCGGATAGCCCGGAGCGGGACGGATCCCGACGTAGCGCTCGGCGATCCGCGCCTCGTTGTCGAGCGTCTCGTCCGGCGCGTAGCCCCAGAGGTCGGTGCGCACGATCTCGTGCAGACGCTCGGCCAGGGCCTCCGCCAGCCGGTCGGCGAGCGATTTTGCGAGCAGGCTCCCGTAGTCGTCCACCGCCGCCTCGAAGCGGGCGCAGAGCGCTTCAAGGCCGATGCCGGCGGTCACGGCGAAGGCGCCGCTCCAGTCCGTGGCGCCGGCCGTCTCGGGCAGGACGAAGTCGGCCAGACTGACGTTCGCGCCCGAGGAGCGGTCCATCTGCTGGCGGAGGTGGGGCACCCGCAGCAACTCGCGACGCCCGTCCCCCGGCGCGAAGAGGACGATGTCGTCCCCGCGCGCGTTCGCCGGATACAGCCCCGCGATCGCGCGCGCGGTCAGGGATCCATCGCGGACGATCTCGTCGAGCAGCCGGCGGGCATCGTCGTACAGCGACCGGGCCGCTTCCCCCCGCTCCGGGTGGTCGAGCAACCGCGGGAAGCGCCCCTTCATCTCCCAGGTCTGGAAGAAGGGGGTCCAGTCGATGTAGCCGACCAGTTCCTCCAGCGGGAACGGATCGTACACGTGCACGCCCGGTTCACGCGGCGGCGGCACCGTCGCAGCCCCGGCGAGCGGGAGCCGGTTCGCGCGGGCCCGCTCGAGCGTCGCGAGCGGCCGCCGCCCTCCCCGGTACTCTTCGCGCACGCGCCGGTACTCGGCGCGCGTCCGCGCCACGAAGTCCGCCCCGCCGTCGTCGCCCAGGAGCTTCCCCACGACCCCGACCGCGCGCGAGGCATCGAGCACGTGCACGGTCGCCCCCGAGTACCGTTCCTCGATCTTGACCGCCGTGTGCTTCCGCGACGTCGTGGCGCCTCCGATGAGGAGAGGCACCTCGAACGCCTGCCGTTCCATCTCGCTCGCCACCCGCACCATCTCGTCCAGCGACGGCGTGATGAGGCCGCTGAGCCCGATCGCGTCCGCGCCGTGGGCCCGGGCCTCGGCAAGGATGCGGTCCGGCGGGACCATGACGCCGAGGTCCACGGTGTCGTAGCCGTTACACTGCAGCACGACGCCGACGATGTTCTTCCCGATGTCGTGGACGTCCCCCTTCACGGTCGCGAGGAGGATCGTTCCCTTCCCCGCCGCCTTTCCCTCCTTCTCCGCTTCGAGGTGCGGGACGAGGAAGGCGACGGCCCGCTTCATCACGCGCGCCGACTTCACGACCTGAGGCAGGAACATGCGCCCGCTCCCGAACAGGTCGCCGACGCGGTTCATCCCGGCCATGAGCGGCCCCTCGATGACCTGGAGCGCCTTGCCGTACAGGAGGCGCGCTTCCTCGGCGTCCTCCTCGATGTGCTCGACGATCCCCTCCACGAGCGCGTGTTCGAGCCGGGTTTCCACGCCCTCCGCGCGCCAGGCGTCGTCCACCCGGGTTTCGATCCCCTCGTCCCGGATCCGGCCCGCGAGATCCGTCAGCCGCTCCGTGGCGTCGGACCGCCGGGCGAGCAGGACGTCCTCCACCGCTTCGAGCAGTTCGGGGTCGATGTCGTCGTAGAGCGGAAGCCGCCCCGCGTTCACGATCCCCATGTCGAGTCCGGCCGCGATCGCGTGGTAGAGGAAGGCCGTGTGCATCGCCTCCCGCACGGCGTCGTTCCCCCGATAGGAGAAGGAGATGTTGCTGATCCCGCCGCTCGTCATCGCGCCGGGGAGCTCGTGCTTGATCCGGCGGACGGCCTCGATGAAGGCGACCCCGTACGCGTCGTGTTCCGCGATTCCCGTCCCCACGGCGAAGACGTTGGGATCGAAGATGATCTCACCGGGCCGGAAGCCGGCGCCGAGCAGGAGGCGGTAGGCGCGGGCGCAGATCTCCAGCTTGCGGTCCACCGTGTCCGCCTGTCCCCGCTCGTCGAAGGCCATGACGATGACGCCGGCCCCGTAGCGGCGGATGAGGGCCGCCTGTTCGAGGAACGCTTCCTCCCCCTCCTTGAGCGAGATGGAGTTCACCACCGCCCTTCCCTGGGTACACTTCAGCCCCGCCTCGATGACCTCCCAGCGCGAGGAGTCGATGACCGTCGGGATACGGGCGATGTCGGGTTCCGCCGCGATCAGGTTCAGGAAACGGATCATGGCGGCCTCGGAGTCGAGGAGGCCCTCGTCCATGTTCACGTCGAGAAGCTGCGCCCCGTTGACGACCTGGTCGCGCGCGACCTCGACCGCCTCGTCGAAGTCGTCGTCCCGGATCAGCCGCCTGAAGCGGGCCGAACCCGTGACGTTCGTGCGCTCGCCGATGTTCACGAACAGCGTGTCCGGCCGGATCGCGAGCGGCTCGAGACCCGAGAACCGGGGCAGCGGCTCGATCACGGGAACTTGTCGCGGGGGCACGCCTTCCATGCGCTCCGCGATGGCCCGGATGTGTTCCGGCTCCGTCCCGCAGCAGCCGCCGACGAGGTTGAGGAGCCCGCGGTCCGCGAAGTCCCCCAGCAGGTCGGCCATGTGGGCGGGCGTGTCGTCGTAGCCGCCGAACTCGTTCGGGAGGCCCGCGTTGGGGTGGCAGCTCACGGGGACGTCGGCCGCGGCGGAGAGTTCCGCGACGTAGGGCTCGAGTTCCTCGGCTCCGAGCGCGCAGTTGAGACCGACGAAGAGGGGGTTCGCATGCCGGATCGAGAGCCAGAACGCCTCCACGGTCTGGCCCGACAGGGTCCGCCCGGAGAGATCGGTGATCGTGCCGGAGACGGCGACCGGCAGCGGCTCGCCGAGGTCCGCCTCGAGTTCGAGGATGGCGAAGATCGCGGCCTTCGCGTTGAGCGTGTCGAAGATGGTCTCGACGAGCAGCACGTCGGCACCGCCCTCGACGAGTCCCTCCGCCTGCTGTCGATAGGCGCGCGCGAGTTCGTCGAAGGTGACCGCGCGAAACGCGGGGTTCTCGACGTCCGGCGAAAGGGAGGCGGTCCGATTCGTCGGACCCATGCTCCCGAGCACGAAGCGGGGCCGCGAGGGATCCGCCCGCGTCGCCTCGTCGGCTTCGCGCCGGGCGATCCGCGCCGCCGCGGCATTGATGTCGTGGATGAGATGAGCGTTACCGGCCTCGGCGGAGATGCCGTAGTCCGCCTGGGAGATGGCCTGGGCGTTGAAGGTGTTCGTCGTGATGAAGTCGGCCCCCGCCTCCAGGTAGCCGCGGTAGAGGGACGCGACGGCGTCAGGGCGGGTGAGGCACAACACATCGTGGTTCCCGAACAGCGGTTGCGGATGATCCGCGAGCGGACCCGCGCGATAGGCCGCCTCGTCGAGGCCCAGCCGCTGGATCATCGTTCCCGCGCCGCCATCCATCAGGAGGATGCGCCGTTCGAGCGCCTCCCGAATCCGTGCGACGCGTTTTCCTCGCGCTTCGGACACGACGTTTCCCCCAAAAAAAAGACCCCGGCCGCCAAAGAATCGCGCCCGGGGCGTGGCTCTTTAGCGATTGTTTTACGTGGCTGCAATCCGCCTCAAATCACCACGTCCGGTACGCTTCGGCGAGCCAAAACTAGCGCGCGCCCGCCGAATGGGAAACTTTGCGCACGCGCGTAGCGGTCCGGGGCGGGGTTTTGCAGCGGACCGTTAAACAAGGTGACGGCGGGATGTGTTTCGGCGGATATGAAATACAGACATGGAGCGGGCCGCGCGGCGTTCTTCCTCGCGGCTCTTGCGATAAGCGGGATGGGGTGGGGGCTTTCCGGGCAGGAGGAGGGGCTCTCGCCGCCCGAAGGGCCCGAGGCGACGGTCTTCCGGGGCGGCGTGGCGCCGGCGGCCGTGGACGCGGTACGCCGCGAGGGCGCGCTCTCGATCGACGGCCGGCTCGACGATCCGGCATGGCAGCCGGCCCCCGTCATCACGGACTTCGTCCAGGGGATCCCCGTAGAGGGAGCGGAACCGTCCGAGCCGACGGAGGTTCGGGTCGTGTTCGACGACGCGGCGATCTACGTCGCCGCCCGCATGTACGAGAGCGACCCGGGCTCGATCCGCGCACGCCTCACGCGCCGGGATGAACGCGGTTCCTTCGATTCCTTCAAGCTTTCCCTCGATCCGAACCGCGACGGGCTGACCGGCTACGAGTTCGAGGTCAGCGCCGCCGGAGCCGAGACGGACCGGTATCTGTTCGGCGACACCCAGGAAGACACGAACTGGGACGCGATCTGGGACTCCGCCGTGCAGATCGACGCCCGGGGCTGGACGGTGGAGATGCGGATCCCGCTCTCCCAGATCCGCTACGAGGCCCGCCCCGGCATGCAGACCTGGGGGATCAACTTCGAGCGCCGGCGTCTCGAGACGAACGAGACGGTCTACTTCGCCCTGCAGTCGCGCACGGCTCGCGGGCGAGTCAGCCAGTTCGGCACGATCGACGGGCTGCAACTCCCGCGGTCGAGCCGCAGGTTCGAGGTCCGGCCCTTCGTGGTGTCCCAGTACCACACCGCCCCCGCGACGCCGGGCAACCCGCTGTTCGACGGCACCGAGATGGAGCCGCGCGGCGGCCTCGACATGAGCATGGGGATCGGCTCCGCCTTCAGCCTCGACGCGACCATCTACCCCGACTTCGGCCAGGTCGAGGTGGACCCGGAGGTCATCAACCTCACGGCCTTCGAGACCTTCTTCCCGGAGAAGCGCCCGTTCTTCGTGCGCGACGCGCAGATCTTCACCTTCGCCGGCTCGCGCGGCGGTCGTTTCGGCGGCGGCAAGGCGCTCTTCTTCAGCCGGCGGATCGGGCGGGAACCGCGGGGGTCGGGACCCTACGATGCCGACTTCCACGAGGAGCCGACCCAGACCTCGATCCTGGGGGCGGCGAAGCTGACCGGGCGCACGAGCGGCGGGCTCTCCGTCGGGGCGCTGGCCGCGGTAACCGGGCAGGAAATGGGCAACGCGTACTTCGCGGAGGGCGACCACCTGATCCCGTTCGTGGCTGAACCGCAGGCCGAGCACGCCGTGCTGCGCCTCCAGCAGGACTTCCGCGGCGGCGCGAGCAAGATCGGCCTCATCGGCACCGGGCTCAAGCGCGAACTGCCCGCCGATGGCACGTTCGATTTTCTTCCCTCCGAGGCGTTCAGCTTCGGCGTCGATTTCGAGCACCAGTGGGGCGGACGCCGCAGCCGGGATTTTCGTCTCTGGGGCTTCTACTCGAGCAGTCTGGTTCGCGGTTCGAATGCCGCCATGCTCCGCCTTCAGCGGAACCCGAACCACTACTATCAGCGTCCCGACGCCCCCCACCTCGCGATCGACTCCACGGCCACGTCCATGTTCGGCAGCGACTGGCGGGTGCAGTTGGAGCGGGAAAGCGAACACTGGACGTGGGGCGCCTGGGCGGGCCAGCAGACCCCCGGCTTCGAGATCAACGACTTCGGATTCCTGACGAGCGGCGAGCGCCTGGACGTGGGCGGCCGCATCAGCTACCGGAACATCAGGCCCGGCAACCTGTTCCGGAACTACAACATCAGCCTCTTCACCTTCCACAACTTCCGTCATTCGCTGCTGGAGGGGAACCTCAGGGATCGCTCGAACTGGGCGCGCGCCCACGATGCGGGCAGCGCGTGGTTCAGCGGACGGTTCACGTTCCTCAACAACTGGGGCTTCAACCTCAATTTCTCGTATTCCCCGCAGACCCAGTCCGACACGCAGACGCGCGGGGGTCCGCTGATGACCGAACCCGCGGAGTTCGGCGTCCGGGTGGATGCGAACACGGACCGGAGCCGGTCCTTCCACGTGTCGCCGAACTTCTCCTACCGGATGGCGGATCAGGGACGCGGCCACGACATGAGCACCGGTCTGAACATCTCCTACCGGCCGCTGCCGAACTGGCGCGTGTCGGTGAACCCGAGTTTCAACGACCGGCGGGACGGCGCGCAATACGTGACCCGGACGACCACCCTGAGCTACGAGCCGACGTTCGGCACCCGGTACCTGTTCGGGGATCTCCACCGCAGGGGTTTCTCGATGGAGACCCGTCTGAACGTGTCGTTCACGCCCGACCTCAGCCTTCAGCTCTACGCGCAGCCGCTGCTGACGTCGGGCGACTATGTCGGCTATCGGCAGCTTGCAGCCGCCGGCACCTTCGACTTTCTCGACCATGAGGAGGGGCGGGTCTACCGCTTCAACGGCATCGTCACGGGCTGCACCGGGGGGACGACCTGCACGCGCGATGGCGTGCGCCATTTCGACTTCGACGGCGACGGCGAACTGGACTACCTGACCAGGGACCGCGACTTCAACGTCCGCTCCCTGCGCGGAAACGCGGTCTTCCGCTGGGAGTACCGCCCAGGTTCGCAGCTCTTCCTCGTGTGGCAGCACGCGCGCCGGGAGAACGTTCCGTTCGGCAGTTTCGACCTCAATCGTGACCTGGAGGGGTTGTTCTTCGCGCCGGCGGAGAACGTCTTCATCGTCAAGGTGAGCCACTACCTCTCCATCTGACCGGCTGCCTCCCGGTCCGATCGGTCGCGCCCGGCCCGGATTCTGGCGCGACCGGTGTCGAAACGGCTAACGTCCCGCTCCCCCGCCCGCGGAGACGAACGCCTTGCCGACAACCCCACTGCATCTGGTCGAAGTGACGCTTCGGGAGATCGAACTCCCGCTCCGGGAGCGGTTCATCATCTCATCCGGATGGGTCGAGAACCGCCGAATCCTCCTCCTCGAACTCCGCGACGAAAGCGGCGCCACGGCCTGGTCGGAGTGCGTGTGCGGGGAGCAGCCGAACTACTCTCCCGAGACCGTGGACACCGCGCGGCTGGCGTTGCGGCGCTGGCTCCTGCCGCGGGTGCTGGGCCGGGAACTCCATGGCCCGGAGGCCGTGAGGCCCCTCCTGGATGAGGGCGTTCAGGGTCATCCCATGGCCAAGGCCGCGATCGAGATGGGCATCTGGGGCCTGAGCGCCGAGGTCGCGGGCGTCTCCCTGTCCGAACTCGTCGGAGGGACGCGCGCCCGGGTGGCGACGGGCATCTCGCTCGGCCTCCAGCCTTCGCCCGCCGCGCTCGTCGAGAAGGCGCGGCAGGCGGTCGACCAGGGCTACGGCAAGGTCAAGCTCAAGATCAGCCCGGAGAAGGACATCGAGTACGTCGGGGCGGTGCGCGACGCGCTCGGGCCCGAGCAGGCGCTGGCGGTCGACGCGAACGCGGCCTACACGCTGGACGACGCGGACCGCCTGGCGGAGCTCGACGCGTTCGGGCTGATCATGATCGAGCAGCCGCTGGCGGCCGGCGACCTCGTGCGCCACGCCCGGCTCCAGGAGCGGCTCGCCACGCCCGTCTGCCTCGACGAGTCGATCGTGGACCCGGCGTCGTGCGAGGACATGCTCGCGCTCGGCAGCGGGCGGATCGTGAACATCAAGCCGGGGCGCGTCGGCGGGTTCCGGAACTCCCGCGAGATCCACGACATCTCGGCGCGGGCCGGCGTTCCCGTGTGGTGCGGGGGGATGCTCGAGAGCGGGATCGGGCGGGCCTACAACGTCGCGCTGGCTTCCATGCCGAACTTCCGTCTTCCCGGCGACCTCTCGCCGAGCGCCCGCTACTGGGAACGCGACATCGTCGGTCCCGAGTGGACGATGAGCGCGGACGGTTTCGTGACGGTGCCGCACGACCGGCCGGGGCTCGGCGTGGAAGTGGACATCGAGCGCGTGGAAGCGCTCACGCGGCGAAGCGAGAAGATCGCCCACGGCGGCGTCCGCGTCCCGGCGTGACGGAGTTTCGCGCGCTCGAGACGCTCGAGGAGTGGCGTGCGTGCGTACGGCTGCAGGAGATGACCTGGGGGGAAGGGTTCTCCGACATCGTCCCCGCCTCCGTCCTCCAGGTCTCGCGGAAGATCGGAGGCTTTGCGGGAGGGGCGTTCGAGGACGGCCGCATGATCGGTTTCGTCTATTCCCTGCTGGGGCGGTTCGAGGGTGTGCCGTCGCACTGGTCGCACATGCTGGCCGTCGAACCGTCCGCGCGCGGACGGGGCCTGGGCCGCGACCTGAAGCTGTTTCAGCGGGAGTCTGTCCGGTCCGACGGCATCCGCACCATCTTCTGGACGTACGACCCGATGGTCGCGCGCAACGCGCACTTGAACCTGAACCGGCTCGGCGCGACGGTGCTGCGCTACGCACCGAACATGTACGGCGCCGATACGGGGAGCCCCTTGCATGGCGGCGGAGAAACCGACCGGTTCATCGTGCGCTGGAATCTCGACGGCCCGGAGACCCGCCAGGCCCTCGACGAGGGATCCCGGCGCTCGGCCCGGCGGCTCCACGTGCCGCTTCCGGACCCGGCGCGCGTCGTGGCCCGGCCGGGAGGGCACGGCGTGGCGGGCGGCGGACTGCCCGCGGGCGACGAGGTCTTCGTCGAGGTGCCGGCCGATGTCGAATCGCTGCCACCCGACGGGTCGCTCGTACGGTGGCGCGAAACGGTGCGGGACGCGTTCCTGGCCTACCTCAGGAGGGGATATGCGGTGGAGAGCCTTGTCAGAAATCCCTCGGCGAACCGGTGCTTCTATGTCCTGCGCCGGAACGGGTGACGTGAGCCCGCCGGTCGCGGCGTCCCGCGGACGGATGTGGGCGGCCGGCATCCTGGGGCTGCTTGCTCCCCTCGCGCCATCCACGGCCTCGGCTCAGAGCCCGTATTCCGTCGAGGACATCCTCGCCGCGCCTTTCGCCACGGACCTCGTCGCCGCCCCGACCGGCGCCGCGTTCGCCTGGATTCGATACGACCGGGGCGCCCGCAACATCTGGATCGCGGAGGGCCCGGAGTACGTGGGCCGCCAGCTCACGAACTGGACGGAGGACGACGGCCAGGATCTGTCCCAGCTGCGGTTCACGCCCGACGGGCGCCAGGTCCTCTTCGTGCGCGGAGGCGGACCGAACCGGTCGGGCGAGATTCCGAACCCGCGCTCCGAACCCGAGCCGGCGACACAGATGGTGTGGGTCGCCGGTCTCGACGGAACTTCGCGGCCTCTCGCCGAAGGGAGTGCCCCGGCCATCGCGCCGGACGGGCGCACGATCGCCTTTCTGAACCGCGGACAGATGTTCACGCTTACACTCGATGGCTCGGCGCCCCCCGGTCCCCTGCTCCGCATCCGCGGGAGCGCGGGGTCGCTGGCGTGGTCCCCGGACGGGGGCCGGCTCGCCTTCGTCAGCAACCGCGGAGATCACGCGTTCGTCGGCGTTTTCTCGCTGGACGAGGGGTCGGTCCGCTATCTCGATCCGAGCCTGGACCGCGACGGCAGCCCCACGTGGTCGCCGGACGGGACGGCCGTCGCCTTCATCCGCGTCCCGAACGAGGGGACGCAGTTGCCTTTCACCCCGCTCCGCAGCGCCCTGCCGTGGTCGATTCGCGTGGCGGATGCCGCCACGGGGGAGGCGCGCGACGTGTGGCGGGCTCCACCCGGCCGCGGGAGCGCGTTCCAGGCCATGACCGGGCCTTCGCTGATCTGGCTCGCGTCGGACCGGCTCGTCTTCCCGTGGGAACGCGAAGGCTGGCACCAGCTGTACTCGGTTCCGGTCGCGGGAGGCCCCGCCACGCACCTGACGCCGGGCGACTTCGAGGTCGAATCCGTGCTCCCGTCGCCCGACCGGGAGTCCGTCTATTACGTCTCGAACGCGGACGACATCGACCGCCGACACATCTGGCGGGTCGCCGCCGAGGGTGAGCCCGAGGCGCTGACGTCGGGGGACGGCATCGAGTGGAACCCGGCGGTGACTCCCGACGGGGTGCTCGCATACCTCGCCGCCGACGGTCGAACGCCGGCCCACGCCGAGGTGGACGCGGGCGGGGAGCGGCGTCCGCTCGTCGACGGGTTCATGCCCGACGTCTTCCCGTTCGAAAGCCTCGTGGAGCCGCAGCAGGTGACGTTCGAGTCCGAGGATGGGATGCTGATCCACGGGCAGCTCTTCCTTCCGCCCGTGTCGGTGGAAGGCGGACGCCACCCGGCGGCGGTCTTCTTCCACGGCGGGTCGCGGCGGCAGATGCTCCTGGGCTGGCACTACATGCGGTACTACCACAACACGTACGCCCTGAACCAGTACCTGGCGAGCCGCGGCTACGTCGTCCTCTCGGTGAACTATCGCAGCGGTACCGGCTACGGGCTGGAGTTCAGGGAGGCGCTGAACTACGGCGCGCGCGGCGCCAGCGAGTACCGTGACGTCGTCGCGGCGGCCCGCTACCTCGCGGAACGGGATGACGTGGACGCCACGCGGGTCGGGCTGTGGGGCGGTTCCTACGGCGGCTACCTCACTGCGCTCGGCCTCGCGCGGAACTCGGATCTCTTCGCCGCGGGAGTCGACATCCACGGGGTACACGACTGGAACGTGGTCATCCGGAACTTCGTCCCGTCCTACCAGCCGGACGCGCGAGAGGCCGTCGCCCGACTCGCCTTCGAGTCCTCGCCGATGGCGTGGATCGACGGCTGGCGTTCCCCGGTCCTGCTGATCCACGGTGACGACGACCGCAACGTGCCGTTCTCGGAGTCCGTGGATCTCGTCGAGTCGCTCCGGAAGCGGGGCGTCGAGGTCGAGCAGCTCATCTTCCCGGACGAAGTCCACGGCTTCCTCCTGCACCGAAACTGGGTCACCGCCTTCGAGCGGTCCGCCGAATTCATGGACGCACACCTGCGAAAGGCCCCCGCCACGGGAGGCGCGAACCCGTGACTCCCCGCATCGCGGGGCAGCTTGCGCTCGTGACGGGAGCGAGTTCGGGGATCGGCGAGGCCATCGCCCGCCGCCTGGCCGGCGACGGCGCGAACCTCGTGCTGTGGGCGCGCAGGGAGGAGCGGCTCACCCGCCTCGCGGGAGAGATCGCGGCTCGGAGCGGGGTCGCCGTGGACATCGGCGTCGTCGACATCCGCGACCATGACGCGGTCCGGGGGGAGGCGGAGCGGCTCATCGCCGCCCGCGCCGCCCCCGACATCCTGGTCAACAACGCCGGCCTCGCCTCGGGCATGGCGCTCGTTCACGACGCCGATGTCGCCGACTGGGACCGGATGATCGACACGAACGTGAAGGGGCTCCTCTACGTGACGCGCGCCTTCCTCCCCGCCATGGTCGAGCGCGATTCGGGGCAGGTCGTCAACATCGGCAGCATCACCGGCCGACAGGTCTACCCGCGCGGGAGCGTGTACGCCGCCACGAAGTACGCCGTGCAGGCGATCACCGAAGGGACGAATCTCGATGTCCTCGGCACCGGCGTTCGCGTGTCGGGCGTCCATCCGGGTCTCGTCGAGACGGAATTCTCGCTCGTGCGCTTCAAGGGCGACGAGGACCGCGCGCGAGCCGTGTACGAGGGGGTGGAGCCGCTCACCGGGACGGATGTCGCCGACGTCGTGTCCTACGTCGTGAACGCCCCGCCCCACGTCAACCTGGCCGACGTCGTCGTGTTCGGAAAATCCCAGGGCAGCGTACACCACTTCCACCGCGACGGGGGATGAACGTCGTCGGCATCGGCGGGCTCTACGTCGCCTGCCCCGAGCCCCGTCGGGTCCGCGACTGGTACCGGCGTCACCTCGACGTCCGCTTCTCCGAAGAGGGCGGCGCCCGGTTCGCGTGGACGCACCCGGACACCGGGACCGTTGCCGTCAGCGAACTCGTTTTTCTCGATGAGGCGGCGCCCCGCTTCGATCCCGGGGGGCAGCCGTTCGTCATCCGCTACCTCGTGCGTGACCGCGACCCGAGGGCCGACCCGCTCGAAGGACGCGACTGGATCCTGGACCCCGATGGGTGGAAGGCGGAGTTCGCGGAGTTGACCCCGTCCACCGAGCCTGCGACCGATCACGGAGCCGTCGAGGGCATCGGGGGCGTCTTCTTCCGATCCCCGGACCCGAACGCCAGCAAGGCGTGGTACGAGAAAGTCGGGATCCGGCCGGGCCCGGACGGTTACGTGACGTTCCCGGCCCGCTCGGTGGACGGGACGGACACCCTCACGGTGTGGGAGGTCTTCCCGGCGGATACGACCTACTTCGATTCGCGGGGCGAGAGCAGCCCCCATCCCTTCATGCTCAACCTGCGGGTCAGGGACCTCGACGGACTCGTGGAGTCGCTCAAGGCACGGGGCGTCTGGGTCGACCCGAATCGAGAAGCCTACGAGTACGGGAAGTTCGCCTGGGTCCTCGACCCGCTCGGAGCCCGGGTCGAGCTGTGGGAGCCCCCCTCCGCCGCAAGCTGACGCCGTCTTCGCCTTCCCGTCTCCGGCGGTCCTCCCTTGCACCATTCCGATATATCGGATACTATTTCGATATATCGAGACCGGTCGGAAGCGGGAGGGATGATGTTCACCAGCAAGGATGGATTCGGCGCCTGGGCAAACTGCTGCGGCCCCGGCGTTTTTCGTTTCGGCGGGGGACTCGGGGGCAACCGGCGCGTCGTCCGGAAGGGGGAGCTGAAGTTCGTCCTCCTCCGCCTCCTCTCGGACGAACCCATGCACGGCTATGAACTGATGCGGCGGCTGGAGGAGGAGTCCGGCGGCCTCTACACGCCGAGTCCGGGCTCCGTCTACCCCACCCTGCAGTTGCTCGAGGACCAGGGGTACGTGTCGTCGACGCAGGAAGACGGGAAGCGCGTCTACCGGCTGACGTCCGCGGGGCGCGATTTCCTCGAGGAGCACCGCTCCCGCACCCGCGACATCTTCGGCCGCTTCGTCAACATGGGCGAGCGCTTCGCGGGATCCGCGATGCGCGACGTGACGCGCTCGTTCATCCACCTCGCCCAGGTGAGCTTCGAGCGCGCGACGGGCGGACAGGGCGATCCCGAGACGCTCGCAAGGGTGAAGTCGATCCTGGACCGCGCGGCGCGCGAGATCGAGAGCGCGTGGCCCGAACCCGGGGCCGCGGCCTCACGGGAGGGTTGAGCGATGTTCGAGATCGTCTTCCTGGGAGGCATCGCGGCCGTGATCTACCGCAGGCGCGTGCGCGCAGGCGACTGGAACCGGGGTGACTTCCACCGCCTCCTCCTTGGCGTGGGTCGCGCGGTAAGCCGCGCGGTGGCCGCCGCGTTGAAGTCGTGGCCCGGTCTCCTGCGACAATGCGCCGCCGATGTGAAGAGCCTTGCCCACGACCTGACGGGCATCGTCCGGACCCGGAGGCCACGCGCCATCCCGGCGCGACACGCGCGCCTTGAAGCACCGGTGACGGATGTCGCGGCGCCGACCGAAGCCGCGACGAAGGCGGAGAGCCGGATCTTCTCCCGGCTCCAGCGCCGCTACGTCTCGGGCAGGATCAGCTTCTCCGAGTACGTGGAGGGAGTGCGGCGCCTCCGAGGTGAAGGCGCCGCGCTTCAGGGCCTGGGCGGCAAGGCCCCGCCGCGCTCGGACGGCGAGGCCGGGAGGCTGGCGGCGGAGCGCTAGTGCTTGCGGTGCCTCTCCCAGGGGCTCCGGGTGAAGTAGGACTCCGTCATCTCCTTGATCTGGGGCGCGAGGAAGATCAGCGCGATCAGGTTCGGGATGATGACGATGGCCAGGAAGATGTCGCCGAGCGACCACACCACGGCGAGCGGAAGCACGGCCCCGACGAAGTGCATCGCGACGAAGATGAGCTTGTACGGAATGATCGCGTTCGGCCCGAACAGGTAGTTCGCGCAGCGGTCGCCGTAGTAGCTCCATGAGATCGCCGTCGAGATCGCGAACAGGAAGACGGAGAAGATCACGATGTAGTGGCCCCAGTCGCCGAGCGGCGACAGGCCGCGCTGGAATCCCATCTGCGTCAGCGGCGCGCCCGTCTCGTAGGCCTGCCCGTAGAGGACGGCCAGTTCCCGCCCGTCGTCGGCGATCGCGACCGCCCGCGCCGGGTCGACGGCCCCGCTGAACGGCTGCGTCTGCGCCTCGTCCTCGAACAGCTGCGGCACGGAGACCTCGTGCCACGCGAGGTGCGGCTCGCTCGTCACGCCCGGCCGTCCGATCGTGTAGCGGATCGTCCCCGTGGGCTCCGTGGGCACCGAGCTTCCGCCCTCGTCGAGCACGACGTAGCTGATGTCCCCGCCTTCGAGCTGGATCGCGGTCGGGACCTGCGAGTTCCACGCGCCGGTCATGATCACGACGAGTGCGGTCATCGTGACGATGACGATCGTGTCGATGAACGGCTCGAGCAGCGCGACGACGCCCTCGGAGACCGGTTCGTCCGTCTTCGCCGCCGCGTGCGCGATCGGCGCGGACCCCTGCCCCGCCTCGTTCGAGAACAGCCCTCGCCGCACCCCCCACATGAGCGTCACGAGGAAGGCGCCGACGCCGGTGCCCGCCACGCCGGCGGTCGGATTGAAGGCCTCGCTGAAGATGAGCGCGAAGGTCCCCGGCACCTGGTCGAGGTTCAGGATGATGATGATCATGGCGGCGGTCACGTAGACGATCGCCATGAACGGAGCCAGGATGCTGGTCACGCGGCCGATGCGCTTGATGCCGCCCAGGATCACGAGCGCGACGATCGTCGAGGTCGTGAGGCCGGTGATCCACTTGGCGATCCCGAACTCGGCCAGCATCGCGTCCGCGACCGTGTTGGCCTGGTTGGCGTTCCCCGTCATGAACGCCGTCAGCCCCAGCATGACCGCGAAGAACGCCGCCACCGGCTTCCAGCGCGGGCCCAGCCCCTTCTCGATGTAGTACATCGGTCCGCCCGACACCGTCCCGCTGTACTTCGCCGACGACTCGTCGACCTCGCGGTACTTCTGCGCCAGCGTGACCTCGCTGTACTTCGTCGCCATGCCGAGGAAGGCGGTCATCCACATCCAGAAGAGGGCTCCCGGACCTCCGAGGTGGATGGCGATCGCGGCGCCGGCAATGTTCCCGATGCCCACCGTCGCGCTGAGCGCCGTGGTCAGCGCCTGGAAATGCGACACGTCGCCCGGATCGTTCGGATCGTCGTATCGGCCCGTGGCCACCGCGACGCCGTGCGCGAACTTGCGGATCTGCGGCAGGCCGAGCCGGAGGGTGAGGTAGGTCCCGATGCCGAGGAGGAGCAGGACCTGAAGCGTCAGGCGCTCTCCTCCGATCTCGATCCCGAACTGCGCGACGTTGCGGTCGAGCCAGTCTACGATTGTGGAGAAGTCCATGCGCTGTCCCCGTTAGCGGCGAGTGAGCACGACACTGGAGGCCGGCTGAGTTTGGCCCCGCGCCGCTGAGGCTGCAACGGGTAGGGGAACGAGACGGGGCGGATCGGGGTCGCGGGACGAGTCGGCGCCGGGGTGTGTCGCGCGCGTCACGGTGCGGTAACTTCGTTCGCGCTCCGGGCGCTCCCGCGCCCCGTTGCGCCCCAGCCCCGGTCGTGACGAGAACCCCCGCGGAAGCAAGGAGACAAAGAGGGACGTGGGTCCAGACGACAAGATCCCCGGCCGCTTCGGGCGGCTGCCGGAACTCGCGAACGACCTCTCGTGGACGTGGAACCCGGAGGCCCCGGCCCTCTTCCGGGCTATCGATCCGCCGCTATGGCGCCGTACGCGCCACAACCCCGTGGCGCTATTGCGAACCGTCGGGGAAACGCGGTGGCGGGAACTGGCCGCTGACGACGGCTTCCTGCGCCGGTACGACGCGGCGTGCCATGCGCTGGAGCGGGTGTCCGGCGGCGGGGCGAACGCGGCATCCACCTGGTTCGCCCGGAGATACCCCGGGCTCGCCGAGGGCCCCGTGGCGTACTTCTGCGCGGAATTCGCGTTGCACGAATCCATCCCCATCTACTCCGGGGGACTCGGCGTGCTCGCCGGCGACCACCTCAAGGCGGCGTCGGAACTGGGCGTCCCCCTCGTCGGCGTCGGGCTGATGTACGCGCACGGCTACTTCGACCAGACGCTGGGGCCGGACGGCTGGCAGGAAGACGCGGACGACCCGCTCGACCCCGACCTGACGCCGCTGGAGCGGCTGCGGGGCGCGGATGGCGTCGCGTGGCTCGCCTCGATCCGCGGCGGGGGCCGCCGCATCCATATCGGGGCCTGGAGGCTGCGCGTCGGCCGCGTCTCGCTGTACCTCCTCGACACGGACCTCGAGGAGAACGACCCGGTGGACCGCGGCCTCTCCCACCAACTCTACGCGGGCGGCGCGGATCACCGGCTGCGGCAGGAAGCCATCCTCGGCGTCGGCGGCGTGCGCGTGCTCGCCGCGCTCGGGATCGAGCCCGGAGCGTGGCACGCGAACGAGGGACACGCGGCGTTCATGATGGTGGAGCGCGTGCGTCGGCTGATGACGGGTGGCGGGTCCTTCGCGGACGCGGTGTCCCGGGTCCGCGCCTCGACGGTGTTCACGACGCATACGCCCGTCTCCGCGGGCCATGACGTGTTCTCCCACGCACAGATGCGTGAATGGATCGGAGAGACGTTCTGGGAGGAGATCCCCCACCGCGAGGAGCTGCTGGGACTCGGTCTCCATCCGGATGACGAGGCGCAGGACCGGTTTCACATGACGGCGGCGGCGATCCGACTCTCGCGGCGAGTCAACGGCGTTTCCGCGCGACACGGGCGCGTGAGCCGTAAAATCTGGCGCGGCCTCTGGGAGGACCGGGCGGCCGGAGAGGTGCCGATCCGGCACGTGACGAACGGGGTCCACCTCGCCACGTGGATGAGCAACGACATCGCCGGCCTCCTGGACGAATGGCTCCCGGACGGCTGGCGACACGGTCCGGGAGACGAAGCTGAGTGGCGCGGGGTGCGCGACGTTCCCGCGGAGGCGCTGTGGCGGGTGCGACAGCGGCTGAAACTCCGGCTCCTCGATCTCATGCGGGACGAGGCCAGGCGCAGGTGGCCCGGCCACTGGCCGGAGTCGGCTCACCTGGCCGGAGCCGGCACGCTCATGAGCCCCGGGCCGCTCACGATCGGATTCGCGCGGCGCTTCGCGACCTACAAGCGCGCGGACCTCATCTTCCGCGATCGCGACCGCCTCCTGGAGCTTCTCTCGGACACCGCCCGTCCCGTGCAACTGGTCTTCGCCGGGAAGGCGCACCCGCGGGACGACGACGGCAAGCGCATCCTCCAGCGCGTCTATGAGCACACGCGCGATCCGGAGTTCGAGGGCAGGGTCGCCTTCCTCGAGAACTACGGACTTCATGCGGCGCACGGTCTCGTCGAGGGCGTCGACCTGTGGCTCAACCTCCCCCGGGTCCCGCTTGAGGCGAGCGGGACGAGCGGGATGAAGGCCGCCCTCAACGGCGTCCCCCAGCTCGCGACCGCGGACGGCTGGTGGGAGGAGGGGTTCGAGGGGGACAACGGGTGGATCATCCCGCCGGCCCCCGCCACGGCGACGGAGGAGGAGGTGGACGAACACGACGCGGAGCACCTCTTCCGGCTCCTGGAGGAGGACGTCATCCCCCTCTACTACGACCGGATCGGAGCGGGCTCCGGGGATGACGCCCCGGCCGGCTGGCTCGCACATGCGCGGCGAGCGATCGAGGTGGCCGGCGCGCGATTCACGGCGGGCCGCATGGTGCGGGACTACGCGCGGGACTTCTACGTCCCATCGCTGCGCGGGGATGCCTGACGCGACCCCGGCAGCACGCGACTGTGCTACGCGGGCGGAAGCAGCTCGTCGAGGTAGCGGAGGAGCATGTGGCGCCACGTGGGCCAGTCGTGGTGCCACTCCTCGCCCCAGTCGTCCATCCGGTTCGGCACGCCCTTCCGCCCCAGGAGCGAGGCCGCGCGCCAGGATTCGTCGATGTCCTCCGCCCTCCCGCGCCCGGAAGCGAGGAGGACGAAGCGCTGACGCAGCCGGTCGAGGGTCTCGCCCGCGAGCTGCGGCAGGTGGTGCACGGGCGAGGCGCGGTAGAAGTCGCCCGTCGCTCTCGCTTCGGCCCCGGTGTCGTGTTTCAGGAAGCGCTGGAGGTCGTACGTGCCGCTCATGCACACGGCGTGCGAGAAGGCGTCGGGGAACCGGCACAGCATGGCGAGCGCGTTGAACGCTCCGATCGAGGAGCCCGCCACGATGACCTCGATCCCGGGATCGTTGCAGTCCTCCCGGATCATGGGGACGAACTCGCGGTAGACGAACTCCTGAAACCGGTCGAGGACCGACATGCGGTGTTCGGGAGTCCCCTCCCGTCCGAGCATGACGCGGCCCGCCACGCTGTCGCACGAATAGACCTTGATCCGGCCGTCCGCCAGGTAGTCCGCCACCGTGTCGATGACGAGGAAGCGCTCGATCTCCTCCGCGTCTCCTCCGGCAGTGGGGAACATGAGGAAGGGCACGCCGACCTCGCCCCAGCGCGCGACATTGACCTCCTGGCCGAGACGATGCGACCACCAGCTTGCGTTGAGTTTCATGAGGCGAGAATCGGCACGGCGCCGGGGGGTTCCTCCCGGCGGGCCGCCTGTATGCGGTCGAAGAAGAGCGCGGTGAACTCCTCGATCTCGTGATCGGGGTAGAGCGAAGCCACCTTCGCGCGCACCGCGTCGCGGGCCGCCTCGCTGCCGAAGAACTCGTCGGCCACCTCGTCGAGTTCCGCGAGATGCGTTTCGCAGAACTCCACGAACCGGTCGGTCTCGAACCTGGCCTCCGCGATCCCGGCGCAGGCTCGAACCCTCTCGCCCACCGACATCCCGGGACGGCAGGCATCGAAGAACGGCTGCCAGTCGAGGTTGACGCGCATCCCGCGCCGGGTCGCCGCGCAGAAGAGGGACCAGCGCAGATTCGCCTTGATGAGCCACGGGAAGTGGTAGTGGAGCGACGTGACCTGCGAATCCGGGCAGGGGTTCGCGAAGTCGATCGGCATCCACCGTCCGCCGCTGCGGAGCACCTCGCACGAGTTGAAGTCCCACCCGAAGAACGCGTTGATCGTGAGCGTCGTGTCCCGGATCGTGCCGGCGTCGGCGGGCTCGAGGTGGTCGCGTTCGACGGTGTAGCGGTCGTGCGCGGGGGCGCCGGGGTCGTAGAGGACGGCGCGCGTCTGAGGGCCCAGTCCGATGCAGCGGACGAAACGGTCGTGCTCCACCCCCTGCTGGAGGTGCATGACGAACTTGCCGCTCTCGTCGTAGGCGGCGCCCAGCGCCTCGTCGTCGTCGATCCGTGACACGCCGCGCCAGCCTCCGCCGTCGTAGGGCTTCATGAACACGGGATAGCCCAGGTCGCCGGCCACGGCGGGAAGATCGAAGAGCCGCGCGTACCGTTTCAGGGTGACGGCCAGATCGTCCTGCGGGTCGTAGGACTTGGGCGGGAGGAGCCACGTCCGCGGAACCGGGAGACCCAGCCTCATCATCGCGCAGTAGGTGGAATGCTTCTCCATCGACTGGACGCTCCACGGATTGTTGAACACGTAGAGCCCGTCTATGATCACGGACTTCTTGATCCACTCCCGCGTCGGGAAATACCAGTGCGTGAGGCGGTCGATGACGACGTCGTACTTCCTCTTCTGCTGCAGGTCGAAGGGTTCGATCGTGACGTCCTCGAGATGGAACCGGATCGTGCCGTCGGAGGACGGGATCCGGGGGTTCAGCCGCTCGAGGATCGCGCGGTAGGCGACGGGCCAGCAGAGGTCCGCCCCGAGCGAGAGGCCGATGCGGCGCGTAACCTCGCGCGCCGACGCCGCCGCGGCCGTCATTCGTAGACCATCCAGAGCGGACCCGGGAAGAGCCACGACAGCCCCTCGCGCAGGCGGTCCCGCCAGTTCTCCCAGTTGTGGCCGTCGCGCGACTCGACGAAGCGCACGTCCGCGCCGCCGCGGCGGAGGACCGGGATCAGGGCCCGATTCTCCGAGACCAGCGGTTCGTAGACGCCCACCGAGACGAACGCCTTCTCGGCGATGGCGGTCGGCGCCGCCCGGTACGCGTTCATCATGTCGACGATGCGGTCGAACACGGGTCCGCTCTCGTTGGCGCCGATGTCCGTGAAGAGGAAAGAGCCCGACTGCAGCAGCATGCGGCCGAAGCGACCGGGGTATTCGAGCGCGGCGTGGAAGGAGGCGACCGCGCCGAGGCTCGCGCCCATGAGGCCGCGCGACCCGGGGTCCGGGAGGAGTGGATATTCGCGTTCGAGGCGCGGGAGCAACTCCTCGGCGACGAACCGCGCGTGCGCCGGATCCGCCGCGTATTCCGACATCCGGTCGCCCGGGTGCAGCAGCGCGACGATCATCCGGGGGATCTCGAAGCGATCGATCAGTTGGTCGAGCACCTGCCTCAGGCCGGCGTATTCGACGTAGTCCCCGCCGTCGTGCACGATGAGCAGCGGGTAGCGCCGGTTGGCGCGGAACTCCGCCGGACGGTACACGGTCACATGCCGCGCGGACCCGAACGTCTCGCTCTCGACCGCGAGTTCGTCCATCTGGCCGCGCCGGACCTCCTCGCCCTCGCGGGCCCAGTCGGGGATCTCATAGCCCCGCGCCTGCACGACGGAGTTCGCGCCGAACGGATCGCGGGCGCGCTGGGGGTTCAGCGGGTCCTCGATCCACTCCGCGCGGCCGCGGGCGACCACCTCGATCTTGTACTCCACCCGGGACTCGTCGGGGAGTTCGAGCGTGTAGCACCAGAGATCCGTTCCGTCCAGGCGGCGGAAGGGCGACGAGGTCTGGAGTCCGTGCACCCAGTGCCGGAGCCGCACGGCGTCGGCATGGCCCCGGTACACGAAGGTGTAGAGGGGAGGCTCGGCGAGCGGGAACGCATTCGCGTCGAGAAACGCGCCCACCGCATCCGCCCCGCCGGAACCGGATGCGAGCCGCGCCTCGAGCGCCGCGATCGCGGGCGAACGCGGCATGGACTCGTCTTGTCGCTGGACCCGGGCGTGGGGATCGAACCGCATGGCCGGACTACGCCGCCGTACAGAAGGGGACGCGTCGGCCCGCCGCGTCGAGGCGTTCGAGATCTTCGCTGCCGCTCCAGCCGTCGCCGGCCCGATCGATTCGATGGCCCGGGTCCAGGAGGACGCAGGAGGCGGGGGAGAAGCGGGCCGTAAGCCGCGCGCCCCGCGTTCGATCGTCCAGTGCGAGGCGGGCGGAAGCGTGCGGCAGGGCGACGAGCCCTTCGGCGATCCCGAGCCCCGCGTCGAAGACCTCGGGATGACCCTCGCCCCACGGCGGCCGATCGTGAAAGAGCACGACGCGCTCCGTCAGCACCATGGCGCCGGCCGACCGGGCGATCACGGGGCGTCCGTCCAGGAGCTTCCGTCCCCCGAACAGGCGCAGGCGGCTCAGCAGGTTCCCGACGTGCCCGCCCTCCAGCACGATCGCCTCCGTGCCCTCGAGCCGCGCGGCGACCTCGCGCCGTTGCGATCGCACCGCGTCGCGCTCCGGGAGGGTCGTGCGGCGCTCGAATTCCGACCGGATCTCGACCACGCGGTCCAGGTGCCGCGCATCGAGGCGCCGAATGGCGGCCAGCGCTTCGCCGCGCTCGGCCCGGAGCACCGACGCGTCCCCCCGCAGTTCGCCCAGCCGCCGGTGCGCCTCGATGAGACCGTGGAGGCGCAGGTTGTAGGCGCGTCGCAGGGCCTTGAGCCGGTCCCGGGTCTCGCGGTGCGCACGCGCGAGTTCCGCGTCGGCCTCGGCGATCCGGTCGGAGCGCCGGTAAAGTTCGAGATCCACAACACGGTCCGCGAGGCGGGGATCGATGAGTCCTTCGTTCGCCTCCCGGTCCCGCCAACCGGCGGTGATGGCCGCGATCCGCGCGCCCGGCGACAGCGCGCCTCCGGCCTCCAGCTCCCCTACGACGTCGCGGAGCGCGAGTCCGCCCCCTCGCGGACCCAGAAGAACGAGCGGCGACGGAGATCCGGCGTCGTCGGTCGCCCGACGCCTCCTGGACCCCCTCATGCGGCGCGCACCTTCACCCACCGTCCGACGGCGTCGAGCATGTGGCGCAGTTCGTCGTAGTCCGGGTGCCGCAGCCGGAGCCAGGCGTTCGCCATGTATCCGGCCTCCACGGGCTGCGTGGGCGTGCCGGGCGGCGGCAGGTGCGTATCGATGATCCACTCCCCGAATCGGGCTTCCACCTTCTCCAGACCCTCATACCCCGCGATCCGTCCATCGTTGTCGGGCCGCAGCGTCACGATCCCGGCGGAGTACCGGCGCGATGCGTCCTGCAACTTTCGGCCGTGCACGATGCAGGATGCCCATTCGCGGTAGACGTCCATTTCGTTTGCCGCCCCGTACAGGTCCCAGGCCCGCACGCCGGGCGGACGGCAGCCGATTTCGGAGAACTTGAGCCCCTTGTCGCCGAAGAACCATTCCATGTGGGTGGCGGAAGTCCCGATCTCGAGCGCGTCGATGACCCGCTGTCCGAGTTCCCGAACCTCCGCGTAGGCGCCGGCCGTGTCGATCCGGTTCGTGGCGATGAACTGGGGAGACACCTCCCGCGTTCGCATGGCCTCGAGCACGTTCGGGTAGTAGTGGGTCATGAAATCGTGGACCACCGTGCCGCCCACCGTCAGCGTGTCGTAGAAGGCCTCGTGGCCGTCCACGAACTCCTCGACGGCGACTTCGGCGCCCTGCCCCAGGCCGAGGCGGGGGAGCAGGGCCGCGAGCTGCGCCTCATCTTCGACGCGATACGTGCCCGATGCGCCGGCCCCGGCGCGAGGCTTCACGATGAGCGGATAACCGACCCTCCGACCGAAACCGGCGATCTCCTCCGCGTCGCCTCCACCCATGGACTGGGCGGTCGCGATCCCCGCATCGCGAAGGGCCTCCTTCATCGCCGGCTTGTCGCGGCACAGGTGCGCGGTCCTCACCGACGTCCCGGCGAGCCCGGCGGCTTCCCGCACGCGGGCGACCGGAAGGATGTGCGCTTCGACCGTAGCCTCGAGGCGATCCACGGGCCGCCGCCGATGGATCTCGTGCACGGCGTGCGCGAGGGCGCCCTCGTCGCACACGGAGCCGACCTGCTCGTAGCAGGTGAGCCACCCGTGCAGGTCGGAGCCGAGCGCCTCGAGCGGGGCTTCGCCCACCGCGGACACCTCGGCGCCGACTTCGTGCAGACCGCGCACGAAGTCCTTCTGGTTTCCGGGAAACAGGGGTTCGACGAACACGACGTGCATTGCTTCGCCAACAACTCGGGGGAAAAACTTCACTTTGAGGGCCCGACATAGTACAGTCCCTGCGCTCAAACGCCAGCCCGTCCGGCGGCGGCCGTCCGGCCCGCCGCGGCAACCTGGAAGATCCATGCCCAACGTCGCTTTCGTCGCCCCGTTCTATCTCCCTGCCACGCTGCGCTTTCTGGAAGCCGCCGCGGGGCTCGCCGGCGTGCGCCTCGGCGTCGTGACGCAGGAACCGCCCGAGCGAACGCCGGCCTCGCTGCGGCGGAGCATCGCGGCGCACGTCCGGGTCGACGACGCGCTGTCGGCGGAGGGCATCCACATCGGGCTGCGGAGCCTCTCCGCCGAACTCGGGGGGATCGACCGTCTGCTGGGCGCGCTCGAGGAGCTTCAGGTGCCGCTCGGGGAACTGCGTGATGCGCTCGGCATCCCGGGGATGGGCGCGGACGCCGCGGACAACTTCCGTGACAAGTCCCGCATGAAGGACGTGCTCCGGGCGCACGGCCTGCCCTGCGCCCGGCACGCGCTGGTCCGGGACGAGAGCGAGGCGACGGCCTTCTCGGATGCGACGGGCTTCCCGCTCATCGTGAAGCCGCCGGCCGGTTCCGGCGCCCGCGGCACGTTCCGCGTCGAAACGCCGGGGCAATTGCGCTCGGCGATCGCGATGTCGCGGCCGAGCGCCGAACGGCCGACGCTCGTCGAGGAGTTCGTCGTCGGCGAGGAACACTCCTTCGACGCGGTCTCGATCGGCGGACGCGTCGTCTGGCATTCGATCAACCACTACCTGCCTTCGCCGCTCGAGGTGCTGCGCGAGCCGTGGATCCAGTGGTGCGTCCTCCTTCCGCGGGAGGTCGATTCGCCCCGGTACGAGGAGATCCGGCGCGTCGCCGGACCGGCGCTCGATGCGCTCGGGATGGAGACGGGGCTCAGCCACATGGAGTGGTTCCGGCGCCCCGACGGTTCGGTGACGGTCTCCGAAGTCGGAGCCCGGCCGCCGGGCGCCCAGTTCGTCACGCTGATCTCGCAGGCGCACGACTTCGACCTCTACCGTGCCTGGGCCCACCTCCTGGTCTTCGACGTGTTCGACCCGCCGCCCCGCCCCTATGCGGCCGGCGCGGCCTATCTCCGGGGACAGGGCCGGGGCTCCGTGCGGCGGGTGGCCGGGATCGAGGAGATCGCGCGGGACCTCGGGCCCCTCTGCGTCGAGTGGCGCCTCCCCCGGGCGGGACAGCCGCAGAGTCCCTCCTACGAGGGAGAGGGCTACATCATCGTCCGCCACCCGCGCACCGAAGTCGTGGAGGAGGCGCTGGAGCGGATCATCACCCGCGTACGGGTGGAACTCGCCACGTAACGGAACAGCTCAACGAACCATGAACGTATTGATGATTTCGCCGGGGTACCCGGCCGAGATGACGTATTTCACGCGCGGGCTCGCGGAGGTGGGCGCGAACGTCATCGGCCTGGGCGATCAGCCCGGGGCGGCGCTGCCCGAGATCGCCCGGGAGAGCGTGTCCACCCACCTGCAGGTGAGATCGCTGGCCGATGAGGCGGACGTGATGCGGCAGGTCGCCGCGTTCGCGGCGAGAACCCGGATCGACCGGGTGGAGTGTCTGTGGGAACCCTTCATGATCCTCGCGGCGCGGCTGCGGGAGATGCTGGAGCTGCCGGGGCCGACGGTCGAGCAGACGCTCCCCTTCCGCGACAAGGAAGTGATGAAGGACGTGCTCGACGGCGCCGGGATCCGGACGCCCCGGCACGGAAGGGCCACGAGCAACGCCGAGTGCCGCGAGGTCGCGGAACGCGTCGGCTTCCCGCTCATCGTGAAGCCCGTTGCCGGCGCCGGCTCGGCCGACACCCACCGGGTCGATTCGGCGCGGGACCTGGAGCGGGTCCTTCCCGCCCTCCGGCACGTCCCGCAGGTGACGGTCGAGGAGTTCATCGAGGGCGAGGACATGACCTTCGACACGGTCACGGTCGGAGGCGTCGTCGCGCACTACAACATCTGCCGCTACTGGCCGCGTGCCCTCGAGTCGAAGACGCACGAGTGGCTCAGCCCCATCACGTACGCGCTGCGCGACGTAGAGGCGGAGGACCTCGCCCCCGGACGGGAGATGGGGTTCGCCGTGCTCGCCGCGCTCGGATTCGAGACGGGCTACACGCACATGGAGTGGTACCGGACGGCGGACGGGGAGGCCGTGTTCGGCGAAATCGCCGCTCGCCCGCCCGGCGTGCGGACGGTCGATCTCATCAATTTCGCGAGCGACATCGACACCTATCGCGGGTGGGCCGAAGGCGTCGTGCACGCGACGTGGTCGCAGCCGGTGGAACGGAAGTACAACGCCTGCTGGATCGTCAAGCGGGCGCGCGGACAGGGCCGGATCCAGCGCATCGAGGGACTCGGCCCCCTGCTGCAGGAGTACGGCGAGCGGGTGTGCAGCCTGGACCTGCTCCCGGTCGGGTCGCCCCGGCGGAACTGGCAGGCCACGCTCGTCTCCGACGGGATGATCTTCCTCCGCCACCCGGACCTCGAGGCGCTGGAGAAGATCGCCGGCGAGTTCGCGACCCGCCTGCAACTCTACGCGGCCTAGCAGCCACGGGCTGCTAGCGCATTTCGCCGCTGTATTTCACCAACCGCCGGACCCAGCTCCGGCGACTGCGCTACCGGTGGCGAGCGCGACGACCTCGATGGCCGCCTCGCGCATCGTGACCGCCAGCGTGCGTCCGTCGGGGCTCACGCTCGGCTGGAGTGCGCCGAGCGCGCCGGTCGTTACCTGTTCCGTCGCGCCGGTGGAGATGCCCACCCGCCACACCTGGAAGGGCCCGACGCCGTCGTTGCGCGAGTAGAAGAGCGACGCGCCGTCGGCGCTCCACTCGGGCGCGCTGTACGGTTCGCCATTGACGAAGGAGATCACGACCGTGGGGCGTCCACCCGCGGCCGGCACCGTGTAGACGGTGACGCGTCCGTCTTCAAACGAGCGGCCGTAGAAGGCCAGCCGCTCCCCGTCCGGCGAGAAACGAGCTCCCATGGCGTAACCCTGAAACCCGTCGAGTGGGACTCGAACGGGGTCGGCGGCCGCGCGCCCCGTGGCGGGATCGACGGCGACCGCGTACACGGACCCCGGGTTCCCCTCGAGCGGCGGGCCGTGACTGCTGAAGGCGAGCATCCGCCCGTCCGGGCTCCAATCCGGCTCGCCGGTGTCCGCGCCCGGTCCGAAGTGCGTGAGTCGTGTGGGTCGCTCGCTCCCGCCGGCCGGGACAAGCCATATGTCGTCGCTCTGCTCCATGTGCGAGTGGAAGGCGAGCCACCGGTCGTCGGGCGACCACGCGGCGCCGTAGTCTTCGCCCTCCTCCGAGAGCAGTGTTCGGACTGTGCCGGTCGGGGCGCCCTCCGCGTCGAGGTCGAGGATGCCCAGGTCGAAGTCGATGGGCATGCGGACGCGCCGCCAGGAGAAAGTGATGAACCCCAGCGCCTCTCCGCCGGGGTGCCAGGAAGGCAGGAAGGCGCTCGTGGAACCCGCGGTGGACCCTGCAGTTGTCACATCCGTGGGTTCCCCTCCGGTCACCGGAAGGAGGCCCACCGCAGTGCGCGTATGGTAGACGCTGAGCGCGACGCGACCGTCGGCGAGCGGCGTGACCGCGAGCACGTCACGTCCGCTGCGCTCCAGCCGTTCGGCCGGGCCTCCATCCACCGGCACGCGCCACGCGACAAAGAGCGAGTCCTGGGTGCCCGCTGCCGCCAGAAGGAGCGCTCCGCCAGTGGGGGACCACTCCACGCGGCGGTCCCACCCCAGCCGGAGGTCGGCGGCAAGCGTGCGCGTCTCGCCGGTCGCGACCTCCGTCACGGCCAGGGCCGCGCGTCCGTCCGCGACGCGAAGGTATGCGACGGCGCGCCCGTCGGGCGACCGCACGGGCGCGACCCATCCGCCGGCACGGTCGACGACGACCGACATCGCGCGGTCGACTCCCGGCGCATACGCGACCCACGCGGTATCGGCACCCGCGTATCGAAGCGCCGTCACGGTCCCGTCGGGCAGCAATCGCGGATAGTCGATGCGGGCGTCCCCGGGATCCACGATGCGCGACTCCCGCCCCGTGGCCGGGTCCAGAGCCCAGACTCCGTGACGGTCGGACTGGCGGTCCACGTAAACGACGCGCGAACCGTCGGGCGACCAGGTCACCCGTGTCCGTCCCCCCGGCGTGCTCGTCACCGCGCGGCCGACCCCGGTTACCACGTCGTAGACCGTCAGCGATCTCTTGTCCGCGGCGTAGTCGGCGAAGACGACTCGATCGCCGGCGGGCGACGGAATGCCCGGGTAGGCATCGTAGAGGTCCGTGTGGACGTGTCGTGCGAGCACGACTTCCGAGGCTTCCTTGACGTCGGTTCCGCACGCCGCCGCCAACAGGGCAGCCGACAAGAGGATGGCGAGAGCACTTCTCGGCCAAGGGGCGATGCAGATGCGGGTGGCGGGGGTCAGCAGGCGGGGGATGACGTTCTCCTCCTGGACGGCGCGTCCGGCGTCGAAGCTCACGATAGCCGAGCCTGACGCCCGACGGCAAGGCGGCCTCGACCTTGCTCCTGGCCGCGGGCTGCTAGCGGTCCTCCGTCGCTTCCGGGCGCTGGAGTACGAGGAAAGCCAGGGGCGGGAGATCGACGGCGAGCGAGGCGGGACGCCCGTGGTGGGAGACCTCCTCCGCGCGGGCCGGAGGAGTGGCACGCCCGTTCCCCCCGAACTCCGGGTCGCCGCTGTCGAGCAGGACGCGGTACGGCCCGGCTTCGGGAAGGGCGACCCGATACCCCGGCCACGCGGTGGCGGAGAAATTCGCCACGACGATGACGCCCCCCTCCCACTCCGGCCGCCAGCGCACGTAGCTCAGCACGCTGCGCTGCGCGTCGTGCACGTCCAGCCACTCGAAGCCTTCCGGCGCGTGGTCCAGAGCGTGCAGCGCGGGTTCGCCCCCGTAGAGACGGTTCAGCGCGCGCACCCAGCGCCGGAGCCCGCGGTGCGCCCGGTGCGCGGGGTTCGATGACGGATCCGGCAGACGCCAGTCCAGCGCGCCGTCCTCGTTCCATTCCCGCCGCTCTCCGATCTCCCCTCCCATGAACAGGAGTTTGGCCCCGGGGTGCGTCCACATGTAGCCGAGGAGGAGGCGGAGGCCGGCGAACTTCTCCTCGTCCGTCCCCGGCATCTTCTGGAGGAGAGATCGCTTTAGGTGAACGACTTCATCATGCGACAGGGGAAGGAGATGTCGTTCCGTATGCGCGTAGTGAAGCGAGAACGTCAGGTGCCGGTGCAGCCGCGGCCGCCGCTCCGGCGAGGCCGCCAGCACCCGGAGCGTGTCGTTCATCCACCCCATGTTCCACTTGAAGTCGAACCCGAGCCCGCCCCCGTCCACCGGCGCCGTCACGCCGGGCCACGCGCTGCTCTCCTCCGCGAACAGGAGGACGCCGGGAAAGCGGTCGTGGACCATCTCCGACAGCGTCCTGAGGAAGGCGATCGCGCCGAGGTTCTCCCGTCCCCCGAGTTCGTTCGGCTCCCACTCTCCCTCGTCCCGTGAGTAGTCGAGGTGGAGCATCGACGCCACCGCATCGACGCGCAGGCCGTCCGCGTGATAGCGCTCGATCCAGTAGCGCGCGCTCGAGAGGAGGAAAGAGACGACCTCCGGCCGGCTGAAATCGAAGGCGAGCGTGCCCCAGTCGGGATGCACGGCCCGCGGTTCCTCCCCCATCTCGTAGAGGGGCGCGCCGTCGAACGTCCTCAGGCCGTGGAGGTCGGGGCCGAAGTGGCCCGGCACCCAGTCGAGCACCACGCCCAGCCCGAGGCGGTGGGCCTCATCCACGAAATGCGCGAAGTCGTCGGGAGGGCCGTAGCGGGAGGTGGGGGCGAAGTACCCGACCGTCTGGTAGCCCCAGCTCCCGTCGTACGGGTGTTCCATGACCGGGAGGAGTTCGATGTGGGTGAAGCCCAGGTCGGCCGCGTAGGGCAGCAGCTCCCGGGCGAGCGCGCGGTACCCCAGCCACGAGCCGTCCGCGTGCCGACGCCAGGAACCGGGGTGGACCTCGTAGATGGAGATGGGGGCATCGGGGGCCGCGCGTTCCGGGCGCGTCCCGACCCACGCCGCGTCCGTCCATTCGTACGGGGCGGTCGATGTCACGCGCGACGCGGTGCCGGGCCGGAGTTCGGCGGCGCGCCCGAGCGGGTCCGCCTTGTCGACCGCGAGGGAGGGCCCGTCCGGGGCGCCGTCCGTCCCGGAGCCCACCTGGAACTTGTACAGATCTCCCGGCCCGACGCCGGGGAGGAAGCGTTCCCACACGCCGGCGTCGCCCACCGGCGACATGGGATGCGCCGTTCCGTCCCACGCGTTGAACGAGCCCACGACGCTGACGCTCCGGGCGCGCGGGGCCCATACGGCGAACCGCGTACCCGCCTCCCCGCCGCGCTCGCACGGGTGCGCGCCGAGGAGATCGTGGAGCGCGGACTCCCGTCCCGCGTGGAACGCCTCGAAGTCGGAAGCCCTCAGGGGGAACGAAGGATCGCGCGCCGGGGTTTGGAGAGGTCCGGGGGGGCCGCTAGTTTTTTTCTGTTCGATCTGCCACCTCATCGCGGCGCCTCCGTCCGGACCGGGCGCCGTCCCTTGCAGCCACACATTCGCCACTTCGCGACGAAGTATGAGCCGCATGCCCGCAATCGCCAAGCCAGCGCCGATGCGACCGCAGACCGGGGTCAAGCCCCCGGAGGAACTTGCCGTCGTGCATCTCGTCGCCGAGTACTGGCCGTACGCCCGCACCGGTGGCCTCGCGGAGGCGGTGCGCGGTATCGCCACCTTCCAGGCCGCCCAGGGCACCCCCGTCACGGTCTTCATGCCGCTCTACCGGTCGGTGCGCGAGGCCTTCCCCGACCTGGAACCGATTGCGGACAGCTTCCGCGTGCGCGTGGGGCGCCGCGTGGAGGAGGTCCGGATTCTCCAGCACCCCGGCCCGCGCCGGAACCCGCGCGTGCTCTTCGTCGACCACCCCGGGTGCTTCGACCGGGACGGGATCTACGGCGAAGGCGGGGCGGACTACGCGGACAACCCGCTGCGCTTTGCCCTCTACAACCTCGCGGCGCTCCGGATCCTGCCGGAACTCGCCGACGTGCCCGTCGTCGTCCACGCGCACGACTGGCATGCGGCCCTCGCCCCCGTCTTCCTGCGCACGCGGTTCGCGGGACGCGAGGCGCACGACCGCATGGCGGCCGTCCTCTCCATCCACAACGCGGGCTATCAGGGACTTCAGGGGCCCGAAGTGCTCGAGGAGGTCGGGCTGCCGCGCGAGCTGTTTCACTGGCGGCTCATGGAGTTCTACGGCCACCTGAACCTGCTCAAGGGAGGCCTCGTGTTCGCGGACTACGCGACGACCGTGAGTCCTACGCACGCGCACGAGCTTCGCACGGCCGACGGCGGGTTCGGGCTCCACGGCTCGTTCATCGAGATGGGCGACCGTTTTCTCGGAATCCTGAACGGCGTCGACCTGGAGGTCTGGAATCCCGAGACGGACCCGGAGATCGCCGCCACGTTCTCGAGCGCGGATCTGGCCGGGAAAGCCGTCTGCAAGCGGGCGCTGCAACGGGAGTACTCTCTGACCGAGGCGCCGGGCGAACCGCTGTACGGGATGACCGCGCGGCTCGTCGCGCAGAAGGGGCTCGACCTCCTCATCGACGGCGGACCGCTGGAGCGGGCCGAAGGGCAGTTCATCTTTCTCGGCCAGGGAGAGGAACGGTACGAAACGGCGCTGCGCGAGTTGGCCGGGCGGCACCCGGACCGGATCGCCGTGGACACCGAGTTCGCCGAGGCCAAGGAGCACCGGCTCCTGGCGGGAATCGACCTCCTCCTGATGCCGTCGCTCTACGAACCGTGCGGCCTCACGCAGATGCGGGCGCAGCTCTACGGGGTGCTCCCGGTCGCACGGCGCGTCGGGGGGCTGGCCGACACGATCGAGGACCAGGTGACGGGCTTCCTGTTCGACGGATACACACCGGAAGACCTGGAGATCGCGCTCGGGCGAGCCGCCGCGCTGTACGCGGGGAGTCGCGAGGCCTGGAACGAGCATGCGGTGCAGGCGATGACCCGTGATTTCGGCTGGGCGAGCAGCGCCGGCCGCTATCTGGACGTGTACCGGCGGGCGCTCGCCGCGCACGCTCCGGGCGACTGAACCCGCCTTCGGCCGTGGATCGCCCCACGGTTGTCCTTCACGGCCACTTCTACCAGCCACCGCGCGAGGACCCGTGGACGGACCGGATCCGCCGGGAGCCGGGCGCGGCCCCGTTCGAGAACTGGAACGAACGGATCGCTGCGGAATGTTACGAACCGCTGGCGCGGGCGGGGGCGTTCGACTGGCTGAGCTTCGACCTCGGCCCGACGCTCGCGCGCTGGCTCGAGGGGGAACGCCCGGAGGTTCACGAGGGCTTCGTCCGCGGGGACCGGGCGAGCCGCGCGCGGCTGGGGCACGGCAACGCGGTCGCGCAGCCCTACCACCACATCATCCTCCCGCTCGCCTCCCGCCGCGAGAAGGAGACGGAGGTGCGCTGGGGGCTGCGGGACTTCGAGCGGCGCTTCGGGCGGTGTGCCGAGGGCATGTGGCTGCCCGAGACGGCCGTCGACATGGAGACCCTCGACGTCCTGGCGGCGCACGGCGTGGCCTTCACGGTCCTGGCTCCGCACCAGGTCGGGGACGTGCCGGCCGGAGGCGTGGGGCGGATCCGCCTCGCCGGGGGGCGCGAGATCGCGGTCTTCATCTACGACGGCGAACTCTCGCACGGCGTGGCGTTCGGGGCGCTGCTCGACGGTCGTGACGCGTGGTTCGAGGCGCTCCGGACGGCTGCGGGCCGCGAGGTTCCCTTCGTCGCGCTGGCGACGGATGGCGAGACGTTCGGGCACCATCACACGGGGGCCGACCGCACGCTCATGCGGGTGATCTCCCGGGCCCGCGAGGGCGGAGAGGTGGCCATCGGGAACTTCGCCGCGGCGCTCGCCGCCGCCGGTGAAGTCCCGCCCGTGACCCTGGAGGAGCCCACCTCCTGGAGTTGTGCGCACGGGGTGGAACGCTGGCGTTCGGAGTGCGGATGCCGGATGGCGCCTCACCTTGACTTGCAACAGCGCTGGCGGGGGCCGCTGCGCGAGGCGCTTCAGTCGCTCGCGGCCGGGCTCGACGAGGCGTACGTGGAGTTGGCGCCGGGCCGGTTTCCGGACCCGGAGGGGGCCGTGGAGACGCTCGGCGAGGTTCTGGGCGCGCCGTCGGGGCTGGAGGACTTCGCCGCGCGAGCCGCCCGGGAGATCGGCGGCGGAGAACGCCGGGACGAAGCGCTGGCGCTGCTCGAGGTCGCCCGCGACCGGGCGGCGATGTTCACCTCCTGCGCCTGGTTCTTCGACGATGTCGCGGGCCTCGAGGCGAGGCAGGTGCTCGGCTACGCCGCGCACGCTCTTGACCGCCTGCGTCGGATCGCGCCGGAGCGCGCGGAGGCCCTGGAGGCCGGCTTCGTCGGGGACCTCGCGAAGGCCCCGGCCAACGACCCCGACCTCGCGAACGCCGCGGCCGTGTACGAGCGTGCGTCCAGGTCGGGCGCCGGCGTCGCCGTCCCGGCGGACACGTGAGCCGAAGCCCGCTCCGCTTCGCGTTCGCGATTCACCTCCACCAGCCGGTGGGGAACTTCGATCATGTATTCGAGGATCACCTGACCGGCGTGTACCGGCCCCTCCTCGATGCGATCCACCGGCACGGCGCCTACCCCATCTCGCTTCACCTCTCCGGTCCCCTCCTCGACTGGCTGGAGGACCACGCCCCGGACTTCCTCGATGACCTCGGGGTGCGGGCGGCGGACGGCCACATCGAGTTCCTCGCCTCCGGACGCTACGAGCCGATCCTCGCGGCGCTCTCCACGGCGGACCGGGTGGAACAGGTCGAGTGGATGCGGGCGGATCTGCGCCGCCGGTTCGGAGTCGACGCCACCGGCCTCTGGCTCACGGAGCGCGTCTGGGAACCCGACCTCGCGGCCGACCTGGCGCGCGCGGGCATCGAATACACCCTCCTCGACGACCGCCACCTCCTCGCCTGCGGACTCGAGCCCGAGGAGATGGACGGCGCCTTCACGACGGAGAGCGGCGGGGAGCGGCTCCGTCTCCTTCCGATCGACGAGCGGCTCCGGTACCTGATCCCGTTCCGGCCCGTGGGGGAGATCGCGGACTTCCTCGCCCGGCGGCGGGGGGCCGGGCAGCGCCAGATCGTCCTCGGCGACGACGGCGAGAAGTTCGGCGGGTGGCCGGACACCCGCGAATGGGTGTATGGCGGGGGCTGGCTGGAGGCGTTCCTCGAGACGCTGAACGCGGCCCGCGGCCGGGGCGAACTGGAGCTGGTCGCGACCCGCGAGGCAGCCTCCGGACCCGGCCGCGGGCTCGTCTACCCGGCGATGGGTGCGTACCGCGAGATGGAGGAGTGGACGCTCCCCCGCCCCGCCGCGCGGCGCCTCGCCCGGCTCAAGGCGACGACGTCGGGTGCGGCCCACGGCGACGCCGAGCCCGGCCCGCTGATCCGCGGCGGCCACTGGAAGGGCTTCCTGCGCCGATACCCGGAGTCGAACCGCATGCACAAAACGGCGCTGACGCTCTCTCGCCTCTGTCGGGAGCGCGGCGACCCGCCGGAGGCGCGGCGCGCCATCGCGCGGGCGCAGTGCAACGACGCCTATTGGCACGGGGTGTTCGGCGGCGTCTACCTTCCACACCTGCGCCGGGCGATCTGGCGCGAACTCGCCACTGCCGAGCGGCGGCTGCGCGAGGAAGAAGGCATCGCGTTCGAGATTCTCGACTTCGATTTGGACGGCCATGACGAGATCTGGATCCACTCGGCCCGGAGTTCCAGCGTGATCACCCCCCAACGCGGCGGCGCGATCGAGATCCTCACGGTCTTCCGGGATGGCGTGAACTACGTCGACGTCCTTTCCCGCCGCCTCGAGGCCTACCACCGGGATCCGGCGGCGTCCGGCGCGACGCGCGAGGCCGACGGAGGCATGACCCGCGGGGCGCGAACCCGGAACGATGGCGTCCCCTCGGTCCACGACCGCGAATCCGAAGCCCCGGCCGCACCCGCTCCGGACGGCGCCCCTCTGGCACTGTTGCAGGAGGTCGCTTTCGCACCGTCCGGCGGCGCGGACGCTCGCGAACGGACCCTCGTCGCGGATTGGCGGCCGCACCCGTTTCGGCTCACCGGCCTGCCGGACGTCGAGCCCGACTCCGGGTCCGGCCGGATCCGTCTCCGCCTGCGGTCCGAACCGGGCCTCCCCCGCCTCGCGAAGACGCTGGAGATTCGCGGCGACGGCGGGATCGAAGCGACGCTCGACTGGAGCGCGGCCGACCTCCCCGAAGGCAGCGGGGTCGTCACCCGGCTGCCGCTCGCGCACCCGATGAGGGTCGAGCCGGTAGTGACTGCGAGCGAGTCCTGTGCGCCTCAGGAGTCGCGCACGCGGATCGTCACGCTGGCCCGGTCCGAACGGGGCTTCGAGGAAATCGACCAGGGGGAGCTCGTCGAACTCGCGTGGCCAGCGGCGGTCGGACGTGCCTGCGTCCGCCTGACTCCCGAGGGCGGCTCCGGTACCCCCGGAGGTCCCGAATGACGCGGGGCCGACGTTCCGCCGCGCGAGGCCCCGGGTGGGCGGCCCTCCTGGTCCCGGCCATCGCCGCCGGCTGCGGAGACGCCGATACTGCCTCGCCCACCGAGACGGGTCCGGCATCCATCGTCGTCCTTGCGGGCGGGGATCAGCGCGGAGTTCCCGCGCGCCCCCCGGCCGAGACCATCGCCGTACGGCTTCTCGACGCCGACGGGCGTCCGGCCGGTGGCAGCACCGTCACGTTCCAGCCGGAGCCCGGCCACGGAAGCACGGATCCGGCTTCGACCATCTCGGACGCCGGCGGCGAGGCGACGACGACGTGGACGCTCGGAGCCACTCCCGGCCCCCAGCGCCTCGCGGTTACGGCCGGCCGGGCCGGCGCCACCGTGCGCGCCGAGGCGATCGACCTCGATGCCGAACTCGATGCGCTGTTCGCGCCCGTGTCGGCGGCGGAAGTGGAGGCCGTGCGAGCCGACTGGGCGCGGCGCGACGTCTCGGCGGCGGGGGTCTCGGTCGAACTGACCGAGGAGTTCGAGATCGGCGAGTCGACCGCTACGCTGCGGATCGTCTCGCACGTCGTGGCGGGCGCCCGCCACTTCGGCGCCATCATCGTGCCGGACGGCGCCGCGCCCGAGACCCTCCCCCTGCTGATGTACACGCACGGGGGCGACGGCGGCGTATCGGTCGACGACATCGGGATCGTGACGCTGGCCCTCGGAGAGCTGAGCCCTCGCTTCGTCTACGTGATCCCCTCATTCCGCAGCGAGCCTCTCCGCCACGCGGGCCGGAGCTGGGTGTCGGAGGGTCCGTCGGGTCACTGGGACTACGATGTCGATGACGCGCTCGCGCTCGCGAACGTCGCGTTCGAGACGACGCCGGAGGCCCGGCCGGACGCCATCCATATCGTCGGCGGGAGCCGGGGGGCCGGCGTCGCCCTGCTCGCGGGCGCGCGCGACCCGCGGGTCGAACGGATCGTCGCGTTCTTCGGGCCGACGGACTTCTTCGATGACTGGATCAGGGTTGTCGCGTGGAAGACCGCGCTCGACGGCCCCTGGGACCTGACCGGCCTCGTCCATCTCGACTCCACCGTCGTGCAGCCGCTCGTCCGGGGCACGCTGTCCACCTCCGAGGCGCGCCTCGCGCTCGTGCGTCGCTCGGCCGTCCTCTTCGCGGACGACCTCCCCACGGTCCAGGTGCATCACGGCACGGCGGACTTCGTCGTGCCCGTGAGCCAGGCGGAGTCACTGATGCGAACGATGGCGGCGCTCGGCCGCACGGCCCCCGACTTCGAGGCGTTCATCTACGAGGGTGGCGGGCACGACTTCCTCTCCCTGGTCGGGGCCATCCCCCGCGCGGTCGAGTTCATCGCCGAGGCACTGCAACCGAAAGGAGACCCGTAAGGATGAGGACCCGGATCGCCCACACCATCGAGGTCTTCGAGGCCGCGCGCAAACCCCTGTTCACCGTGCTCGACGGGATCTCCCGCGAGGATCTCGACTGGCAGCCCGCGGACGGGATGCGCGGGATCGGGAAGATCTGCCGCCACATGTACCGCGTGGACGTCTGGTTCCTTAAGCAACTCGGCATCACCCCCGTGATCCACGAAGACGCCCCGGGGCCGGCGGAGGAGGTCGCCGCGCGCATGCGCACGATCCAGGAACAGATCATCGCCGAGGTGAACGCCTGCGAGAGCGACGCGGACCTCTTGGCGGAGCGTACGTCTCCGGACGGAGAAAGGACCTTGCGGATGGGGGCCACCGTCCTCCATATCGCCCAGCATTATCTGTACCACCTGGCGCAGATCACCTACCTGCGCCGCATCCGGGACCGCGAGTGGTCCGCGCCGCTGGACGAATGGGAGACGGCCACCCACCTCATCGAGGACCGGATTCTGGAGTAGCCCGTGATACCACAGCGACCCCTGGGGTTCGGCGAGATACTGGACGGCGCGATCCAGTTCTACCGGCGCGACTTCGGACTCTACTTCCTCATCGCGCTCGTGGGCGCCCTCCCCGGGTACGCCATGCTGCTCGCCCTGGGGACACCGGGCACGGGCGTCGATCCCTCGGGCCTGCCCGCGGTCGGCGACTTCGGCGTCGCCATGGCGATCCTGCTGCCGGCGGCGGCGCTCTCGTGGGTGGGGACGCTCGCGGTCGCGGTCGCCATGGCCGCCCGGCTCGAAGGGCGCGCGGCTTCGCTGGAAAGCGCGTACCGCGGTGCGCTCCGTCCCTTTCCTAGCGCGGCCGGAGGGCACCTGCTCGCTCTGCTGATCGCGGCGCTCGCGGGCGTGATCGTGATGATCCCGGTCATGATCGCGGGCGCCGCGACGTTCGCGATCCTGGGCGACCTCGTCGTGGGGCTTTCGGTCTTCGGGTTCGTGATCCTCGTGGCGACGCTCGTGGTCCTCGCCCTCTGGTTCCGTACTTCCTTCGCGCTCTTTCCGGCCGTGCTCATGGAAGGTCGGACCGCCGCGGAGGCGGTGCGCCGCTCGCTGAAACTCGGCAAGGGGGCCTGGCTCCGGATCCTCGGGATCATGCTCGTCGCCACGATCATCCGCGATGGTCCCTCCTTCGCCATCTTCGCGCTCTTCGGAGGGTTCGAGATGTTCACTTCGCCCACGACGGCGGGCACGTTGAGCCCCGGTCTTCAGGCGGTCGAGAACACGCTGGACCTGCTGATCGGATCGTTCACCAAGCCCTTCCTCGTGGCGACGATGTTCCTCCTCTACCACGATCGCCGGGTGCGCCTGGAGGCCGCCGATCTGGAAACGGCCGCGGCCGCGATGGCGACGGACGGACCGTGACCCGACTTCCCGGTCCCGCCGCTTTCCCGGGCGGGCAGGAGCCGCCGCCCGCCCCGGAGGCTCTCCCCTCGCCGGGCGAGATGTCCGACGCGTTGCGCGAGATCCTCGCCCAGCCGGACTTCGTTTCCCCACCCCTGTCTCCCCGACAGCGGATCTTCGATTGGATCGCCAACACGCTCTCCGATGCGTGGGACTGGCTGCGCCGCTTCCTGTTCGATGAGGGCGGCGGGCTCATGGAAGTGCTGGCCCTCGTCGTCGTCCTCGCCGCGCTCATCGCGCTGGGGACGGTAGCGCTGCGTCACGGGCCGAAGTGGGTGCAGGACGCGCGGGAGAGGGGGGACGAGGATCCGGAGGATGATGGCGTGCCCACCTCGGCGCGCGAGTGGCTGGGCCTCGCCCGAACGCGCGCGGGCGCGGGGGAGTTCCGGCCTGCGGCGAGCGGGCTGTACCGGGGCTTCCTCCTCACGCTCGACGGGAAGGGCACGGTCGCGTTCCACCCGTCGAAGACGCCCGGGGACTACGCCCTCGAGATGGAAACCGCCGCCGGCCGCCACTTCATCCGCCATTTCCAGGGACTTTCCTTCGGTCAGGACACGCCCACCTCCGCAGGCTACGCCGCCCTGGAGGACCTGGCACGGGACGCCGGTTGCGCGACATCCGCGCCGAACGAGGAGTCCGGTTCATCGTGAGCGGCGGCAGGTTCAGAACCTTCGCGTGGGTCGGCGCGATCGCGCTCGTGGCGGGGCTCGCCGCGTATCTCGCCCGGCCGGCGGGACGCACCGCGCTCGACGTGAGGCGGAGTTCCTTTCGCACGACGCCGGACGGCGTGGCCGCGTTCGCCCGCGGGCTCGAGCGGTTCGGCCGCCCGACCGCGCCCCGGCTCACACCGCTGGCCGACGCCGATCCGGTCCCGGGGGCGCTCGTGCTGCTCTCGCCCGCCGTCGTACCGAGCCCGGTCGAGGTCCGCGCCCTCCTGGAGCGAGTGCGCCGCGGGGGCACCCTTGTCTACGCACCGCAACTGTTCCCGGCCATCTCCAGCGCCTTGAGGATCACACCGCTGATGGACTCCCTGGGCCTCGCGTTCCGCGTGCCCCGGCCGGGCGATCTGGAACGGCCGGAGTGGGCGGCCCACTCGCTGACCGACGGCCTGCCGGCGCCAACGGCTCCGCGCCGCGCGCTCCGCCGGATGACGTCCCGCGAACTCGGCGAGCACACGCGGTCCGTCCCTCCCGTGCAAACGCTGCTCACCGTCGGAAGCAACGACGGCCGGAGGTGGACGGGCGCCGGCCTCATGCCCTTCGGGGACGGTCACGTCATCGTCCTCAGCGACGCCGAGCCGCTCTCGAACGGCCGCGTCGCCGACGACCCGCTGGCGCTCGTCGTCATGCGGGCCGTGCTCACGCACACGACGCCCGCCGACACGATCTTCTTCGCCGAGTTCCACCAGGGCATCCGCGGCTACGAGAGCACGGCGAGGCGCTGGGCGGGTTTCGTCCTGGGCTCGGCCCAGGGGCGCACGCTGCTCCAGATCCTCCTGGCCGCCTTCCTCGCGCTCGCGTGCGCGGGGCTGCGCTTCGGCGCTCCGACGACGGCCGTCGCTCCGCCGGACCGCGAACGAAGGTCTCCGCTCGAACACGTCTCCGCGCTCGGCGACCTGTACGAGAAGGCGCGGGCCCGGCGGACGGCCGCCCTCCTCCTCCTGGCGCCGCTGGCCCGGGGCGCTCGGCGCCCTCCGCCGAGGGACGTCGCCGAGGCCCGGGGTCTGATCCGCGAGCTGGAGGCCCGGCGGGGAGAGCAGCCCGCTCTGGCCCGGATCCGACGCGGCTTGCGCGCCGATCCGGTGGACCTGACGATGGTCGCCGCCGGAATCGACGACCACCTCGGACGAAGGGCGGAGTCATGACGACGCACGACGCGGCGCTGCGTCTGCTGGGCGACATCGAGAAGGTGATCCTGGGCCAGGAGACCGTCCTCAGACAGCTCATGATCACGCTCCTCGCCCGTGGCCACGCGCTCCTCGAGGGCGTGCCGGGGACGGCCAAGACGCTCTCCGTCCGCGCCCTCGCCCGCGGGCTGGGGCTCGACTTCGGCCGTGTCCAGTTCACCCCCGATCTCATGCCCACGGATCTCGTCGGCGTGAGCGTGCTGGACGAGACGCAGCGGAATTTCCGCTACCGGCCCGGTCCCGTGTTCACCGACCTCCTGCTCGCCGACGAGATCAACCGCGCGCCGCCCAAGACCCAGGCGGCGCTGCTGGAGGCAATGGAGGAGCGCCAGGTCACCGTCGACGGCGCCACGCGCGCCCTGCCCGCGCCGTTCACGGTCTTCGCGACCCAGAACCCGGTCGAGTACGAGGGGACCTATCCCCTCCCGGAAGCGCAGGTCGACCGCTTCCTGATGAAAGTCGTCATCGACTATCCGCCGGAGGAGGCGGAGCGGGCGATCCTCGACCGCCATGAGGCGGGGTTCCGGGCGGACGACGAGGCGACGTATCCGATGGGCGAACCGCTGACGCGCGAGGCGCTGCTCGCGGCGCGCGGCGCGGTGGACGGCGTCCATGTGGACGAGAGAGTCCGGCGCTACGTGACCGGGATCGTGCGGGCGACGCGGGACGACCAGGCGTTCGCGCTCGGGGCGAGTCCCCGCGCGGGCGTGGCCCTCTTCCAGGCCGCGAGGGCGGAGGCGTTTCTGCAGGGCCGCGACTTCGTCACGCCGGACGACGTGAAGTCGCTCTCGTTCCCGGTGCTTCGGCATCGCGTCGTGCTGACCGCGGAGGCGGAGGTCGAAGGACGTTCTTCCGACGACGAACTGCGGGCGCTCCTCGAAACGCTGGAGGCGCCCCGATAGTCCGCATCGCCGTGGTTCCGAGCGGGCGGACGCTGTGGCTGCTGGGGCTGACCTCCTTCGTCTTCCTGTTCTCGGCGGCAGGCGCCGTCGCGGCGGACATCGCCATCCTCCTCCTGGTCTGGATCGACGGCCGGCGGACGCGGTCCCCATCGGCCTCCCGCACGGCGCCGCGCATCGCGGCGCTCGGCGAGATCGCCGAGATCGCGATCGAGCTGGTCAACCCGACGAAGCACCGGCTCTCCATCCGTCTCACGGACGACCTCGATCCCTCCCTGCGCCGTCTCCCCGGACGCGACGGGATTGAAGCGTGGGAGGCGGGCGTGCGGCTGGACATCCCCCCCGCTTCGGTCGTGCGTACCGGCTACAGGGTGCGGCCGCGCACGCGCGGGTTTCCGGCGATGGGCGCGATCCACCTGCGGACCCGCTCGCCGTGGGGGCTCGCCTGGAGGCGTTCCACCGTCGACGCGGCGCACACGCTGCAGGTGCAGCCCGGGATCCGGAGCCTGCTGCGCGACCGCAGCGGCCACGCGCTCCGGCGCGGCCTGCGCACGGCCGGTTCGCGCCGCAGCCGCCAGTGGGGCGACGGCCGCGAGTTCGAGAGCCTGCGCGACTACGCCGAGGGGGACGACCCGCGCATCGTCGACTGGAAGGCGTCGGCCAGGCGCCAGCGTTTCGTCGTCCGCAACTACGAGGCGGAACGCAGCCAGAACGTCGTCCTCGCGATCGACGCGGGCCGCCACATGCGCGAGCGGATCGAGGAGCGTGAGCGGGTGGACTTTGCCCTCGCGGCGGGCATGATGCTCGCCAACCGGGCGCGAAGTTTCGGAGACCGCGTCGGAACCGTCGTGTTCGACGACGAGATCCGGCACCTGTCGCCGCCCCGCCGGTCCGATCCGGCCGCGCTGGCCCGGGTCTTCGCGGGCGTGGAGACCCGGCCGGTCGAGCCCAACTACCCACTCGCGCTCGCCACGCTGAGCCGGACGTTCCGCAAGCGGTCGCTGGTCATCCTCTTCTGCGACGTGATCGACGAGGCCGTCTCGAAGGCGCTCGTGACTTCGCTCGCCCGGATCGGGCGCGCCCACCTTCCGCTGGCCGTCGCGATCCGCAACCCGGCGCTCGAGGCGGCCGCGACGCGTCCCGCGGTGGATGAGGCCGCGGTCTTCCATCGCGCCGCCGCCGAGGAACTCGTGCAGTCGCGCGCCACCACGCTTCAGGTCATGCGCCAGTCCGGAATCCTCGTCGTGGACACACCGCCCGGCGACGCGCTCGTGCGCACCCTGGACAAGTACGTCGAGATCAAGGAGCGGGGGCTGCTCTGACCTCCGCGCGCGGGGTGTCGTTGGAACCTCGGCCCGCGAAGCCGAAGTACGCCGCGAGCAGGAGCGCGGTGGCGCCGCCGAAGGAGAACTTCGCCACGGCAGGAAGTCCGGACGGGGAATAGAACCCCTCCACCAGACCCGCCACGATGAGCAGGAGCACCGACCCGCCGACGAGCGAGAGGAAGGCGCGGCCCCGCTCCCGCAGCGCCTCCCGACGGGTGCGCCGTCCGGGCACGAGAAGCGCCGACCCGAGCCCCAGGCCCGCCCCGCCGGCCAGGCAGATGGCGGTGAGTTCCATCACGCCGTGCGGGAAGACGAAGGCGAGAATCACCCCCAGCACCTCGTTGTTCGCATACAGACCGAACCCGGCTCCGAGCAGGACACCGTTGAAGACGAGGATCAGCACCGTTCCGGCGCCGGCAAGCAGTCCGCCCGCGAACGCGAGGAAGCTCACGCGCACGTTGTTCGTCATGAGGGCGGAGGAGAGGGCCGGCCGCTCGGCGCCGTCGACATCGATGTAGGAAACGTTGATGTCCCCGCGGGCGGTGTTCTCCGCTCGCGCCAGCATCCCCGCCGGCATGATGGCACGCGCCCGCGCCGGACGATCGCGGACGGCCGTGTACGAGGCCAGCATGGGACCGAAGAGCAGCAGGGCCGCGAGGAGGATCGGCCGGTGATGGCGCCGCACCGCCCGCGGCAGTTCGCGTGCGATCCAGCGGCCGAGGGGGACCGCCGCCCTTCCCTTCGCGCGGTACAGGAGGTTGTGTCCGGCCCCCGCCCATCGTTCCACCGCCTCCAGCAGCCCCGGCGAGGCGCCATAGGTTCGCGCGCGCGCCAGGTCCGCCGTCACGCCGCGGTAAAGGCGTCCGAACGCCCGCACCTCCGCCTCGCTGAACCGGTCCAGCCCTCCGGCGCGCCCCTTCTCCACGAGGTCCGTGTAGGCGGTCCAGGCCTCGCGCCGCTCGCGCGCCATCGCCGCGGCCTGGAGGCTCGCCCCGCCCTGGCGCGCCGCGTGCCGCGGGGCTTCGTCCGCGTGCAGCCGGACGAGGTGCGTATCGGGAGCCGCCCGGGGGTCCAGGCCGTCCAGGCCGTCCCGGCCCACCGCCGGTCGCACCGCATCCCACACCGAGGCCGCCACGCGGCGCCGGACGTCCGGTTCCAGCCCGGCCCGGCGCCCGACGTAGCCCGACACCAGCGCGAACTGTTCGACGGAGAGTCGCGGGCGGCCCGGGCGGCCATCCGCCCGCGCCTCGTCCCCGAACATCTCACCGCCTCCCGTGTCCCGAACCACGATCGTGCCGGCGACGAGGTCTCCGAGGCGCTGCGCCCGGCGGTTGAACAGGATCGACGCGGCCCCGGCCATCCCGGTCACGCCCGGCTGCAGATCCACGATCCGGATCAGGTTCCGGAGCACCGACCCCTGGAAGGAGAGCGGCTCCCCGCCGTCGTGCAGCACTCGCAGCCCCAGCGCGCGTTTGCCCGGCGTACGTCCGTCCCACACCGCTTCGAAGAAGAGGAAATACCCCCACATCGCGAAGAAGCCGACGATGTAGAGCACGGCCTGTCCGAGCCCGCCCGCGTACCGGAAGACGAGCGCCACCAGCAGGAGGGCCGCCACGATGATGGCCAGATCGAGGGCGAGCGCAGCCGCGCGCGACCCCAGGTCCGCGAGCTGATACTCGAGCCTGACGTGCTCCGGCGTCTCCAGCGCGACCCGCCGGTGGAGCCCCGCCCGCGTGTCACCCATCATGCAACCTCGGCCCGGATTCCGGATCGGTTCCGTACTTCTCGAAGAACTCATCGGTGCCGGCCGGGAGCAGCAGCCGGTCCGCGATCGCCGCGATCTCCTCCGCCTCGCGCCACGCCTGCTCCAGCATCCACAACTCGCCCTCGAGCGCGCGCCTTTCCTGTTCCTCGTGGAGCGCCATCTCCAGCGCGAGCCGCGTCCGCTTCGGCATGTTCCGTACGTAGCCGGAGACGTCTCGCTTGTTGCGACTCAGGTTGTCCTGCGCTGCATGGGCCAGGTAGCGCTCCGGGTGACCCCTCGCTTCAATCTCGGCTACGGCAGCCTGAACCGCCCGACGGGTACCGCCGCTCTGGTTCAGTTTCGGCAGGATCACCGAAGCAACGCGACGGGCATCGTCCCCGGCGAAACGGGCGCTTCGGCCCCGCCTGATCATGTCGACGACAAATCCCGGCGTCCCGTCGGCGGGGAACATTTTGATCGTCTCAACGTCCATCCGACTGAACTTCACGACCGAGCCCGGATCCATCGGAACGTCGCCGGCTTCGCGACCGCCGATCGATGTCTTTGCGGCTGTGCCGCGATACGACCAGGCCAGGAAGACCGCCAGGACGCCGAGAGACACGGCCACCGGCGGACTGGCTTGGGCAGCAACCAAGCCGGCCGCCGTAGGGAGCGGCGCAAAGACAACAGACTTCCGCATTCTCCTCCGAAAGAGATCGCCGTAGCGCCAGGCGGCGAACTCGCCGCGGGGCGGCTTCCCGATGCGGACGAGTTCCAGGCCTTCGCGATGGCGCGCGAGCCCGATCTGATCCGTCGAGGCGCGGAGCGGCGTGGCGCGGAAGAGGCGTTCGCACGTTTCCACGGCCTCCCAGCGCTCATCGAGCGGCGTGAGGTTCCAGCGCCGGCACCTTCGGCACACCACCCACAGCCGGCCCCTGGCCGGGTCGAAGGCGAGCCGACGCCCCACCGGAAAGGTCTCGACCACCTCGTTGGACCCCAGCGGCCTTTTGCAGAACATGCAGGTGCTGTACACGGCCCTCCGTCAGCATCTCCCTGGACCAAGCTGGAGACGCCACGCTGGAACTGCGGTGTTGCGGGCGCAAGGCCCGGGGTCAGAGGTCGCGGCGGCGGAACGAGATGTAGGCGATGCCGACGAGGAGCGTCGTCCAGGCGGCGGCGGTGATCAAGTGCCACGCCGGGTCGACGGCGGGTGGCGGTGTTCGGCCCGCGCCTTCGACGGCGGCGGCGTAACGCTCGTAGGCGGCCGCGTCGTAGTTGCGGAATTCGAGGAGCGGGAAGGTGTTCGAAAACGGCAGGTAGTCGAGCCAGCCGGTGTAGTCCGGCAGGAAGCGGCGGACGAGCGCGGGCAGCATCCCGGACTCGATCGGGCCGATCCACAGGAACCACACCGCCAGCGCGGCTCCGGTCCTGCGGATCACGAGCGACAGGAGGAAGGCGAGCGCGGCCACGCTCAGGAACGCCAGCCCGAGCCCCCCGGCCGCCTGGAATACGGACAGCGGGACGAGCGACCCCTCGGCGGCCCCGAAGTCGGTCCGGATCAGCGCGAGCACCGTCGGGATCAACACGTGGACGCCGATGAAGACGAGCCCCACCACGGGCAGCAGGAGCGACTTGCCCCAGAACCACTGGGATTTCGAGAGGCCGTCGATCACGTTCTGCCGCGCGGTTCGCCAGCCGAACTCCGTCGCCGACAGCAGCACGAGCGTGAGCGCGGCGAAGATCACCACCATGGTGGACTCGTCCCCGAACACGTCGGTCCAGATGTCGGGGAGCCGGAAGCCCTCGCTGCGCTCCAGGAAGGGCTGGGCGTGGTTCATGAGCGTGAAGAACGCGTAGAAGCCGAGGGCGATCCAGAAGGCGAGCCGCTTCCTCGCCTTGAACCACTCGTTGCGCAGCAGCACGCCGAACGCCCGCGCGCCCTTCATTGGATCTCTCCAAACCCCTCGGGCGTGCCCGTGATCTCCATGAAGGCGTCCTCCAGCGATTGCCGTTCCAGCGACAGGTGCGAGGCGTAGATCCCCCGCCCGGCGAGAAAGCGGTTCAATTCGGAGAGGCCGGCGGCCCCGATCTGCACCAGGACGCGGCCATCCTCGACCCGCGTGTGGCCGACGCCCTCGAACTCCGATACCGCGTCCCGAAGCGTCTCGATGTCCCCATCGGCGCCCACGGCCGCCACCGTTCGCGCGGAGGTGAGGTCCTCCACGCTCCCCTCGCGGACGAGGCGGCCGGTCTCGATGATCGCGACGTGCGTGCAGGTGCGCTCGACCTCGTGCAGCATGTGGCTCGAGAGGAAGATCGTCTTCCCGCGGCGGGCGAGTTCGCGGATGATGTCGCGGATCTCCCGCTGCCCCGCCGGATCGAGCCCGTTGGCCGGCTCGTCGAGGATGATGAGTTCCGGGTCGCCGATCATCGTGGCCGCGAGCGCGAGCCGCTGCTTCATGCCCAGCGAGCACGCCTTGAACTTCGTCTTTTGGCGCGAGGTCAGGCCCACGATGTCGAGCACCTCGGCGATGTCCGCCTCGTCGCTCCCCTTCACGCGGGCCACGACCCGCAGGTTGTCCCGGCAACTCAGGTAGGGGTAGAAGTTGGGGTATTCGAGCGTGGCGCCGATCCGCTGGCGCGCGGCGTGCAACTCGGCGGGCGTCTCCCCGCCGAACAGCCGGAAGGAACCGCCCGTCGGGTTGATGATGCCGAGGAGCATCCCGATCGTCGTCGTCTTGCCGCTCCCGTTCGGCCCCAGGAAGCCGTACACCTGCCCCGCTTCCACGCGCACGGAAAGCGCGTCGACGGCGAGCGTCCCGTCGCCCCGCAGCGCCGCGTACCGCTTGGACAGCCCTTCGGTTTCGATGATCGTCATGTGAGATCCCGTGTGGTTTCTCCGCCGGCGCGCTCTTCCAGTTGCCGCCGGAACAGCTCCGCCTCCGCAAGCTGGTCCAGGAGCTCGCCCCGCTCCCGGCTCTCGCCTTCAAGCCGCTCGACCCGCTCCGCCAGCCTTGCGATCGTCTCGCGTTCCTGCTTCCGGGGCCCGAGCGCTTCCGCCAGATCCCGCACCAGCGGCCGCAGAGCGAAGTGCGTCGCCATCGCGAGGACCGGGATGCCGATCGTGAAGAAGATCGCGACGATGGCGATGATCATGTCTTCCATATCTCACCCCTGCGCAGGCGCGTTCATCCGGCATCAGAACGGAAGGCGTGGCGCGGTGGTTTCGCGAGGACGGGAAGTCGGCGCTACCGGGGAGGCCGGCGGCCGAGAATGCCCCGGCCCCACACGTTGTTCCCGCGGTTCACGTCGGGCATCACGCCGTCCGGGTCGATCTGGACGTTGCGCACGGGCCCGCCGGGTACCTCCAGCACATAGGTGCCGTCCCCCTGCCACGCGTCGACCGGCACCTCGTATCGCTGCTCTTCCCCGTCCTGGTAGAGGATCCGCGCCTGGAGCGGCATCGGGATGCCTCCACGATTCTCGAACACGACCCGCGTCGTATCCCCCACGCGGGTGACGGAAGCGATCGCCTGGTCGAGCATCGCATCCTCGTAGATCCAGCCCTTGAAGAACCAGTCGAGATCCCGCCCGGACACGTCCTCCATCGTGCGGATGAAATCGGCCGGCTGCGGGTGCTTGTACGCCCAGCGCCGGATGTACTCGCGGAAGCCCTCGTCGAACACCTCGGGCCCGAGGATCTCCTCTCGCAGGAGGACGAGCACCGCGGCCGGCTTGTTGTAGGCGAGAACCCCGATGTCCGCTTCCGGAATGCTGTCGGCCGGCGTGAACACGGCGTAGCTCGGGAGCCGCGTGTCCGTCGCGATCTGGGCGGGGGACATGAGTTCGCCCAGGATCGGCTCCCCGCCCGCGAATTCGATGCCGGAATAGTAGTTGATGAAGGTGGTGAACCCCTCGTCCATCCACGCGTACCGCCGCTCGTCGGAGCCCACGATCATCGGGAACCACGTATGTCCGATCTCGTGGTCCGTGACCGAGAAGAGGAAGGCGCCGCGGGACCGCCAGGAACAGAAGACGATCATGGGATATTCCATCCCGAGCGCGAGTCCGGCCACATTGATCGCGACGGGATACGGATAGCGGAACCACTTCTCCGAATAGTGCCGGACGCTGTGACGGAGGTATTCCGTGGAGCGCTCCCAGCCGCTGCCCACGGGCCCGCCCATGCTCTCCCGCGGGTAGGCGGACATGATGAGGATGTCCTCCCAGCCGGCGGCGTCCCAGACGAAGCGGTCGGACGCGGCCCACGCGAAGTCGCGCACGTCCTCCGCGCGGAACCGCCATGTGAGCGGCGCCTCGCCGGGCGGCCGCGTGTGATCCTCTCCGGCTTCATCCGGCCCGATGATGTGGACCGTCTCCTCCGAGAGGCGCGCCTCCGCGAGCCGCTCGCGCTGCATCGGCGTGAGAACCTCCTCCGGATTGAGGAGTTCGCCGGTGGCGACGACGATGAAATCGCGCGGGACGGTCAACTCGACATCGAAGTCGCCGTACTCGAGGTACCACTCGCCCTGCCCCAGGAAGGGCGACTGGTTCCATCCGTTCACGTCGTCGTAGGTGAAGACGCGGGGGTACCACTGCGCGAGCTGATAGATGATCCCGCCCCGGATGTCGAGTTGCCCCATCCGGTCGCCGCCCGTCTCGGGGATCTCGAACGCGAAGTCGATCTCGACCTCGATCTGGCTTCCGCCCGGAGGGAGGGGTTCGCCGAGGAGGATCTCCATCATCGTGTCCTCGGTCCGGTACTCGGGGACCGTCATCTCGCCCCCGACGTCGGCGCGCACGCCCGAGATCACGAAACCGCCGTCCTTGAAGAAGCCGCCGTGGCGGACGTCCCCGCCGAGTTCCTCCGCTCTCAGCGCCCCGTAGCTGGTTTCGCGGAAGAGGTTCTGGTCGAGCTGGACCCAGAGGCTCGTGAGCGAATCGGGACTGTTGTTCGTGTACGTGATGCGTTCCGTGCCCTCGATGCGATCGTCGTCGAGCGTCGCCCGAATGTGGTAGTCGGCCCGCTGCTGCCAGTAGGCCTCGCCGGGGGCGCCGGAGGCATCCCGAAACTCGCCGGGCTCGGGGAGGTCGAGGGGTGCGAAGGCGCCCGCCGGATCGAAGAGCCTGCGCAGGGAATCGCGGCGCGCGAGTTCCGCGGCTTCCGCCGCTTCCCGCGCTTCCCGTTCATCTTCCTGCGCCGCCAGCCCGCCGTACGAGGACCAGTGTGTCAGCTGCGGCAGCGCCAGAGCCGCCAGCACGGCCAGCGCGGTTGCGGAGCATGTGCGCAGCCCCGGGCCGGTCATCTTCATCGAATCTCCCTGTCTGGTGCCGCGTCCATCGCCTCGCTCATTGTCCCTTCGTCCACGCGACCCTCATCGGTTGACGCCGCCCGTAGGAGAGGGTACGCCAGAGCCACTCCAGGGGTCCGAAGCGGAACCGGGCGAGCCACCACGGCGACCACGCCAGCTGGAGCGCCCGCTCCGGGCCACGAGCATCACCAGCCCCACGTAGCCAAGAAAGACACCGATGGAGCCGACGTAGTTGAAGAGGGTCCCTCCGAGCTTCGACTGCTCCCACGCGAAACCGGCCTCCACGTTGTACCAGACCCAGGCGAAGCTCCAGATGTTCACGATGAGGATCCCCAGCACCGCGACGCCGCGGAGCGCATCGATCGCATGGATCCGCTCGGATCCCGACACGGGGGCGGGAGCGTGGCCGGCTGGCGGCGTCTCGGACATCTATTGCCTGTTCGCTATGTTGGACGCGTGGTGCGATGCGCGAGCACGCTACGACGCCAAGTGAACCGAGAGGTGTGAACATGTCCGGGTCCAGGAACATTCTGTCTCAGCCCTTCCTCCTCCGCACCCCGCGGCGGGTCTTTGCGCTCACCGCGGTCCTGGTCCTGACCGCTTCCTTCGGGGCGCATGAAGCCCGCGCGCAGGCCGACGACGCCTGGACCCCGGCGCTGAGCATGCAGTACCGCGCGGTCTCCGGCACCGCAATCTCTCCCGACGGCTCCCGCATCGCCTTCGTCGTGCGCGAGCCGCTGATGGAAGGACCGCAGTCGGAGTATCTGAGTCACATCTGGATGACGGACGCGGACGGGACGAGGGCCGCGCAGTGGACACGCGGGGAGGCGTCGGCCGGGTCGCCGCAGTTCTCCCCCGACGGCGCGTGGCTGAGCTTCACCTCGGGCCGCGACGGCGAGGGCGAGGCGGGCAGCCAGGTGTGGGCGCTGCCGATGGGGGGCGGCGAGGCGCGGCAACTCACGAAGGCGGAAGGGTCGGTGGGGGGATACCGCTGGTCGCCCGACGGGACGCGGATCGCCTTCCTCATGCGGGATCCGCCGACCGCGGAGGAGAAGAAGGCGCGGGAGGAGAAGCGGGACGTGATCCTCGTGGACCGGGACTACAAGTTCTCGCACCTGTACGTGGCCGCCATCGACCCGGATTCGGACGAGCCGGCGACGCCGGTGCGGCTCACGGCCGGCGAATTCCATATCACCGGCTTCAGCTGGGCGCCGGACGGGGCGCGGATCGTGTTCGCGCACCAGGTCGATCCCCGCATCAACACGGGGCGGCTGAGCGGAGACCTCTCCACGACGACCGTCCCGGACGCCGCCGGGATCGGCGACATCCTGGCCGCGCGGGAAGCCGAGGGAGACGAGGACGGAGACTCGGCCGAAGGCGCGGACGCGGATTCCGCCGCGGTCGGGGAGGTCGCGCTCCTCGTGGGCGGGGCGGGGATCGAAGGGAGCCCGCACTGGTCGCCGGACGGCGCCTGGATCGCCTACGTGTCGACGGGTGATCAGCCGGAGCCGATCGGACTCGGCGACGTATACGTCATGCCGGCGGGGGGCGGAGAGGCGCGGCGACTGGACACGCCGAACCGGAGCGCGTTCGTGCTCGGCTGGTCGGGGGACTCCTCCGAACTGCTCCTGCTCGAATCGCTCGGCACGCGCCGGCACGTGCTGGCCGTTCCGGCCGACGGCGGCGAGATGCGCTTCATCTCGTACGGGGACGGCGTCATCGGCTCCGTCGCGCTCACCGGCGACGCGAGCCGCATGGCCTTCACGTGGCAGACCCCCGAAGAACCGTGGGACGTCTTCGTGTCGCCCACGAACGGGTACTCTCCACAGCAGGTGACGGATCTCCATGCCGGCGTGCCGCGCCCGGAGATGGGGCGCACGCAGCTCGTCTCCTGGACCTCCACGGAAGGGTTCGAGATCGAGGGGCTCCTCACCTACCCCGTGGGCTACGAGGAAGGCGAGCGCGTGCCGCTCATCCTGAACGTGCACGGAGGGCCGGCGGGCGTCTTCAGCCAGAGCTTCACCGGCAGCCCGGCCGCGTACATGCTTCAGTACTTCGCCCAGGAGGGCTTCGCGATCCTGCGCCCGAACCCCCGCGGCTCCACCGGCTACGGGAAGGACTTCCGCTACGCGAACTTCCAGGACTGGGGCTACGGCGACTTCCGTGACCTCATGTCGGGGGTCGACCATGTGATCGACATGGGGGTGGCGGACCCGGACCGCCTCCTCCTCATGGGCTGGAGCTACGGCGGCTACATGACCTCGTGGGCCGTGACCCAGACGGACCGCTTCGTGGCGGCGAGCATGGGGGCCGGCCTCCCGAACCTGGTTTCGATGACGACGACGACCGACATCCAGGACTACCTCGTGGGCCACATGGGCGTCGAGTTCTGGGAGGACTACGAGCGCTACGAGCGGCACTCGGCGATGTACCACATCGCGAACGTGGTCACGCCGACGCAGGTGATTCACGGGGCCGAGGACCTGCGCGTCCCGTTCACGCAGGGACAGGAGTTCTACCGCGCCCTCGACCGCCGCGGCGTGCCGACGGAGATGGTCGTGTACCCGCGCACGCCGCACGGGCCGCGCGAGCCCAAGTTCGTGATGGACGTGTCGGAGCGGATCCTGACCTGGTTCCGGAAGCACCTGGGATCCGAGGCGGTCGCGGCGGAGGACGAGAGCCGCTGAGCCGCAGGGGCCGCCTGACACCCGGCCTCGCCGAGGTCAGCGCTTCAGGCTGCCGCCTTCACCTGATACGGCGTCCCGGGCAAGCATGTCCGATTCGATGTCCGCGTCGCCGGGCCAGCGGCTGACGGGACGTTTCCGCGGGGACGCCGGCGACTAGGGGGAGGCTCGTAAGGTTTCCCCGCGATGCGGCTCCTGAAGCTTCGCCTCGATGCGGTGAACGTGCCCGGCGATCCGCTCGAAAAGCCCGTCGTGCTCGTGAAGGTGCCCGTCGATGCGGTGGAGGTGCCCGTCGATCCGTCCAAAGTGCCCGTCGTGCTCCCGGAGCTTCTCGTCGATGCGCTCGAAATGCTTGTCGTGCTCCTGGAGCTTCCCATCTATGCGGTGAACGTGCCCAGCGATCCGCTCGAGGTGTCCGTCGATGCGCGCGAAGTGTCCGTCGATGCGCGCGAAGTGCCCGTCGTGCTCCTGGAGTCGTCCCTCGATGCGCGCGAAGTGCCCGTCGATGCGCGCGAAGTGCCCGTCGTGCTCCTGGAGTCGTCCCTCGATGCGGTCGAATCTCCCGTCGTGCTCCTCAAGCTTCCCGTCGATGCGGTGGAGGTGACCGTCGATGCGGTCGAGCTTGCTGCTGTTGTCCTTCGTGATGCTTATGAGATGCTGAAACTGATCTTCCGTCACGTCGATCTTCCCTTCCTCCCGTTCCCTCGGCCTGGGGGCCGTACCCTTCGCGATGCGGATATCTGACGATACGGGGTGCTCAACGCGAGGCCAACCCAGCCAGTTCATGGAAGTGGCGGGGTCTCCTTGCGGGGGCGGGGGGAGCCGCCGAAGCCGAGTTGGAGGGCGGTGGTGAAG
>VXOJ01000070.1 GCA_009840115.1 Gemmatimonadales bacterium | reverse complement strand
TGAAGACATAGCCGTAGGATGTGTGCACGGTCAGCGGAATGACGAACACCCATCCATGCGGACGCGCCACCGCACGGGTATACACGGGTTCCCGGACCGGCCCGTCCGGCGGCGCCTTGATGACCGGGGGGCAACGGCGAATGACGGCGCAGTTCGTGGGGATGAAGGAAATGTCGATATGCTCCTGCGGGTCCCGTTGCCGCGGATACCCGCGGGCGTCGAAGACCAGGTCGTAGCGCTCGGACTCACGGCCCTCGAACTCCACCTGCGCGCCTCCGTCCACCCTCCCGATCGCGGTCACCTTCGCGTCGATGTGGCGAGCCCGCGTACTCGCGCACAACAGGTCCGCCATCACATCGGCCGACAGGTGGTAGGCATAGGCCACCTGTTGCGGCGTGAAGTAGTGAGTAAAGTCCTGCCGGCGCCGACCCCATCCCTCGAAGCGGTTGCCGAACTTGCGGGTGCCGTTCAGGCGTTGCTGAATCGTTTCGTGGGGCAACTGCAACAGGTGCTGCAGGTCGCGGACCAGACTGGGCCAACTTCCTTCGCCCACGCCGATGATCGGAATGCGTGAATCGTAGATGTGGTGCAACTCATGATCGTGCTCCGGGTGCAGCCGCGATACGCTGGCGGCGGCCAGCGCGCCCGCGGTGCCGCGTCCGATGACCGCGATCTTTCTGCACGACGTGCTGCCGAGTTCCTTCACCGTGGCGACCTCCCGCGCGCGAGGCTGACGTCAGGGCGCGATGGCACCCGAAAGCACCATGTAGACATAGGCCTTGATCTGTTCAACCCGGTCTCCGGCGATGACCAGCTTAATGTGGTGAATTCCGCGCAACAGAATAAAGCGCCCTGTTCTGCCGAACAGAATGGTCGGTTGCGAGACCCAGCTGGCCAGCGCCTCGACTTTCTCCGGCACTACACGGTCCTCGTGGCGCAGGGCCTCGAGCACCGGCTGCCAATCCGTCAGTCCATCGATCCAGACCCGGGAAGCAGCCGTATATCTCTGCTTGACTATGGGCGTCAGGCCGAGCGTCGGACCGATGCCATCCGCCTGTGCGTCGACGTTCACCCCGGTCCTGACGACATCCGTGCGCTCGCTGAAGCGTGCAAGCACCGTCTCCACCGTCGCGATGTTCCCGGGCCAGCCAACTTCCTCGAGAAAGGAACAGACATCCCGCTGCCCGGCAAAGCCCATGATCGCCAGGCGGATCGTGCGGGCGCGCGACGGGAACAGGCCAAACGAGTCGAGGCGGGTGTCTTCCGGCTGCGCGAGGTACACCCGCTCGGCGTTGCTCCGCTCCGCCGCGCTCGGTTCCAGGCCGTGACAGGCCACGAGTCCGTCAACCACGACGCCGACGTCGTGCTGCTGCCCGGCGCCGCCGACGATCATGCGTTCGTTGGGCCGCAGGAACATCCCCGGCCGCGGATCGCCGTCGCCCCCCGACCCGATGTCGTACTCCAGCATCAACTTGCGGCCGACGATCGCGCGCAGGGGCGAGTCCGCGGCCTCCATGCTGCGAAACAGGCGACGGACCGCCGCCGCCGTGTGATCCGATGGATCGCGTCGCGCCTGCTCTTCGAAGAACGCGCCCGACCGGTTGCCGCTCGCCAGCGAGACGCCGAAATCCGCCCGCGGCCGACGGTCGTGCAGCGGCAGCTCGAAACCGAACGGCTGGGCACCCATGGTTATCGGGAGCGTCCCGGCCCGTGCCAGCAGGTGTTCCCACTCCTGCTCCCCGATCAGAACGGGAGAGATTCTGTCTCGCAGGCGCCCCAGCAGGTCATGCATGGTGGCGCCTTCTCCCGCCAGTCGCTCCTGGCTGATGGCTATCGCCTCGTGGATGTCCATGGCTCGCGCCTCAGGCGATGACCCTCTAGGATCGGCGCTCGTCGTCACGCACAGTGCCGTCGACCATGCGGACCAGACGCCGGGACCGCTCCATGACGCGGCTGTCGTGGGTGGCGAAGACGAAGGTCACTCCGAGGTCGCGATTCAGCTCGCCCATGACATCGAGGAGCGCTTCGCTGGTGACCGAGTCGAGGTTCGCCGTCGGCTCGTCCGCGAGCACGAGGGCCGGACGGCTGGCCACCGCACGCACGACGGCGACCCGCTGCTGCTGGCCGCCGGACAGCTTGCCCGGGCGCCGGTCTTCGAGCCCTTCCATTCCCGTCCGCGCAAAGAGTTCGCGGACCCGGGCCTGACGCTCCTCCGCAGGCACGCCCTGGAGGAGCATCGGGAATTCCGCATTCTCCAACGCCGTGAGCACGGGGAGCAGGTTATAGGCCTGGAAGACGAAGCCAACCTCCTTGAGCCGGAGTCGCGCCACCTCCTGGTTCGACATCCGGCTCACCTCGCGCCCGGCGACCCAGACCCGTCCCTCCGTGGGGCGGGTCAGGCCCCCGATCAGATTCAGCAGCGTCGTCTTGCCGGAGCCCGACGGCCCCGCGAGCGCGGTGAACTCGCCGCGCTCGATGGTCAGGCTGACGTCGCGGACCGCCTGCACGGATTCGGCTTCCTGCTGGAAGACCTTCCAGACGCCGTCGGTCCGGGCGGCTACCGTGTCGCGCACTGCCATGACACCTCGATTCTCCTTGCGCGGCGAGGGACCGCGCGAGAGCGGCTACCGATCGAACTTCATCGCCTCGGTCACGTCGACCCGGGCGGCGCGCAGCGCCGGATAGACCGAGGCGAGAATGCCAATGCCGAGAATGAACGCGACAATCTGGATGATGCGTCGCACCCCGAAGATCGGGACGATGATAGGGTCGACGACGGCACCCGAGAATGTCAACTCGTCGATGTCCTGCATGAAGATCGACGTGTCGAGCCCGTCGCCGAAGAAATACCAGGTGCCCAGGAGTCCCAGGCCGACGCCGACCAGCCCGCTGACCGCGGACAGCGTGAGGCCCTCGATGAGCACGACGGTGCCCGTCTGACCCGGCGTCAGCCCCTGCGCCTGAAGCACGCCGAACTCGCGCTGGCGATGCATCACCGACATCAGCACGGTGTTGACGATCCCGAACGCGATGATGACGAACAGGAACGCCTGAATCACATAGTTTCCGAACTCGTCGATCGCGATCCCCGCCGCCAGGACAGGGTTCGCCTCCCGCCACCCCACGACGCGTGCCTCGCCGCGTTCCACCGGCTCCGCCAGCGCCCGCGCCAGGCGGTCGGAGACTCGTCGGGTCCTGCCACTGCCCTCCAGGACGACCGCGACGTGGGTCACGTCACTCCCGGAGCCGAGCCACTCGCCGGCTGTCGCGAGCGTGATGTGGATCGTCGCCTGGTCGATGGCGGGCACGCGGCTGCGGAAGATCCCTACCACGCGGAGCAACTGCCCCGTAATCTCGCCATCGGCACCCTGCGCCTGCACGACGAAGCGCGATCCGATCTCGAGCCCCAGGCTGCGGGCCAGATCGGCGCCGACATAGGCCGCCAGCCGATCGTCGGGCTCGAGGTAGCGCCCTTCGACCACCCCGTCGTCAATCATGCCGAAACCCGCTTCGGCGACGGGGTCGACCCCCACGATCTGCGCCGGGCGCGCACCGGCCGCCGAACTCGCAAGCCCGTTGATGCCGAGCTTGGCGGACATGGTCACGACATGCGGTGCGATCTCCGGTGAGGCCAGCGCCTGCTCCGCGGCGCGCTTGACGTCCGTCGTCAGCCGGTTGTCGATCTGACGGCGCAGCCGATACTCGGGCCGCTCGACGGTCACGTGTCCGCTCCCCATGCGCACACCGGAATCGACCCACTGCTCGTGGCTGCCGTCGTCGACCGTCATCGACCAGGCCAGGAATGCGCCGCCGACGATCATCGCCGAGGCGGTCAGCACGGTGCGACGCAGATGGCGGCGCAGGTTCCTGAGGGCGAGTCGAACCAGGACGCGCAGGAGCACGGCTACAGGCCCGACAGAGTGTCGGCGGGCGGCACCCGCGCCGCCCGGAGTGCCGGGTAGAGGGCGGAGACGAGTGCCGTGACGATCAGGCCGATGGTCGCCCAGGTCCATGCCGGCACGTTGGTCCCCACACGGAGACTCGGGGTCAGCAGGACGCCCTCCACGGTGAGACTTCCGTAGAGCCAGCCGAGGTCGGGCGGCGCCGTGGAGAACCAGACCAGCAGCGGCACCGTGACGGCGGCTCCGAGGCCCAGCCCGATCGCGCCGGTCGCGACCGCCTCGGACAGCACCGTGCCGACCACGGACCGCGGCGATGCGCCCAGCGCCAGCATGACGGCGAACTCGCGGCGCCGTTCGAAGGTGGCCATCAGCGTCGTGTTGGCGATCCCGAAGCTGGCGACTGAATAAATGAGGACGATGAAGATCCAGTACGTCGCATCGGCGAGCGCGACATACTGCGCGAGCACCGGATTGAGCTCCGTCCACGGCGCGACCGACATCGCCCGTTCGGGGGCGCCAAGGGCGGCTGCCAGGCGGGCCGCGGTCAGGTCGGCTTCCGACGGATCTTCGGTGCTGACCGCGATTTCGTGGACCCGACGCGAATCGAAGGCCACGAGCGTCTGCAGGTCTGCGACCGGCATGACCATGGTGCCGGCATCGAACTCGAGCAGGCCGGTGCGGAAGATGCCGGTGACCGTGTACAGGTCGTTGCCCATCGAGCCGTCCGCCGCCGAGGCGACGACGACGAGTTCGTCCCCGACGCTCACCTCGAGCTGCCGCGCCATCTCGTCTCCCACCACGGCTTCGTATCGGCCGGTGGCAGGCAGGCGGCCCGCTGCCAGGGGATCCAGAAAACGGGTCAGCGCCACCTCGCGTTCGGGGTCGACGCCGAGCAGCACGCCGGCCGATGTCGCTTCGCCGGAACTCACGAGCCCGCTCGCGTACACGCGCGGCGCGGCGGTCACGACCGAGGGGTCGGCCTCGAGGGTGCGCAGGATCTCCCCCACGTCGGCACCCTCGCGGCCGCCGATGGTCTCGTACAGGCTGCGCTCGGGCCGGTAGTCGGCATCGTGGATCTCGATCTGTCCACTGACGAGCGACGTGGCGTTCTCGACGAGTTCCGTCGAGACGCCCTCAGCCCATCCGACCATGAACACCACGGCAAAGTAGCCGACCCCGAGGCCGAGCGCGGTGAGAATCGTTCGCTTCGGGTTACGGCCGAGGTTGCGCCACCCGATTCGCCACAACGGGCCCGTCACGCGTCGCTACCTCCCGCGCTGCAGGGTCCGGAGTGAGAAGAAGGACGGATCGATGTCGATGTCGAACTCGAGCTCCTCGTAGCGGATCGTCGTGCGTTCGTCCGGTTTGTCCGCCGGGTGCATGTTCATGACCCTGGGGACGATCCGCCCGCTGAACTCGGTGTAGTCGCCGTGCTCCACGGTCCTGGCCAGTTCGCCGTCCTCGTCGAAGAACTCCGCCCGGATCGGCATGTCGTCGGACTGCCGGATCCGGTAATCGATGTGCCCCCAGACGACGGGTGCCTCGGGCTTGGGGGTCAGGCGAAAGTCCCAGACGGCCACGCCGTCCGCATCCTCTCCGTCGAACACGAGCTCGATGTCGTAGTCCTCGACCAGCCTGCTGTCCTTGACCAGGTCGTCGTTCGTGAAGTGCGACCCCATCCACGATCCGCCCATCATCGACGCGGGAACCTTGATCGTCCGATCAACCTTGGGGAGGTAGTTCCAGATGTCCTCGGCGGCCTTCAGAGTCGCGGTTCCGGCTTCCCGCCGCGGCGCCCGCAGGCGGACGAGCGAATAGTCCGTGCCGAGCGACCAGATCTCCATCGTCATCCGCCGCTCCCAGTGCTCGGTCACGACCTCCATCGTCGCGACGCCCCGGCTGGAATCGCCGCGCAGCATCCGGTCGACCCGATCGATGATGGCGTTCGCGTCCAACTGGGCCCGGACCGGCGCCGCGACGGTCAGATGCAGGATTGTGCCCGCAAGCGCGAGCCACATCGCCCTTCCGCGCCCGTGCGGCCCAGGGAGTCCCTGGCGTGTTCCCGGCATGTGAGTGCCCGAGCGTTACGAGCGGCTGTTGCTGTCCGCCGCGGTCATGCCGTCGGGGAAGATCTCGTTCCACGCCGTCAGGAAGCGGTTCATCTCGTCTTCCGTCCCGACCGAAACCCGCAGCCAGTCGAGCATGGGCGGGAAGTCGCGGCCCACGGCCACCTCGTGCTTGCGGAACTCGGCCCGGACCTCGGCCGTCGGCCGTCCCGTGCGGACCATGAAGAAGTTCGTCTCCGACGGGAGCACCTCAAAGCCCTGGCCCCGCAGGACGTCGGCGGTCTGGTCGCGGAGCGTGTTCGAGGTCTCCTTGATCCAGGCCTCGTACTCCTTGTCCTCGAGCGCGGCGACGCCGCCCCACTTCACGAGTGCGTTCACGCTGCCCGTCGCGTAGTCCCGCATCTGGTCGATCATGTCGGGCGGCGCGATCCCGTAGCCGAGACGCATGCCCGCCAGCCCGTAGATCTTCGAGAAAGTGCGCGTCACGAGCACCTTGCGGCCTTCCTTGATGTAGGGGACGGCCGTCTCGTAGCGCGGGTCCTCGATGAAGTGATGGTACGCCTCGTCGATGAGGACGGGGACGTCTTCCGGAATCCCGTCCAGCAGGCGCCGGATGTCGTCCCCCGGCACGATGACGCCGGTGGGGTTGTTGGGATTGCAGATGTAGACCATGCCCACATCGCGATAGTTGCGGTTCGTGACCTCGATGAGGTCGTCGATGTCCTGCGTGTAGTCGGGCAGGAGCGGCCGCTCGATCACATCCGCGTCGATCCCGGAGGCGGTCCGGTAGACGGTCAGGTACGTGGGCGAAACGCCGACGACCTTCTCCTCGTGGCGCAGGAAGGCGAGGCCCGCCACGCGCAGCGTCTCGCCGGAGCCCGCGTTGATCATCACGTGATCGGTGGGGACCCCGTGGGACTCCGCGATCTTCTCGAGGATGTCGCCATCGGGATAGCCGTACCGGTTCGAGTACTTCCAGGCCCCCTTCATCGCCTCCAGCATCTTCTCCGAGGGCCCGTACGGGTTCTCGTTGGAGGAGAGCTTGGCGAGATCGTCGTACGGATCGAGGGGTTCGACGCCCTTCGGGGGAGGCTTCAGTCCGGCGCCGATGACCGCCGTCGGGTTCAGGCCCGCAACACCCAGGGCCGCGGCGGCGCCGCCCACGAAGTGCCGGCGTGAGAACGTGTGCTGGGAATCCATCGCTTCCTCCATGCTCCCTCAAGTTCCTGTCACCCGGCCGTCGTCCGCGAACCGGGAGTGCGGCCCGAACAAAACGATGCACTGATACTCTGCGGCGCGAGGCGTGGCCCGCGCAACGGTAACGGCGTATCCTCCGCCCGAATGGCCCCTCACGAGACCACCCCCGATGCCGGCGCTCCCCCCATCGTACCGGACGCGATGGCCATCGACGTGCGGCCGGAGTACGCGGCGGAACATTCGGATCCGGCGGCCTGGCGCTACGTATTCGTCTACCACATCACGATCGAGAATGTGGGAACCGAGCCGGCGCAACTCTTCTGGCGGCACTGGCTCATCCACGATCTCGTGGCGGGCGACCACGAGGTGGAGGGGGAGGGCGTCGTCGGACAGTCTCCGGTGTTGAGCCCGGGGGATTCGCACCGGTACAACAGCTTCTGCATCCTGCGCGGTCCGACGGGTCACATGGAGGGGTTCTACCACTTCCGGCGCCGCGACGGCTCCGTCTTCCGCGCCCCGATCCCGCGCTTCCACTTCCACGCGCCCCCCGAAGCCGTGGGCACGTTGTTCAGCTAGCGACGGGTTCGAGACGCATGGCGGAACCGCTGCACCGAGTGCTCTGGGCCCGGAACGCCGGCCTCGCCGACGCCTGCCTCCACTCCCCGTTCGTGCGCGGCCTCGCCGACGGGACGCTCGATCCGGAGGCGTTCCGGCGGTACGTGGCCCAGGACGCCTTCTTCCTTCGGGCCTTCTTCAGCGCCTACGCGCTGGCCGCGGCGCGCACCGCCGACCGGATGGAAGTGGCACGCCGGCTGCACGTCCTGATGCAGGGCGTGCTCGACGAACTCGAGCTTCACCGCGCGTACGCCGAGCGACTCGACATCGATCTCGACCACGTCGTGCCGAACGCCGCCGCGAAGGGCTACACGGATTTCCTCGCCCGCGCGGCCTGGCACGCCGAGGCGGGGGAGATTCTCGCCGCCATGACCCCCTGCATGCGGCTCTACGCCTGGCTCGGGCAGCGTCTCCAGACCGGAGATCACACGGAGAATCCCTATCGGGACTGGATCGAGACGTACGCCTCGCCGGACTTCGAGGGGCTCGCCGCGGAACTCGAGGCGTTGCTCGACGACCTCGCCGCGGACGCGCCGGAGCGGGCGGCGGAGGCCTACGCCGAGGCCATGCGCCACGAACTCGCCTTCTTCGAGGCGTTCGGGGGATAGCCGGGAAGTTCGGGTCCTGGCCGGAAAGGGGGCGGGCCGCCCGGTCGCGGGAGGCCCCGCTAGAAGCGGTAGGTGTAATTCAGCTTGATCGAGGCGCCGCGGGAGAGGGTCCTCAGGTCCATCCACCTCATCGGGTCCGAATCGTCGGGTGCATCGAGCAGCCCGGACTCCAGGTTCCGCCAGTTGTGAGTGTAGACGAGGAACAGATCGTTGCCCGGCTTCAGGATCCAGCGGAAGCGCATGAACAGTCCGAGCACCCGGCTCACATCGTCGTACTGGAACTGGTTCGTCACGCCGATCCACGGGGTCGGGTCCCACGAACCCTCGAGGCGATAGAGGTTCGTGACGAAGTCCCCCTGCGGCAGGTACACGGCGTTGCGCTCGTAGCCTGTCTCCAGGTTGATCCCGGGGTTCGGCCGGAAGTTCGCGTTCAGGTCGACCCGCACCCGGTCGCCGTTCCAGAAGCCGCCGAAGTTGGCCCCGCCCCGGACCGAAACGGGACGGCGGCTCGTCGTCCGGCCGCGGAGCCGGTAGTCCCAGGTCGTGTAGTCGCCCGGCACGATGTCGATGCCGTCGCTGATCTCAAACTGCCGGTCGAGGAACTCGTACGTCCGCACCGCCTCGAAGCTCAGGTTGTCCCCGCTCTCGAAGTCGATGTCGATGAAGTTCAGCTGGAGTTCCTGCTCCTCGAGGATCATGGACCCCATCTCCCACAGATTCCTCAGCTGGACCGAGACCTCCACCTGCCGGATCCAGTCGATGGCCGGACGGGGAGCCCACCCGATGCGCGGTTCCACGCGGCGGAAGTCGTTCCGGGCCACGAACCCGACCGCCGGGCTGTAGTCGTCGCCGAACTCCCGGTAGGAGACGTGCCCGGACCAGAGGTCGTTCGGGAAGTTGATCCGGCCCCCCCAGGCGGAGAGATCCTGGAAGCTCCGGGACACGGCCGGGTCCGGATTCGAGTTCCAGACCATGAACGCCTCGGCCTCGAAATTCTGGTTTCCGAACAGGCTGTTCGTCCGATAGTCGAGGTCCGCGCCGAGCGTGTGCCGGTCCGCCGGCAGGAAGCCGTTCGCATCGGCCGCGGTGGAGCGCCGGGTGTAGATGGCTCCGATGGCGGACTGCTCGAAGATGGGGACCCGGGCTCGCGCCACCGTGAAGGCTTCCCTCGCGAACCGTATCAGGTCGGCGGGGTCCGGCGCGGCCCCGTTCGCGAGGGCATCCTCCGGAGCGTAGGAGTGGGCGCCGGTGCCCATCTGGTAGAAGCCGAGGTCGACGCCGTTGAGCTGGCCGGTGAGGCGAAGCCCGTAGTCGATGGGGATCTGCTGGCCGCCCTCGATCCCGATCCGCCGCGAGAAGAAGGGCTGCGGGCCGCTGCGGGGCGCGAACGTGAACACGCTCGAACCCTCGAGGAAGAAGTCACGCCGCTCGGGGAAGCGCAGCGGGAAGCGCGTGAGGTTGACGCGGCGCTGGTCGCTCTCCACCTCGGCGAAGTCCGTGTTGACGCTGAAGGAGGCGCGGAGACTCGGCGTCACGCTGTAGTTGAGGTCGAGGCTCACGTCGCGCGGGAACGTCGTCGGGTCCGCGTTGTCGGGCGTGTTGCGCCAACTGCCGATGCCCGAAGCCACCGCCTCCAGGCCGATGCCCTGCGAGAGGCCCTCGAGTCCTTCCAGTTCGCCGGCGAACACGAGGCGGTTCAGGCCCTCGTTCCGTCCGTACCCGCGCCACAGGATCTCCTCGTTGTTGCGGCGGATCGAGCGCAGGAAGTTGATGCCCCAGTTCTCGCCGTTGGGGACGAAGTTCAGGGTGCGGAAGGGGATCCGGATCTCCGCGGACCACCCGTCGGGACGGCGCGCGGTGCGCACCTCCCAGATGCCGTCCCAGGAGCGGTTCACGCCGCCGAACCCGCCGCCGCCGCCCGGCCCGCCGCCGCCGGTGCCCGTGATGAGTCCGTCGCTGAGGGCGCCGGCCGCGTTGGTCTCGAAGTGGTAGCCGGTACGGCCGTCCCCGAACGTGTCGAGCACCCAGGCGAACCGGTCGTCCGTGAACAGGAACGCGTCGCGCGCCCGCTGCCGGGCGAGGATCTCGCCGGGCTCGTCGAACAGAATCGCCGCGATGTAGAGGTTGTCGCGATCGTAGGCGACGCGGACTTCGGTGGGGTGCGACGGGACGCCGCCCTCGACGGGCTCGCGCTGCCGGAAGTCGCTGATCGCCTCGATGCGGCTCCAGAACGACTCCTCGACGCGGCCGTCGAGGTCGATGCGCTCCTCGGCCGTCAGCCGCGCGGCCTGTATGACGGAGCCACCGCCGTCCTGGGCCGCGACGTCGCGCACTCCGCAGGGGAGAAGCACGGCAAGGGCGAAAACTGGCCCCGAGAGCCGCCGAACGTGGCGCGCGCGTGTCATCGGTGTCCGCTGTATCGGCGTCGATCCCGGGGTCGTGGCCGGCTGCTCGCGGCCGGGTAGCAGTCGTCTGCCCTCAGCCGAGGTTCAGGTGAGGTTCAGATAGACGACACGCGCGTCCGGGGGAGGGTTGAATCGCGGGTCAGGTGACGATGATGCGGGACCCCACCATGATGCTCGGGTGGGTGGCGCAGTAGTACACGTACGTGCCCGCCACGCTCGGCGTGACGGTGAACGTGTCGTTGTTGCTCATCGTGCGGCTGTCGAAGGCCTGCGCGCCGGAGGGAACGTCGGTCGACGTCACCGTGTGCGGGTTCGCGCCGACGTGCCGCCAGCCCACCGTCTCGCCGCTCCGGATCGTCACCTCCGCGTCGCCGTTGCGGCGCCCCGCCGGGTCGACGAAGGCGTTGTCCTCGATGTTCACGGTCACGTTCGCGCCCGGTACGGGACCGGGCGGCGGG
>VXOJ01000064.1 GCA_009840115.1 Gemmatimonadales bacterium | reverse complement strand
TTCTCCACGCTGGGATTCCAGGCGGAGGGCGATGAAGTGACGATGGGGATCACCATCTATCGCTACATCGGCCGAAAGAACGAACGGCAGGTGTACCCGCCGATCTCGCGCGAGTGGGGCCGGCTCGCCTTCATGAAACCGTCGCAGACGCAGCGGGTGACGCTGCGCGACGTTCGGCCCACCGCGCCGGTCTACGTGACCCCGTATGCGCTCGGCGGCCTGCGCCGGACGCCGGTGCTGCGCGAGCCCGCGGACGCGGCCGCCTACTGGGCGACGGAACAGGACCCGACCACGGAACCGGGGGTCGATCTCAAGTACTCGCCGTCCTCCAACCTGGCCATCGACCTCACGGTCAACACCGATTTCGCCCAGGTGGAGGCGGACGAGCAGCAGGTCAACCTCACGCGGTTCTCTCTCTTTTTCCCGGAGAAACGCCAGTTCTTCCAGGAGCGGTCCTCGACCTTCGATTTCGGGACGGGCGGCTTCACGGATCGCGTGTTCTTCAGCCGGCGGATCGGCCTCGAAGGCGGGGAACTCGTTCGCATCTACGGGGGCGCCCGCGTCGTCGGCCGCGTGGGGGGACTCGACTACGGGCTCCTGAACATGCAGACGGCTCCCGCCGGGGGACGCTCGGGGGAAAACGTCGGTGTAATGCGGGTGAAGCAGCAGGTGTTCAATCCCTTTTCGTTCGTGGGCGGGATCGTGGCGACCCGGATCGGGCACAACGGCCAGGACAACGTCGCCTACGGCGTGGACACGCAGATCCGCCCGCTCGGCAACGAGTGGGTGACGCTGACGTGGGCGCAGACGTTCGACGAGGCGGTGCAAGAGAGGAACCCGCTCGACGCGGCGCTGTTTCGCGTCCGGTGGGAACGGCGGACGGACCGCGGCCTGTCGTACAACCTCTACTACCGGCGGGTCGGTCCCGATTACACGCCGCGGCTCGGCTTCCAGTTGCGCAGCGACTTCACGCTCTTCGGCGGCGAGGTCGCCCACACCTGGCTCCAGGGTCCGACCGCTTCGCTGAACACCGTCACGCTGTCGGTGATGGGTGAGAGCTACTACCGCAACGCCGACGTGACGCCGGAATCGCAATCGATCCGCCCCGAATTGGAACTCGCCTTCAAGTCGGGGTCGCGCATTGCGGCCTATTCGAACACGCAGTTCGAGGACATCCGGACGCCGTTTCGCATCACCGGTCTCTCGATCCCGCCGGGCGAGTACTGGTTCCGGGAAGTGGGCATCGACTGGATGCTGCCGCGCACCGCGATCTTCCGTGGAGACATCAGGACCTCGGTGGGGAGCTTCTACGACGGTCGCCGGGCGGGCCTGATCTTCAACCCGATGTGGAGCGTGTCCCGGTATCTCGAGATCGGGGGCGGCTACGAGGTGAACCGGATCGAGTTTCCGGACCGGGGGGAGGCGGTGACCGCTCAACTCGGCCGGGTGCGGCTCGCCTTCGCCCTCAATCCGCAGGTCTCGTTCACCACGTTCGCGCAGTACAACAACCTCGACGAGGGGCTGAGCATCAACGCCCGCTTCCGCTACCACTTCCGCGAGGGAACGGACCTCTGGATCGTGTACAACGAGGGGCTGAACTTCGATCGCGAACGGGGATTCGATCCGAGACTGCCGTGGTCGGCCGGGCGCAACGTCATGGTCAAGTACTCGCACACCTTCAGCTGGTAGCCACACCTTGATCTCGTAGGCCGGGGGCGCCGGCCTTCGGCTGCCGCCGTACCCTCCGCCGCCGGGATTGAACCCCGGGGCTCGCCGGGGTGTTGTTTCGGCGAGCAGACCTTCCCGGTGCCACCCCCGATCCTGGGTAGATGCCGTTGATCCACATCGGCCGTCGATGTCGGCGACTCGCGACTTCGTGCGCGTGGACCGTGCCCGTGTACCTGCTTGCGGCGCCGGGGCTCGCCGCGCAGACCGGGGCCACGGACGAAGCCGATGCGGCGGCGCTGCGGTCGCCCGTTCCGGTTCCCATCCCCCGACTGGCGGGGGAGATCGACGTCGACGGGGTCGTCGACGAGCCGGCCTGGGAGGCCATCGAGCCGCTCCCGATGTTCATGTGGGCTCCCACCCACGGGGGCGAGATGACGGAGCGGACCGAGGTCCGGATCGCCCACGACGACGAATACCTCTACCTGTCCGGCCGGATGTACGACTCGAACCCCGACGGCATCCGGGCGAACACCTACCTCCGGGATGCGTTCAGCGGCGACGACCTCCTCTCGTTCGTGATCGACAGCTACAACGACTACGAGACCGGGGCCTGGCTCGGGACCACGCCCGCCGGCGTCCGCCAGGATCGCTCGCTCTCCAACGACGGCGACTTCACGGGCGACGTGATGCCGTTCAACGTGGACTGGAACGCCCACTGGCAGGTCGTCACCTCGCGGAACGACGAGGGATGGTTCGCGGAATACCGGGTCCCGTTCTCCTCGCTGGGATTCCAGGCGCAGGGGGACGAAGTGACGATGGGGATCATCGTCTACCGCTTCATCGCCCGGAAGAACGAGCGCCACGTCTTCCCGTTCATCGGCCGCGAATGGGGGCAGGGGGGCTTTCTCAAGCCGTCGCAGGGCCAGCGCATGACGCTGCGCGGCGTGCGGCCCGCGACGCCGGCCTACGTGACCCCCTACGTACTCGGGGGCCTGAGCCGGACGCCGGTGCTCAGGGAACCGTCGGACGCCGCGTCCTTCTGGGGGACGGAGCGGGACCAGTTGGCGGAGCCGGGCGTCGATCTCAAGTACTCTCCCTCGTCGAACCTGGCGATCGACCTCACCGTCAACACGGATTTCGCGCAGGTCGAGGCGGACGACCAGCAGGTGAACCTCACCCGGTTCTCGCTCTTCTTCCCCGAGAAACGGCAGTTCTTCCAGGAACGCTCCTCGACCTTCGATTTCGGGACGGGAGGGTTCACGGACCGCGTGTTCTTCAGCCGGCGCATCGGGCTCGAACGCGGCGAACTCGTCCGCATCTACGGAGGCGCGAGGCTGGTCGGCCGCATCGCCGGCCTGGACTTCGGGGTCCTCAACATGCAGACGGCGCCGGCCGCGGGGCGGTCGGGCGAGAACATGGGGGTCATGCGCCTCAAGCAGCAGGTGCTCAACCCGTATTCGTTCGTCGGGGGGATCCTGACGACCCGCTACGGCTCCAACGGCCTGAACAACGTCGCCTACGGCCTGGACTCGCAGCTGCGCCTGTTCGGGGACGAGTACCTGACGGTCACCTGGGCGCAGACGCAGGACGAGGTCGTCCGGGAGCGCAACGTGCTCGACGCGAGCCTCGTGCGGGCGCGCTGGGAGCGGCGGACGGACCGCGGGGTCTCCTACAACCTCTTCTACCGGCGCGTGGGCCCGGACTACCTGCCGCGCCTCGGCTTTCAACTGCGGAACGACTTCACGCTGTTCGGCGGGGAGTTTGCCCATACCTGGCTCCGCGGGGCCGACGCGACGCTGAACGGGATCACCCTGGCGCTGGTGGGCGAGAACTACCAGCGCAACGTCGACCTCACCCTCGAGTCGCGCTCGATCCGTCCCGAGGTGCGGCTCGAATTCAAGTCGACCGCGATGATCACGGCCTACGCGAACAGCCAGATCGAGGACATCCGGAGGCCGTTCCGGGCCGCCGGGGTGTCCATCGAGCCGGGGGAACACCGGTTTACGGAGGCCGGGATCGACTGGTCGCTGCCGCGCAGCACGATCTTCCGCGGCGACATCCGCACGACGGCGGGGAGCTTCTACGATGGGCGCCGCGTGGGTCTCATCTTCAATCCCACGTGGACCGTCTCCCGCTTCCTGGAGGTCGTCGGCGGTTACGAGGTGAACCGGCTCGAGTTCCCCGACCGGGGCGAGGCGACGACGACGCACCTGGGCCGGCTGCGGCTGAACTTCGCCTTCAACACGCACATCTCCTTCAGCGCCTTCGCTCAGTACAACAACCTCGACGAGCGGACGAGCGTCAACGCACGCTTCCGCTATCACTTCCGGGAGGGCACGGACCTCTGGATTGTGTATAATGAAGGGTTCAACTTCGAACGGGACCGCGGGTTCGATCCGAGGCTGCCGTGGTCGGCGGGGCGAAACATCATGATCAAATACTCCCACACCTTCATCTGGTGAAGCTGCGCGCGCGGGGCAGGGGAGCGGGGTCCGTCGCGTGGGCGGCCCTGTGGTTGTGCGCCATGCTCGCGGGGGTGGCGCCCGCGGCGGCGGCGGCGCAGGACGGCGGGCGGGGGAAGCCCGCGGTGCCCCTCCACCGGTTCGACGGGCAGGGGCACATCGACCTCGACGGCTTCGTGGACGAACCCGCGTGGCAGGAGATCGACCCCGTGCCGCTCGTGGTGTATTCGCCCACCTACGGCCAGGCCCCTACCGAGGAGACGCGGATCCGGATCGCGTACGATGACGCGTACCTGTATGTCTCGGGACAACTGTTCGATTCGGACCTCGGCGGGATCCGCGCGAACAGCTTCGCCCGCGACGGGTTCAGCGGCGATGACCAGTTCTCGGTCGTGATCGACAGCTACAACGACCACGAGACGGCCGTGGCCTTCGTGGTGAACCCCAACGGCGCCCGGTCCGACCGCGCGGTCTGGGGCGACGCGGAGTGGACGGCAGGGACCCGGCCCTTCAACAGCGACTGGAACGCGCACTGGGATGGCGCCGTCCAGCGGACGAACGACGGCTGGTCGGCGGAGATGCGGATCCCGTTCTCGACGCTCGGGTTCCAGAATACGGGCGGGGAAGTGACGATGGGGCTCATCGTCTACCGGTCGATTTCGCGCAAGAACGAACGCCACGTCTACCCCGACATCTCGCCCGAGTACGGGTTCTTCGGCTTCGGCAAACCGTCGCTGGCGCAACGGGTCACGTTCAGGGGCGTGGATCGCACGAACCCGATCTACGTGACGCCGTACCTCCTCGGGGGGATGACGCAGATCCCGACGCTGCGCGAACCGCCGGACGTGCGGGCATACTGGGAGACGGCGGACGACCCTACCGGCGAACCGGGCCTCGACTTCAAGTATTCGCCATCGTCGAACCTGTCGATCGACCTCACGGCGAACACGGACTTCGCCCAGGTGGAGGCCGACGACCAGCAGATCAATGTCACGCGGTTTCCCCTCTTCTTCCCGGAGAAACGTCAGTTCTTCCAGGAACGCTCGGCGACCTTCGACTTCGCGACCGGCGGCGTCACCGACCGGGTCTTCTTCAGCCGCCGGATCGGGCTGGACCGCGGCGAACTCGTCCGCATCTACGGGGGCGCGCGGGTGGTGGGGCGCGCCGGCGGACTCGACTTCGGCCTGCTGAACATGCAGACCGCCCCCGCGGTCGGGCGGCCGGGTGAGAACATGGGCGTGCTGCGGCTCAAGCAGCAGGTCTTCAACCAGAATTCGTCCGTCGGCGGGATCGTCACCACGCGCGTTGATGCGTACGGCAAGACGAACGTGGCCTACGGGGCGGACAGCGAAGTCCGGGTGTTCGGGGACGAGTACCTGACGTTGCGCTGGGCCCAGTCCTTCGATGACGATGTCGTGGAGCGCAACCCGCTCGACGCGGGCACCTTCTTCGCGCAGTTCGAGCGGAGGCGGCAGGAGGGGTTCGCCTACAGCGCGCAGTATCGTCGCGTGGGGGGAGACTACCTGCCGCGCCTGGGCTTCCAGTTGCGGAACGAGTTCACGCTCTTCGGCGGATCGGCCGGCTATTCCTGGTTCATGGGCGCCAACTCGGCGTTGCGCGCCGTGACGCTGAGCGGCGACACGCAGCACTACTACAGGAACGTGGATCTCACGCCGGAATCACGAGTTATCGCTCCTCAGGTGATGATCGGCATGAAGTCGGGGACGTTCCTGATGCTCACGTCCCGTTCGAGCTTCGAGAGCATCCGCGACCCGTTCCCGATCGCGGGACTGACGATCGACCCGGGGGAATACTGGTTCCACGAAGCCGATGCCTCGCTCCGGCTCGCCCGGGGCGGCCTCGTGCGGGGGGAAATCGGGGGTTCGGCCGGGAGCTTCTACGACGGTCGCCGGGTGAGCCTTCGTCTGAGCCCGGCGCTGAACCTCTCCCGGCATTTCGAGCTCCGCCCGAGCTATGACATCAACCGCTTCGAGTTGCCGAACCGCGACTTCCTGACGACGCACCTGGCGAGACTCAACCTGGACTTCGCGCTCGACACGCACCTCTCGCTGAGCACGCTCGCACAGTACAACTCGACGACGGACCAGGTGAGCGTGAACGCCCGCTTCCGCTACCACTTCCGCGAGGGCGTGGACCTCTGGGTGGTGTACAACGAAGGCTACTTCATGGACCGCACGAACGGCGGCGTCGACCCGCGCCTCCCGTTCTCGTCGGGCCGGGCGCTCATGGTGAAGTACTCCCACACCTTCGCGTTCTAGCCCTCGCCGGCACGGTCACACTCCGTCCAAGTTTACATAATATATCTTATGCGCCATTAGGGGGTGCCACACGACCGCCACCCCTCGCATGAGATCTTCCTGTGGGGTGCCGGGAATCCGGCCGCGGTGTTCCGACGTCAGCCGTTGTCGGCCAGCTGGGCCTTGATCTCTCCGAGTCGGAGGCGGTAGACGCCGGCTTCCACCGGGTCTTCCCGCGCGGCTTCCTCGGCGATGGCGCCGAAGATCGTCTCGGCTTCCTCGAGACGGCCGAGGGACGCGAGGATTCTCGCCGCGGAAGCGAGCGCCTCGCGGCGCTGGAAGGCGAAACGCGCCGTCTCCCCCAGGGCTTCCCACGTCGCGAGCGCGGTCTCCGCGTCGCCGGACGCCTCCTGCGCGGCGGCGAGGAGTGCGCGGGCGGCGAGCCCGACCGGCCGGTCCGGCGCCTCTGAAATCGTGCTCGCGACCTGTGCGGCCTCCACGGACCGCCCCTGGTCGAGATAGGTCCGCGCGAGGAGGAGCCGGCCCTCGTTCGCCGCCGCCACGCCATCGAAACGGTCGACGTAGGTTTCGAGGTCCGCGATGAGCATCTCGGGGTCGATCGCGGTCATGCGCAGCGTCGCGAGCTCGGACGCCGCCTGCTCGCGCACCGAAGCCTGGAAGTTCGTGTAGTACACGAAGCCCACGACGACCATCGCGACGCCGGCGGCCCCCACCAGCACCGCCCGCATGTTCTTGTTGACCCAGGTGGCCAGGCGAAACGTGGACCGCACGAAGGCATCCTGCCGGCCGCCCTCGTCGTCTGGTCGCTTTCCGCTGGCGAGCGCGTCCGCCATCTGCCGTGCCCTCCTCGTTTTCTGCGCGGTTGTCGAACGGCGTGGAAGCTACCCGGCCCGGCGGATCGCCGCTACTTGCATGGCCATCACGGACGGCCGGACCCGCGCTCGCCGGCGACGCGGTCGATGGCGAGGACGGCCGCCGCCCCGAGGAGCGCGAGCGCCGCCGCAGGCCAGATCTCGCCGGCGCCTGCGGGCCAGCGATTCGCCACCAGCCATTCGATGCGGCCATCGCTGTGCGTGTAAAGCTCACGGATCTGCGCCTTCCACGGCCACAGCGCGTTGAGCGAGCCGAGGAGAAACCCCGTGTGCACCGCCAGCGTGCGTGTCCGGTGGCGGGCGAGGAGGCGCCTCAGGCCGCGGCTGAACGCGAGGAGGCCGGTGACGACCCCGAGGCCCACGGCCGCGAGCCGGACGAAGTCGAGGCTGTCGAGCGCCGCGATCACGGGAGCGTACGCGCCCAGGATTAGCAGGATGAAGCTGCCGGAGATGCCGGGCAGGATCATCGCGCACGCCGCCACGGCCGCGGCCGCCGCGAGAAAGACGGGCGCGTCGGAGCGGACAAGCGGGGGCAGCGACGTGACGACGACGGCCAGCGCGGCCCCGGCGGCGGCAAGGGTCCAGGTGCCGGCCCGGCGATCCGTGACGCGCCGCCCGACGAGCGGCACCGACGCCGCCACGAGGCCGAAGAAGAAGGCCCACAGCTCCACGGGCCGGTTCGCGAGCAGCCAGTGCAGCAGCCCGGCGAAGGCGAACACGCTCGTGCCGATGCCGGCGAGCAGGACGGCGAGGAAGCCCAGGTTGCCCGCCTGCCAGGCGCCGCGCACCCCGCCCTCCCGCAGCGCCCCGAGCAGGCGGCGGTCGAGACCCGCGATCGTCGCGACGAGTTCGTCGTAGATGCCCGAGATGAAGGCGATCGTCCCGCCCGAAACCCCGGGCACGAGATCCGCCAGCCCCATGGCGAGACCCCTCGCGTACACCCCGGCCCAGGCTCTCACCGACCTCACTCGGGGCCCTCGCCCCGCAGCCGATCCTCGATGAGCGGCACGAAGCGGGCGCCGGTGATCGTCTCCCGCGCGAAGTCGTCTCCGCGTCGCGTGTAGCGCCGCAGTTCCTGCCGCCGCGTACCGACGGGCACGATGAGGTGGCCCCCGTCGGCGAGCTGCCTGAAGAGCGCTTCGGGCGGGCGTACGGCGGCCGCGCCCACGATGATCGCCTGGAAGGGCGCGTGTTTCGGCCAGCCCCGGCTCCCGTCCCCGTGCATGAGACGCGCCTCCACGCCGAGGCGGTCCAGCCTGCGTGCCGCGGCCTCGTACAGGGAAGCGATCCGTTCGATGGAGTACACCCTCGCCCCGAGCGCCGCGAGGAGCGCCGTTTGAAACCCTGCGCCCGTCCCCACCTCGAGCACGCGATGACCGGGGCGGATTGCGGCGTATTCGAGACTGAGGGCGTGGATCGTGGGGCTCGAAATCGTCTGCCCCCGGCCGATGGGGAGCGGCACGTCCTCGTATGCGCGGGCCCGCATCACGTCGGGCACGAACGCGTGCCGCGGAACGCTGTCGAACGCGTGCAGGACGGCCAGATCCCTCACCCCCCCATCCCGGAGCCGTTCCACGAGGCGGCGGCGGTCGCGCCGGTAGTCCGCCGCGGGGTCCCGCTCCGTCAGCCTCCCAGCCGCCACGACCTCACCTCGTTCAGCAGTTCGAAATTCGTCAGGTCGAGGTGGAGCGGCGTCACCGAGACGAAGCCGGCGCGCACGGCGCGGAAGTCCGAGTCCTCCCGGCCGCGCCAGGCAGAATGTCCCCCACCGATCTTGAAGTACTCGGTCCCTTCCTCATCGTGAATCCGGCGGAGCGAGTCGTGGTACACCCGACGGCCGAGCGCCGTCACCGTGATTCCCTTCACCTGGCCCGCCGGCCGATCCGGAAGGTTGACGTTGAAGAACGTCTCGTCGGGAAAGGAATCCCTGTCGAGGCAGGCGGCGATGATCCGGCCGAGCATCTCCTCGTAGGTTTCGAGAATGCCGTCGTCGCTGCCCGTGAACGAGAAGGCGATCGCGGGCACGCCGAGGATCGTCGCCTCCATCGCCGCCGCCACCGTGCCGGAATAGAGCACGTCTTCCCCCATGTTGGGGCCGTGGTTGACGCCCGAAAGGACGAAGCGGGGCCGCGCCTCGAGGATCTCCTTGAGGGCGAGGAGCACGCAATCGGTCGGCGTCCCGTCCACCATGTAGCGCCGCGGTCCGAGCCGCGTCAGCCGGAGCGGGCGGAACAGCGACAGCGCATGGCTCGTAGCGCTCTGCTCCCGGTCCGGCGCCACCGTCCACACGTCGCCGAACGCCCCGGCCACGCGGGCGAGGAGCGCGAGCCCGTTCGACTTCACGCCATCGTCGTTCGTGCACAGGAGGACGGGTTTTTCCGCTTCGGTCACCCGGCCTCGCCGTCCTCGAGAAGCCGGACCAGTTCGTCGGCCTCCCTCCGGAGGTCGCGGATCGTCTCCCGGTCCCAGGCCACGCGCGCCTGCTCCGCGAGTTCCCCGCCCGCGCGCAGCTGGTCGAGCTTACGCTTCGCTCCCTCGATCGTGTACCTCTCGGTGTAGAGGAGGTGCCGCAGGAGCTGTACGAGCTGGATCTGCTTCGGGCGGTACACCCGGTTCCCCGCCCGGTTCTTCGTAGGACGAAGCGCCGAGAACTGCGTTTCCCAGTAGCGCAGGACGTGCGGCTTGAGATCCGCGATCTCGCACGCTTCGCCGATCGAGTAGTACTCCTTCGGGGCGATCCGGTCGGACACGCCTTCCCCTTCCATCGGTTCCCGGCGCTAGCCCCAGCGCTCGGGTTTCGGTTCGCGGGCCATCAGCCGCGCCAGCGCCTCCCGGGGCGCCACATCTTCGTACAGGATCGAATATACACTGCTCGTGATCGGCATCTCCACGTCGAGATCCCGGCTCAGTTCGTACGCCGCGCGCGCCGTTCGCACGCCTTCCACCACCTGGTCCATCTCTCCGATCACCTCCGAAGGCCGGCGACCCGCCCCGATCGCGAGTCCGGCCGAGCGATTCCGGCTCAGCCGTCCGGAGCAGGTGAGGACGAGGTCGCCGAGCCCGGCGAGGCCCCCGAGCGTCGTTTCCCGCGCCCCGAAGTGCCGGGCGAGCCGGGCGATCTCCGCCAGTCCTCGGTTTATGAGCGCCGCGCGCGCGTTCGAACCCAGCTCCAGCCCGTCCGAGATCCCGGCCGCGAGGGCGATCACGTTCTTGAGGGCGCCGCCGAGTTCCACCCCATCCACATCCGGCTGCGTGTACACCCGAAAATACCCGTTCCGGAACAGGCTCTGCACGGCGAGCGCGTGCGCCTCGCTCCGGCTCGCGGCGACGACCGCGGTCGGGAGCCGGCGGAGGAGTTCCTCCGCGAAGCTGGGCCCCGAGAGGACGACCGTGCGAGGTCCCGCGGCCTCGCCCAGCGTCTCCACGATGACCTCCGACATCCTCCGGTGCGTCCCGAGCTCGATCCCCTTGGAGGCCGAGACCAGCACCTGGTCGCCGAGGTGCGGCGCGGCGTGACGCAACACCTCGCGCACCGCGTGCGATGGGCAGACCGAGAGCACGAAACCGGTGCCGTCCATCGCCTCGGCGAGATCCGACGTCACCGTGAGGGGGCGGCCGAGTTCGATTCCGGGCAGATAGCGTTCGTTCGTCCCGCTGCCGCGCATCGCGGCGGCGTGTGCGGGGTCCCGTGCCCACAGCCGCACTTCGTGGCCGTTCCGCACGAGGACATCCGCCAGCGCCGTACCCCAGCTCCCCGCGCCCAGCACGGCGACCCGCTGCCCGCTCACGCCTCGTCCTCCGGGGGCTTCCGCGCCGTCCGCTCCCGGCGCGGGAGCCGGCCGCGGCGCCAATCCACCTGGAACTCCTCGCGTCTCACGATCCGCACGAGGTTCGAGCGGTGCGTCCACCAGACGGTGATGGCGAGGAGGAGCGCGTAGAACACGACCGAGCGCGGCGCCGCCGAACCGCGCGCCATGATGGGCACGAGGGCCGCGGAGAGGAGGGACGCCATGGAAGCCGTCCGCGTGAGGACGACGGTCACGACCCACACGGAGAAGGCGACGATCACGGCCACCGGCACCAGGGCGGCCATCGTGCCGGCGGCGGTCGCAACCCCCTTCCCTCCCTTGAATTTCGTATACACGGGCCACACGTGTCCGGAAATGGCCGCGAGCCCGTACGCGAGCGCCCAGGCGCCCCCCCCCCCCGCCCCCCCCCCGGGCCGGCCCACCGGGCCCAACCCCCGAAACAAAAACACACCCCCCCCCCCCCCCCCCCCGGAAAAACCCA
>VXOJ01000049.1 GCA_009840115.1 Gemmatimonadales bacterium | reverse complement strand
ACCCCCCCATTTTTTTTTTTTATCCTTTTAGTGGTCATCGCGGTTTCTTGTACGTCTGGTGGGATCGTATATGTTTTTAAGTTACTGGGGCCATGCTGGGGCAGGGGGACGGCTCGCTACTGGCCTACGCCCGGGCGATCGTTACCTGGAGTCGCCGGCACCGCTTCTGCGGAACGTGCGGCTCCTCCACCCGCCCGGAGCAGGGGGGACACGTCCGGCGCTGCGGCCACGAAACGTGCGGAGTCGACCATTTTCCGCGCACGGATCCGGCCATCATCGTCCTCGTGACCGATGGAGACCGCTGCCTGCTCGGGCGGAAGGACATCTGGCCGGAGGGCGTCTACTCGACGCTGGCCGGGTTCGTGGAGCCGGGCGAGAGCCTCTCGGAGGCCGTCGTCCGCGAGGTCAGGGAGGAGTCGGGAATCGAGGTGGGCTCCGTCCGCTATCGCTCGTCCCAGCCCTGGCCGTTCCCGGCGTCGCTGATGCTCGGCTTTCGGGCCGAGCGCGTGGGCGGCGACCTGACCGTCGCCCGGCAGGAACTCGTCGATGCGCGCTGGTTCAAGCGCGCCGACTTCGCCCGCCGCCGCGCGATCGGCCTCCGCCTCCCGGGTCGCGTCTCGATCTCCCGCCGCCTCATCGAGGACTGGCTGGCGGCATCGCCGGAATCTCATTATCAATAACGGATTGTGGAACGAGTTGGCGGAATCGGGGGCGGGTCGTTCGGCCGCTTCCATCGCCTCCAGCGCAAGGAGCGCCGCATGAAACGAATCGCCTCTCGCACCATCGGTGCATGGGGAGTGGCCTTGGTAGCGCTCGCCTGCCTCGCACCTGGCCTGAGTGGCCAGGCCGCGGGCAGCATCGCGGGCAGAGTGACCGAAGAAGGCTCCCTCCGACCCCTTTCATCCGCGCAGGTGTTCATCGAGGGCACCGGCATCGGGACCTTCAGCAACGCCAGCGGGGACTTTGTGTTACTCAACGTGCCCGCCGGCGAACAGACGGTGGTCGTCCGCCTGGTCGGCTACCGTCAGGCCTCCGAAGCCGTGACCGTCACCGCCGGCTCGACCGCGACGCTTGACTTCGCCCTGAACGTCACAGCGGTCCAGATGGACGAGATCGTCGTGACGGGCACCGGTGTCGCAACCGAGAAACGCAAGCTCGGCCACACGATCGCGACCCTGGACGCCGCGGAGCTGGAGAACGCGCCCATTTCCGACTTCAGCCAGCTCATCGCGGGCCGCGAACCCGGCGTGGTGGCGCTGCCCTCGTCGGGCTACACGGGCGAAGGCGCCCGCATCCGCATCCGCGGATCGGCGTCGCTGTCGCAGCTGAACGAGCCCATCGTCTACGTGGACGGGATCCGCGTGGACCGCTCCGCCGTGCAGAACTTCAACGGGCAGGGGAACCCCTCCCGACTCGACGATATTCCGCCCGAGTCCATCGAGCGCGTCGAGATCCTGAAGGGCGCCGCGGCCGCGACCCTGTACGGGACGGAGGCCTCGAACGGCGTGATCCAGATCTTCACGAAGCGCGGCACCGTCGGGACTCCGAGGTTCACGTTCCGAGCCGACCTGACCGGGATCTCCGTGCCGACCAACCGCATCCTGCCGGTCGCCGACTTCGCCGGCCGGGCCTGCGCCAGTCCCGGATGCACCGGAGACGGCGACGCGCAGCGGCTGGCGGACGCCGTCAACCTGATGTCGTCGCGCTGGGGACAGCCCGTGTCGCCCTGGGAGCCGATCGAACGCGACCTGATTCCCGATCTGCTCACCACCGGGTTGGGTCAGACCTACTCCGGATCGCTGCAGGGTGGATCGAGCGTGTTCCAGTACTTCGCCTCCGCGCGTCTCGCCAGCGAGGATGGGCCGTACGATGCGGCGAAGAACTTCGACGTGGCGGAGGGGCTGGACCCCGAGAACGACACCAACCGCCGCGCGTCGATCCACACCAACTTCACGCTGATCCCGAGCAGCGATCTGCGCATCGGCGTGACGACGCTCTATTCGGACATGGAGCATCACACGCCCGATAACTCGAACAACATCTACGGCGTGTTCTCGTCGGCGCTCATGTCGCAGCTGCGGCTCGCCAACGCCGACCCGGAACTCGGGCAGATCAACTTCTACGGCCAGCCGGCGTTCGCCACTCTGCGCGAGAACGCCTACCAGCTGAACTTCGTGAACTCGCAGCACTTCGCGGGATCCACGAACATCGACTTCTCGCCCTCGGAGGCGTTCAACATCAACGGAACCTTCGGGATCGACTTCACGTCCGACGACGCGGTCAGCTTCCGCCCCTATCGGTGGAACGTGGACGGCTTCTCGGGCTCGACCCCGGACGGGAGCCGGAACGTCCAGGAGAACCGTAGCCGCGAGCTGACGGCCGACATCAAGGGATCGTACGTCTTCAACACCAGCCGGCTCGAGAACACGCTGCTGTTCGGCGGGCAGGGGTTCCTGCGCCAGTCGCAGTCGGCGGGCGGCAGCGGACGCGACTTCCCCGGCCCCGGCCTGGAGACGCTTTCGGCGCTGGGCTCCGAGTCCTCGTTCGAAAACTGGCTCCGGGTGACGCAGCTCGGCGGATACGTGCAGGACCAGGTCGGATGGGACAACTGGCTCTTCCTGACCGTGGGCGCTCGCTGGGATGCCAACTCGGCGTTCGGCGAGGCGTTCAACACGGCCTTCTACCCGAAGGCCAACTTCGCGATCGTCCCGAGCGAACGCTGGGACAGCGAGGTCTTCTCGTCGATGCGGATCAAGGGAGCCTACGGCACGTCCGGGTTGCAGCCGGGCGCCTTCGACAAGTTCACGACCTTCTCGTCGCTGGGCACGGAGGTAGGTCCCGGCGTCCAGCCGTCGAATCTCGGCAACGAACAGTTGAGGCCCGAGGTGTCCACGGAGCTGGAGTTCGGGATCGATCTGGGCCTCTTCAACGACCGGTGGTCCATCGAGGCGACCTACTGGGATCGGGTGGTCACCGACGCCATGGTCGCGCGCCAGTTCCCGGTCACGGGCGGGTTCACGCAGACGCAGCTCGACAACATCGGCGAGGTGACGGCGCACGGCGTCGAGTTCGGTATCCGCGGCAACCTGATCCAGGCGCGGGATATCTCCCTCAACGTCTTCGCGAACACGGCCTTCCTGTCCGAGAAGATCACGGACATGGGCGGAGCGCCTCCCCTCAAGACCGGCGGCAGCTATCCGCGCTACCGCAACTACCTGGTGGAGGGCTTTACGCCGGGCGCCTTCTTCGGCGCGAAGGTCGCCGATTTGGCGATCCCGCTGAACATCCTCGATCCGGTCGACGGCCAGTGCGTCGTGCCGACGCGCGATCAGGCGCTTGCGTACTTCAGCCAGCCGCGCAATCCCAACAGCTTCAAGCCGCTGGCGATCGGCAACGAGGACTTCGGAGTGCCCAACGGGGGACTGGCGTCGCATAACTGCGGAGCCGGATTGCTCGATACGCACCTCGGCGATCCCACTCCGGACTACGCGGGCTCCTTCGGCTTCGACCTCGCGTTCCTGGGCAACTTCCAGCTGACGACGCTCATGGAGTACAAGTTCGGCCACCAGGTGCAGGATCTGTCGGGCATGTTCCGGCGCGCGAACAACTTCATCGGGCGCAACACGCCGCGCTCGGCCGAACTGTACGCCACGATGCTGAACCCCGGTTCGTCGGCGGACGAGCGGCTCGATGCGGCGGTCGCCTGGGCGCACGAGGTCGAAGGTCTCTCGCCGATGAGCGGCATGAACGGGATTTACGACGCCGACTGGATCCAGTGGCGCGAGCTGTCGCTCAGCTACCGGGTGCCGGCCACGTTCGTCCAGCGCTGGGGTTTCTCCGCCGCTACGGTGAACATGGGCGTGCGCAACCTGTTGCTCTTCATGCTGGGCGATTACCCCGGCATGGACCCGGAGGGCAACGTCCTCGGGCGCTGCAACGGAGGCCTCAACTGCAACTTCCTGAATTCGACGGAAGGCTGGGGGATTCCGGTGCCGCGGCGCTTCACGATGTCCGTGCGCGTCACTTTCTAGATCCAAGCGGGAGAACCATACCATGAGGAATCGAAATTTGAAGGCCTGGTTGGCCGCGCCTGTTCTGGCCGCTTTCACGCTTGGGTGCGGCGACCTGCTGGACGTCAACAATCCCAACGACCTGGTCGAGGAGGACATCCGCCAGGAGGCCGCCGCGGCCGCCGTCGTGAACGGAACGCTCACGCTCGTGGCGTCTTCCGTATCCCAGTCCTGGCAGCCGTACCTGGTGGCGTCCGACGAGATGCGCTGGATCGGCTCCAGGGATGCCTGGCTCTCGCTCGATCTCGGATTCGTGGATGATCCGCTGAACGAGTTCATCGATGGCCCGTTCCCGGCCATGGGACAGGCCCGGTGGATGAGCGACGAAGCCGTCGAAATCGTCCAGGGGCACCTCAGCAACAACCCATCCACCGCGATCAAGACCGACTTGGCGCGCGCATACCTGTACTCCGGCATCATCTACATGGTGATCGGGGAGATCCAGGAGGACTTCGCGTTCTCGGACAAGACGGAGAGCGGACCTCCGGTCGGACCGGCAAACATGAGTCAGGTCCTGGATGGTGCGATCGACCGCCTCTCCTCGGCCATCTCCGGCTTCATGGAGGTGGGGGCCACGGACATGGCGACGCAGGCGAGGGCGCTCCGCGCTCGCGCCCGGCAGTCCCGCGCGATATGGGACGTGATCAACCCGTCGCCGTCCGGGAGCGGGCTGGCGGCCTCGGCCGAGGCCGGCGCGGACGCCAGTGCGGTACTGGCGAGCGTCCAGCCGGACTGGACGTACAACCTGACGTATTCGAGTGCCAGCAGGTCCAACTCGATGGCGTCCTGGGTGAACGACCGCAAGGAGAACCAGATCGACCTTTCGATCGCCACGGTCGACGACCAGAACGACATCAACGGCATCGCGCTCCAGGATCCCATCGATAACGTCGACGATCCGGCCGTCATCAAGTGGCTGAATCAGTGGAAGGGCGGCAGCTATCTGGACAAGGGCGGGATCTATCCACCCTTGACGGTCGCCTCGGCGCGGATGATGCACCTGATTCTGGCCGAGAACGCGTTGGCGGGCGGGGATTCCAATGGCTTCGCCATGCACATCAATCACATCCGCGCGCTGGACGGCCTGACGCCCTACTCCGGCCAGATCTCCGAGATGGAGATGCTCCAGCACACGCGGCGGGTGAACGTGATGCTGCAGGGCCTGCGCCTAGCGGACATGTACAGGTGGGGAATCAAGGATCCCAAGTGGCAGGGCGCCGCCGCGGCGTCTGCGGCGCCGGGCACGATGCTCCCGATTTCGATCATCGAGCTGCGGGCGAACTGCCATCTGAACGGACTGGGTTGCGGAGGTTGACTTCAAGGCAGAGGCGGCGGTTCGCACCCGCCGCCTCTGCCACCCCCTTTACGGGACTGCCGTTCCTGCTGGCCGCGATCGCCCTTGGCGGGTGCTCGGAGATTTTCGATGACCCGACGCCCGAGAACATCCATTTCGAGATGCGGGGCGCGGCGGGCGACCGGGTCAGGGCGATCTACTCCACGCAGTTCGTGGCCGGCCTCAACGAGTTCGGCGTGACGCGGGTGCAGGTGGTCCGGTCGGACACGGTCATTCACGAGATCCCCTTCCAGAGAGCGGTGGATATATCCATCGACCGGCGGTGGTTCGTCCAGGTGGAATCGCTGGATGGGGATACGCTTTCCGTCCAGGTCATCGTGAACGTGGATGACCGGGGTCTCGTGAACGAATCCGGTGGGATATTTCCTGACGAACCCTGGCACTTCGTCTATTCGTTCAATCAACTCCTGACACGGGACCTCGATGTTGAGTTCTGACTTTCCGCCGAGCGGCGGAGCACGGCGACGTTGGCTCGTGGCCTTTCTGGGGGCCGTGCTCACCGTGCCGGGTTGCTACTCCTACCGGCTCGTAGAGGACGCGCCGGTGGGCGCCGTGGCCAGGCTGCGCGTACCGATCCAGTCCGCGATCGTCGATCCCAACTCGCCTGCCGGGACGGTCGCGGTCGAAGGGAAGGTCATCAGCGTGGGAGATACCATCTCGTTCGAAGCGACCACGCGGCATACTCTCGGCCTGTTCCAGGACGTCGTGCAGTACGACACCCTCCGCGTGGCCCGGGACGGTGTGACGAGCATCGAGGTGCGCGAATTCTCGACGACGAAGAGCGTTCTGCTCGGGGCCGGGATTCTGGCGGGGACGGCGGCCCTGGCTGCCGCCGCGGCGGGGGTCGGCGGAGGCGACGCCGGCGACGCGCCGAGCACCGACCCGCCGCAGAACTCCAGAGTCGTGGGTGTGTCGGTGCCGGTGAGCGCGATCGGCCGATGGTTCGGACGCGCGATACCCTCCGTCCTGGGGATGAGGCCCTGACGGACTCCTGACGCACTGCTAGGACTTGGGGATATCCTTGCGGGGATCCACGAAGGGCCGGGGCACCACAACGGCATCCCTCTCTCCGTCCGGCGTCGTCACGACCAGGCGCGTCCCGAGTTCCCCCGCCGCGGCCGGGACGAGGGCGTAGCCGATATTCTTGCCGAGACGCGGTGAGTAAACGGCGGACGTGACGAATCCGATCGCGCCGCCGGCTCCGTTCGCACCGCCGCCTCCGCGCACGGACCAGCGGTCCATGTTCAGGTCGAGCGGCGCGCCCGAGATTTCGATGCCGGCGAGGAGCCGCCGCGGCCCCTCCTCGGCGATCCGGGCCAGCGCCTCCCGGCCAATGAAGTCGGCCTCCTGGTCGAAGTCGACCTGCCAGCCGAGTCCGACCTCCCAGGGGTTCGTGTCCAGCGTCATGTCGATCCCGTAGTTGAGGATGCCGGCTTCAATGCGGCGGATGTCCGACGGGCCGGTAGGGGAGATGCCCAGGTCGCGGCCCGCCGCCATCACGCGGTCCCAGAGTTCGACCCCCCGGCTTCCGTCCCGCAGGTAGATCTCGTAGCCGACCTCGCCGCTCCACCCCGTCCGGGTCACGACCACGGGGATGCCGTCCACGTCCGTCTCGAGGAACCAGTAGTAGCGGAGCTTGAGGACGTCTTCACCGAACAGCCGGCGCACGACTTCCTTCGACTTCGGACCCTGCACCTGCATGGGCGAGACGTCCGGCTCCCGGATCTCGACGTCGAGACCGGCGTTGAGCGCGATCCCCTTCGCGTAGAGCAGCACGTCGCTGTCGGCCAGCGCAAGCCAGAAGTGGTTCTCGCCCAGCCGCAGCAGCACCGGGTCGTTCACGATGCCGCCGTCGTCGGCACCGATGAGGACGTACTTCCCCTGCCCGACGGCGCACTTCGAGAGGTCCCGGGGCGTGAGCAGGTTCGTGAACTCGAAGGCGTCCGGCCCCGTGATCTCCACCTGCCGCTCCACGCTCACGTCCCACACCGTGACGCCGTTCAGGAGCTTCTCGTACTCCGCGTGCAGATCGTCGTAGCGCGTCGGGAGAAACATGTGGTTGTAGACCGTATAGCTCCGGCACCCGTCTCGGAGGGTGGCCTCGAAGTACGGCGAGCGGCGGAGTCGCGCCCCGCGCTGGATCAAGGCCATGTCAAAGGTCTCGGTCATGAGGCGGGGATGCCGTGCTTCACCGCGCGGGTCATCGCGTCCACGAAGCGGTCGAGTTCCTCGAGCGTCGTGTAGGTGGACGGCGAGATGCGGAGCCCCGTGAACTCGGCGTGGTTGATCGCGACCGTGAAGATCCGGTGCTGGTTCCACAGCCAGTTTCGGAGCGCGCTCGTGTCGATGCCCTCGACCTGGACGTTGGCGATCCCGCACGCGAAGCCCGGCTTGAGGCTCGTGTTGAGCCGCACGCGGTCGTGCTCGAGCAGCTGCTCGGCCCAGTAGTTCCGCAGGTGGACGAGGCGCGCCTCCTTGCGCTCGCCGCCGACGAGCTGGTGGAAGGTGAGCGCTTCGCCGATGGCGAGGAAGTTGGCCTCCGGGTGCGTGCCGATCGCCTCGAACTTCCGGATGTCGTCGTCGCGGCTCTCGGCCGCGGCCTGCAGCGGCCAGATCTCGGGGATCTTCTCCCGCCTCACGTAGAGGAGGCCGGTTCCGACCGGGGCGTGCAGCCACTTGTGCAGGCTGACGGCGTAGTTGTCGCAGTTGAGCTCGGAGAGCGTAAAGTCATGGTGCGCGAGCGAGTGCGCGCCGTCGACGAGGACCGGGATGTCGTAGCCGCGCGCCATCTCGACGACCTCGCGCACGGGAAGGATCTGCCCCGTGATGTTGATCATGTGGCACATCAGGATGAGCCGCGTACGGTCGGTGATCTGCTCCTCGAACAGCCGCACGATTTCGGCTGGATCCTCGGCCGGGACCGGGATCTTGAACTGCTTCATCACGATCCCCTCGCGGCGCTCGCGCTGCTGGAAGGTCGTGATCATGCGCCCGTAGTCCTGGGTCGTCGTCACGACTTCGTCGCCGCGTTCGAGGTCGTACCCGTTCTGGAGGATCTGGAGGCCTTCCGACGCGTTGCGCGTGATCGCGACCTCCTCCGGGTCCACGTCCCACTGCCGGGCGAGCCGGGCGCGGACGCCCTCCCGCTGGGGCTCCAGGATCTGCCACCCGTTGTAGACCGGGATCTGGTTCGCGAAATCGAGGTCCCGCTTCATCGCCTCGAGCACGTGGGCGGGCGTCGGACTCACGCCCCCGTTGTTGAGGTTGACGAGGGAACGGTCGGTGGTGAACGCCTTCTGGATCTCGATCCAGAACTCCTCGTCCCGCGCGATCTCCTCGGGGGAGCCGGGGGTACGGGACAGGTCGCGGGCCGCCGCGACCGCGGTGCTCCACTTCGTGGGAACGACGGTCATGGCCCCCGCGGCTGCGGCGGAGCCCCCAAGGCGGGCGAGGAATCGTCGGCGGGTGGGCATGCGGCCTCCTGGCTGGTTCGGTACCGGTCCGGCAGCTGTCAAATAGACCGTTTTCGGCCCCGCGAGCAAGTCCGGCGCCCGACGCTCCCGGCAGCGCGAGGCGTCAATCCGGTGCCGTGATCATGGCCAGGATCGGGTCGATCGCCTCGTCCGCCAGCGCCTCGAGTTCGCCGGCGGTGCGGTTCTGGATGGGGTGCGGGACCCAGACGATGCCGGGCTCGAAGCCGAGCGTGCGTGACTGGCTGCGCGCGGCCTGCTCGAACTCGGTCGTGACGACGAAGCAGCCCGGGATCCCGCGTTCGTCGAGGTCTCTGAGGTCGTGCAGACCGCACGACGTGCAGGACCCTCAATCGGCTAAGGCCTGCACGACGACATCGGCTTCCGTGGCGATCCTCTGCAGCAACTCGGTCGGGGCCCGACGTGCGTTGGTCGGCTTGTCCGTGCGGATCGTCGCGATGCCGAGCGCATCCAGCCGCGTCTTCACGTGGTCGAGGAACTCGTCGCTGCGCAGCTTGCCGATCCCCTGGAGCGCGACGACCCGTCCTTCGAGCGACGGAGGAGGCGCCCGCCGCGGGCGCATCTCCGGGGCGAGTTCCGAGGTGGGGTCGTGCAGGACGGTCGCCGGCGCTGCCGGACTCGGCGCGGTCGAAGCGGTCATGTCTCGATCTCTCGGGTGATGGGGTGTGAGTGCTGCCAGGCGCGGCCGCCGGGCCAGCCGGCCAGGATCGCGGAGTACAGTCCGGCCGCGCCGCCGGCCCGGGCGAGGAGCAGTCCCCCGGGCGGGAACTTGGGCACATGGCGGCGCGTCTCCGAGTCCGGCACGCCCTCGGCCAGGCCTCCCGCGCCGCGCGCCACCTCGCTCAGCGGCCGCGTCGTCGCCTCGAGCAGCGCCTCGACGATTCGCGCCCGGTCCCAGCCCGCTTCCCGGTAGATGCCGTAGTGCTCGGGCGAGAGGAGGAGCACCGCGTGCGCCCACTCGCAGATCTTCGGGTGGCAGACGGCCAGCAGGCACGCCGCCAGCGACGCGGTCAGCTCCTCCGGCGTGCGCGAGCGCTGGTCCATGATCCCCTGCACGCCCTCGCCCTGGAAGAGCGTGACGGCGCTGACGCCGGGAGGAACGCCGCGCGACACCGAGAGCGGCTCCCACTCCTCGTCCGATTCGTCCTCCGCGAAACAGAACGTGTACTTGCTGGGCGCCCCGAAGGTCGAGCGGTCGATCTCGCCGGGCCGTCCGCCGCCCACGTTGCGCACGATGAGGTTGAGCGCGCGCCCGATGGTCGCGTTGGCGCGGTTCCCCTGGCCGAGGACGTTCAGCCCCGCGTTCATCCCGATGCGGCGGGCGATGGGGCCGTTGACGATGACGAGGGGCGCGGTGAAGCATGTGCTGCACAGGATCCCGTGCAGCGTGAAGTCGGGGTCGAGCGCCGCCTCGAGCGCCGCGAGCACGACGGGCATGTACTCCGGTTTGCAGCCCGCGAGCACGGCGTTGATCGCGACCTTCTCGACCGTGCACTCCGCGTAGTCCGGCGGCACGGCGCCCACGACCTCATCCGGCGCCCGGGGCGTGCCCGCGAGCATGCGCAGGATCCGCTCCGGGGTCGGCGGCACGACGGGAAGCCCGTCCGTCCACCCGCGCTCGAAACAGGCCTCCAGGGCGTCGGCGTGCGGTTCCAGCGCCACCTGCCGCGCTTCGATGCCGGTCTCCCCGAAGCGCGCCCGCAGGCGCTCCGCCGCGCCGGGTTCGACGGACCGGGAACCGCAGCCCGGCTGGAACTCGGGCAGTTCCGCGCCCAGGTCCGGAATCGACGTGAGGTCGCGCCATTCCGCCCGGTTCCAGCCCAACGCGCGGCCGGTCTCCTTCTCGTCCTCGAAGCGCACGAGCGTGGGAACCGTCTCGATCCCGAGGCGGAAAGAGTGTTCGAGTTCCGTGTCGTCCACCACGCCGGAGAGCGCCTCGGGAAAGTCCGGGTCGTCCTGGCTGAGAACCACGAGACCGCCGGGCCCATCGGCGAGCCGCTCGAGCACCGGTTCCACCAGCCGACACGTTGGGCAGTCGCGCTTCACGACGACCGCGAATCCCTCCTGCGGGAGCGGAGTGTGTTCCATTTCCCAACCGTAACGCACGGGTCGCTTCCATCCAAACGAATGCACATCGAACCCGGATTGATCCGGGCCATCGGACCGCGTCCGCCAGCACGGCGCGCCGTTGACCCCGTGGGTGACTGAACGGAGATTCACTCAGGTGTGTTGTGAAAGGATGTGCAGGGGTTTGTTTCACCGTGATGGACCCATTCGGAAGGATGTACCTCTCATGAACCGAACCGCACTCGCGCGCCGGCTGGCGGGCGGGGTGGTCCCGGGCCTGCTCCTCGCGTCGCTGTCCGGCCTCGCGGCCCCGGCGCCCGCCGACGCGCAGTACATGCCGAGCCAGGCCCCGGTACCTCCCCCGTTCTTCGCCCTCCAGAACGCGCGCATCGTGACCGGCACGGGCGCCGTGATCGAGAACGGCACCGTGGTCATCGCCAACGGCCTCATCGAGGCGGTCGGAGCCGATGTCGAGGTCCCCGGCGACGCCTGGCTGATCGACGTCTCGGGCCTGACCGTCTACCCCGGCCTGTTCGACGGGCTGTCGCGGATCGGGCTGGCCTCCCAGGGAGGCAATCCCGCAGGCGGCGCGGGTGGCAACCCCTTCGCCGTGTTTGTCGAGCAGGCGAACCAGCCCCGCACCGTGGGGCCCGAAGACCGTCCGGCGACGAACTCCTGGGTGAACGCGGCCGACATGCTGGACCCGGATTCCGACGACATCGAGACGTGGCGCAGCGGTGGGTTCACGAACGCGCTGGTCGCCCCGGACGACGGGATCGTGACGGGCCAGGGCGTCGTGGTGAACCTCGCGGGCGACGAGCAGGAGATGGTCGTGAAGGCGCCGGCCGCCCTCCGCGTGACGATGAGCGGAGCCGGCGGATTCCGGAGCTTCCCGGGTTCGCTCATGGGCGTCATCGCCTACATCCGGCAACTGTACCTGGATGCGGATCACAGCCAGCAGTACGAGGCGCGCTACACGGCCAACCCGAGCGGCCAGCCGCGGCCCACCTACGACCGGACGCTCGGTCCGATCCAGGACGCGATCACCGCAGGGTGGCCGACCGTGATGCCGGCGAACGAAGTGCGGCAGATCCGGCGCGCGATCAAGCTTGGGCGCGACACGGGTTCGCGCCCGGTCCTCCAGGGCGCGCACGAGGCGTACGGACTCGCCGACGAGATCGCGTCGGCCGGGGTCCAGGTGCTCGTGAACGCGGACTGGCCCGAGCGGAACCGTGATGCGGATCCGGAGGCGGAGGAGTCGCTCGCGTCGCTGAAGCGCCGCGCCTATGCGCCCACGACGCCGGCCCGGCTCGAGGAGGCGGGCGTCGAATGGGCCTTCTACAGCGGCTCGGCCGGGAGCCCCCGCGCCATGATGGAGAAGGTGCGGACGGCGATCGAGAACGGGCTCTCCGAGGAGGCGGCGCTGGAAGCGCTGACCGCCGCACCCGCCCGCATCTACGGCGTGGACGCGATGCTCGGCTCCGTCGAGGCGGGCAAGATCGCGAACCTCGTCGTGACCGACGGTCCGCTGTTCGATGAGGACACCGACATTCGAATGGTGTTCGTCGATGGCCACAGGTTCGAGGAGGAGGCACCGGAGCCGCGGCCGACGGAGCCCCCGGCGGTCGACATGAACGGCACCTGGCTCCTCTCCCTCAACAACGACTCGCAGGAGGCGACGGCCGAACTCGAGGTTTCGGAGGACGGCACGATTTCCGGCATCATCCAGGGCGAGCGGGGCGAGCAGCAGATCACCGACGGCTGGGTGAGCGGCAACGAATTCAGCATCACGGTCTCCGCCACGATGGGACCGGGCATGGACGTGGAGATCGTCTACACCGGCACCGTCGAGGGCGATTCGATCGAAGGGAACGCTTCCTTCGGAGGCATGCGCAACATGGACTTCACGGGCACGAGGCCCGGAGGAGGTGTCCGATGAGACATCCGATGACACGGGCTGCCGAGCGAGTCGGAGCCGGGTGCCTGGCGCTCGGTCTTGCGCTCGCGGTCCCGAGCGGAGCGGCCGCGCAGGAGCAGCCGATCCTCATCACGGGCGCGACGATTCTCACGGCGGCGGAAGCCGGGAGGATCGAGGAGGGCGCCATCCTGTTCGAGAACGGGCGCATCGTCGCCGTGGGGCCGGCCTCCGAGGTGGAGGCGCCCTCCGATGCGATGGTCATCGACGGGACGGGCAAGTTCATCACGCCCGGGATTGTCGACGCGCACTCGCACATCGCGGCCGACGCGATCAACGAAGGGGCGGTCTCCGTCTCTTCCATGGTATCGATCCACGACGTGATCGATCCTACGGACATCGCGCTCTACCGCGAGGCGGCGGGCGGCACGACGACGTCGCACGTCATGCACGGGAGCGCGAACCCGATCGGCGGCAACAACGCCGTCATCAAGCACCGCTGGGGCGCGGACGCGCAGGGTCTCCTCCTCCAGGGCGCGCCGCCCACCATCAAGTTCGCCCTCGGCGAGAACCCGAAGCGGGCCGGGAGCCCGACGCTCCCCGGCCAGGAGGCGCGCTATCCCGCCTCCCGCATGGGGGTGATGGACGTGGTCCGGCAGGCCTTCATCGAGGCCAGCGAGTACAAGGCCGAGTGGGACACCTACCGGGCGCGCGTGGCCGACGGCGACCGCGATGCGATCCCGCCGCGCCGCAACCTGACCATGGATCCGCTCGTCGAAGTGCTCGAAGGCACGCGCTACGTGCACGCGCACAGCTACCGCGCGGACGAGATCCTGCAACTCATGCGGGTGGCCGAGGAGTTCGGCTTCCGCATCCACGTGTTCCAGCACGTCCTGGAAGGCTACCGGGTGGCCGACGAGATGGCGGAGCACGGGGCCCACGCCTCCACGTTCTCGGACTGGTGGGCGTACAAGATGGAGGCCTACGAGGCGATTCCGCACAACGCGGCGATCATGACGCAACGCGGCGTCAACGTCTCCATCAACTCCGACAGCGGAGAAGAGGGACGGCACCTGAATCAGGAAGCCGCCAAGACAATGAAGTGGGGCGGCCTGACCGAGGCCGAGGCCCTCGCCACCGTCACGATCAACCCGGCGATCCAGCTCCTGATCGACGACCGCGTGGGTTCGCTGGAGGCGGGGAAGGACGCGGACATCGTCCTGTGGGAGAACTATCCGCTCTCCTCCTACGCCAGGGTCCGGACGACGTATATCGACGGCGAGGTGGTGTTCGATATCGACGCGGACCTGGCGATGCGGGCCGAGATCGAGGCCGAGAAGGCCGAGTTGAGGGAGATGCTCGGCGAGGCCGACGAGGACGACGACTCCGGCAACGAGCGCGAGCCGGGCCGGCGGCCCGGAGGTGGGCGATGATGCGCAGATCCGGGAACGCACCCGGGAACACTACCAACGACAGGATCGACACCATGGTGAAGTCGATAGTCGCGGCGGCGGCCGTCCTCGGGACCGTCGGGTTTACCCTGCCGGCTCAGGCCGCCGCGCAGGAGGGCGGCACGTTCGCCGTGCAGGGGGCCACGATTCACACCGTGGCCGACGGCGTGATCGAGGGCGGGACGATCGTGATCCGCGACGGCCGTATCATCGCGGTCGGATCGGACGTCGACATCCCGGCGGACGCCGAGATCATCGACGGGGAAGGGAAGCACGTCTTTCCCGGCATGATCGATTCGTTCAGCTCGCTCGGGCTCACGGAGATCGGGGCCGTCGCGGTGACGAACGACGCGGGCGAGCTGGGGCGCTGGAACCCGCATCTCAACGCCCATACGGCGATCCACCCCGCCAGCGAGCACATCCCCGTGGCGCGCGCGAACGGGATCACGCACTCGATGGTCGCGCCCGGCGGCGGAGGCCGCGGCTTCGGCGGCGGCGGGTCCGGCATCCAGGGCCAGGCCACGCTCGTCCACCTCGACGGCTGGACGGTGGAGGAGATGGAGATCGAGAAGACCGCGGCCATGGTCCTCGGCTGGCCCACGCTCTCGACGGGTTTCCGCGCCTTCGCCGGCTTCGGCCCCCCGGCGGGCGGCCGTTCCTTCCGGCGGGCGCAGGAGCGCTTCGACGAGGAAGTGGCGGAGATGGATTCGTGGTTCGTCGCCGCGGAGCACTACCGGCAGGCGGTAGCGTCCGGGTCGAGCCGCGTGCCGCGCAACATCCAGCTCGAGCACCTGTCGCGCGTCCTCGACCGGGGGATGAAGGTCATCGTGCGGGCGAACGGGTGGCGCGAGATCGAGTCGGCCATCGAGTTCGCGGAGAAGTGGAACCTGGACCTCGTCATCGCGGGCGGAAACGGCGCCCGCGAGATCGCCGGTACGCTCGCCGAGAAGAATATCCCCGTGATCCTGGGGCCGGTGCAGCGGTTGCCGCAGGGCGAGGACACCGCGTACGACGATCCGAACACGCTGCCCGGCGTGCTGCGCGACGCGGGGGTCGAGATCGCGTTCGCGACCTTCAACTCGTCCGACGCGCGAACCCTTCCCTACGAGGCCGCGAACTCCGTGTCGTGGGGGCTCTCGAAGGAGGCCGCGCTGGAAGCGGTGACGCTGGGCCCCGCGCGGGTGCTGGGCGTGGACGACCGGCTGGGGTCGCTGGAGGTGGGGAAGGTGGGGAACCTGATCGTGACCGACGGCGATCCGCTCGAGATCACGACCCGGATCGAGTGGGTGTTCATCAAGGGCGTGCCGTCCGACCTGGACAACAAGCACGATAGCCTGTGGGAGGAATACAGGAACCGCCCGGCGCGGCGGGTCACCACGACGACGACGTAACAGCCCGCCTACTCGTCGGATTCGGGACGGCGCCGCTGCCTCTTCGTGAGGGAGCGGCGCCGTTTCTCTTGCAGCCGTTGTTCGCGGGAGGCCCGCGTGGGCTTCGTCCGGCGGCGGGGCGGCGGCGTGTGCTCCCGCTCCCGGAGGGCGGCGCGGAGCCGATCCAGGGCCCGGGCGCGGTTGCGGTGCTGGCTGCGGGACTCGCGCGCGGTCACGACGATGCCGGTGGGCCGGTGCGTGAGCCGGACGGCCGACTCCGTCTTGTTCTGGTGCTGGCCGCCCGGACCGCCGGCCCGGAACGTCTCGACCGTGCACTCGGCGAGCAGTTCTTCGTCGCTGCGTGACTCCGCGGCGTTCACGGCTTCCTCCCATCGGATCGCCGGCCGTTCCCGCCGGCCCGGGGCGCCGACACGAAAACCCTTCGATCAGCGTAACTTGTCCACATGAACGAGTCGACGCACAGCATCGGGACGCCGGAGACGCCGGAAGCGGCCGCGACAGCCGAGACAGCGGAGATGGCGGGCTCGGCGGACCCGGCGGGCTTGGCGGCGACGGCGCCCGGCGGCATCGCGGACGGCGTGCGCCGTTCGCTCGATCCGAAGGTGATCCCGCTGCAGCGTACGATCGGCGGCATCGTCACGGGTTGCGTCTCGCTCCCGCTGGCGGCGGCCGTCGCCGTGCTGTGGGTCGTGGCCGGGCCGCCACCCGGCGTCGTGGCGGGGTTGGTCGGCGTCTGGAGCGCCATCACGGTCGGGCTGGGCTGGTGGCTGTACCGGTGGCCCGTCCTTCACCACCGCTACGCGTCCTACGCCGTGCACCCGGACGGGATCGAGATCCGCAAGGGCGTGATCTGGCGGCAGGCGATCAGCGTGGCGCGTTCCCGCGTCCAGCATACCGACGTGTCGCAGGGGCCGCTCGAGCGGAAGTACGGCCTCGGGACGCTGGGCATCTACACCGCGGGCACGGACCACGCCAAGGTCTCCCTCGACGGACTCGAGCACGACACGGCGCTCCGCATCCGGGATCATCTCCTGCCGCCGGCGGGGGACGATGCCGTCTGAGACGGCGGCGCCCTCCCGGGCCACCGAGCACCGGCTCCATCCGCTCTCCGTCGGCTTCTCGCTCGCAAGCCAACTGCGGCGGGCGATCCTCCCCCTGATCATCGGAGGCGCCTCGGCCAACTTCCTGGGCGTCGTGGAGATGCGTTTCGTCCTCCTTGTCGGGCTCATCCCTCTCGTGGTGGGGTCCGTGGTCCGCTACCTGACCTTCCGGTACCGGTACGAAGAGGCGGAACTCGTGATCCGGAGCGGGCTCCTGTTTCGGCGAGAGCGGCACGTCCCCTACGCCCGGATCCAGAACCTCGACGCCGTGCAGGGCGTGTTCCATCGCGTGCTGGGCGTCGTGGAGGTCAAGCTCCAGACGGGCGGGGGACAGGAACCCGAGGCGACGCTGACCGTCCTCCCGCTGCCGGCCCTCGAAGCGCTGCGGGAGCGGGTCCGCGAGGGAAAGCGCGAGGCCGCCGGGGAGGCGGCGGCTGCCGGAGAGGTGACGGACGCCGCGACGGGGACGGGTGCCGGGGAGGCGCCGACCGGCATACTCGCGGAGCCAGCGGCGACGGATCTCGCGTCGGCCGCTACCCCGGAGGGGCGCACGCTGCTGCATCTTCCCGCGCGCGAACTCCTGCTCCACGGTCTGCTCCAGAACCGCGGCATGGTGCTGATCGCGGCCGCCTTCGGCCTCGCGTGGGAGACAGGGCTCTTCGAGCGGGCCTCCGACTGGGTCGCCGGGGAGCAGTCGCGGATCGGGCCCGCGGTCGAGGGCGTAGCGGCGGACGTGGTGGCGGCCGGCATTCTCGTGACCGTGGTCGCCGTTGCGGCGCTGGTCGTCGCCTTCGTGATCTTCGCCCGGATGCTCTCCGTCGTCTGGACGCTCGTACGCCTGCACGACTACCGGGTCGTGCGGTCCGAGGAGGGGCTGCGCGCCACGTTCGGCATGCTGACGCAGGTCGCCGCCACCATCCCGCTACGCCGCGTACAGACGGTGACGATCCACGAGGGACCGTTGCAGCGTCTGGCGGGCCGGGTCGCGGTCGGCGTACAGACCGCCGGAGGAAGCCAGGCCGGGCAACCGGGGAACGCGGATCCGCACCGGCAGCAGCTCGCGCCCATTCTTCCGCGGGAACGCCTGCGCGACTTCCTTCGGGAGGTGATCCCCGAGCTGGACGCCCCCGAGGTCAATTGGGAGCCCGTATCTCCGCTCGCGTTCCGGCGCGTGTTGAGGGGAACGTGCTTCCTCGCCACGCTGGCCGCGGTGCCGCTCTACTTCGCGCTCGAAGCCTGGGGCATGGCCTTCCACGCCGCCTTCCTCGCCTGGGCCGTGTTCTACGCGCGGCGCTACGTCGACTGGCTCGGGTGGGCGCTGAAGGACGACATGGTCTGGTTCCGGAGCGGCTGGCTGTGGCGCCGGACGACGATCGCCCGCTACACCCGCATCCAGGTCGTGGCCCTGCGCGCATCCCCGATCGACCGCTGGCGGGGCATGGCCAGCCTCAGGGTGGACACGGCGGGAGCGGCGGCCGCCTCCCACAAGGTCGACATCCCTTACCTGCCCCTCGACACGGCTCGACAACTGCGGACGCTTCTCGCCGCGGAGGCCGCCCGAACCGCCTTCCGCTGGTAAGCGACCGTCGGCGGCCCGGTCAGGGGCTTCCGGTTGCCTCTTCCCGCAGGGCCTCGACACGCCATGAGAACTCTTCGTCGAGCTTCAGGGCGGTGCCGATCTTCACGAACCGGATGTAGCCCTTCCGGTCGACGAACCAGGTGGTCGGCCAGGCGCTCACGCCCGCGCGCGTCACGTAGTCGTCGTCCACGAGCACGGTGAAGTCGAAGTCGTTCTTCGCCAGGTACTCCTCGATCACGTCGTTCGTGCGGTCGTTGCTGATCGAGAGCACGGCGACCTCCGCGTCGTCGCGGTAGCGTTCGTCGAACTTCTGGTATTCCGGCATCTCGACGACGCACGGCCCGCACCACGTCCCCCAGAAGTGCAGCACCGCGATCTTCCCATCGAGCTCTGCCGAATCCACCATTTCGCCGTCCAGCCGCGCGAGCGTGAACGGTTCGTACGTCCCCGCCGCCTCCACCCGCGACTCGAGGATGCGCTCGCGCCGCCGGATCCGGTCGCGCTCGTCCAGCGTCGCGAGGTACTCCTCGATCCCATCGCGGCTCCCGTTCCGGCTCTCATAGAGCGCTTCGAGCGCCGCCTCGTTCGGGTTCTCGCCGCGGGTGGCCCCGAATCCGGCGATGTAGGAGTCTTCCGCCCGATCCAGCCACTCAATGACCGCCTCCGCGTCCCCCGCGTCCTCCGCCTCCGCGGCCAACTGCTCGTACACCTGACCCGCGTGATGCCTCGCATCCTGGTTGCGATCATTGATCGCCAGCGCGCGCTCCAGCGTGTGGCGCCCGTCGTCCGTACGGCCGGCCTTGAAGTATGCCCACCCGATGACGTCGTAGATGCCGCCCAGGTAGTACCGAAGTGCCTGATCCCACTCGCCCTCCGTGTCGTAGCGGTCTCGCGACTCGTTCAATCGCTCCAGCACGACGGGCATGCCCTCGCGTACGATGTCGACGGCTTCGAGCGGGTATGGCGTGTGGTCGACCATCGCCAGCGGGGCCAGCCCGAACGTGAAGTGGGGATTGAGACGCTCGTACTTCGCCAGTCCCCGGATCGCCTCGGCCAACTCTTCCGCCGGGATGGGGTCCATCGCCTCGAGTGCCGAGTAGAGGTCGAGATAAACGCCGCCCGTGAAGACGTCGTTGTACAGTGGACGTTCGAGATAGCGATAGGCGGCCTCGCGCATCACTTCCAGATGGGCGCGGTATTCCGGCGAATCTTCGCCGTGCTCCTGGTAGATCTCGAATGACTTCCGACCGACTCTTCGCGTCTCGCCCACGTACACGGTCATCGCGTGATAGCTCGCCGGATCGCTCTCGACGATTCGGGCCTCGAGTTCGGCCGCGCGCTCTTCGTCTTCCATCTGCCGGTACATGGAGGCCATGGCCTGCAGGCCCTCCAGGGTCTCGGGGCTCGCCTCCCGATATGCCGCCATGCTCGCTTCCACCGCCGCCTGCCGTTCCTCGGCGGGAAGGAGTTCCGACTGCCACAAGCCCCTCCAGTGCTGGCTCCGCACGTCCCCCGACCCCGGTGCAAGCTCGAGCGCGGTCTCCATGAGCGTCGTCCACTCGTCCATGCGGCGGGCGTTGTAGGCCTCGTTGGCCAGCCACGTGTATCCGCTGACGTGGTTCGGGAAGCGCTCAATGAGTTCCGTGAACGTCGCCGAGCTGGTGTCCGCCCATGTCGGATCGTCCAGCGCGTAGCGGGCCTGCGACTCGATCCGGCCCTTCATTCGCAGAACCTCCGGCCAGGCGCGGGTCTCTTCGTCGAACGATGCGAGCAACTCGCGTGCCGCGTTGAAGTCGGCCTGCGCCAGCGCCCTCAGGTAGAGGAAGGCGAACTCCGGCTGCGGCGAAGCCTCCCATGCCTCCCGAACGGTTTCGACCGCGAGCTTCGCTTCACGGTCGAGGAGGTGCGCGTAGGCCTTCGCGTAGATGCCCCACGGGTTTTCCGGATCTTCGGCGAGAATCGCGTCGGCCTGCTCGCGGACCTCTTTCGACAGCCCCCAGCCCGCGAGCTGGTAGGCGTAGAGGCCTCGAAGTTCCGCGTCGTCCGGAGCGCGGGCGACCCACTCGTCTCCGAACAGCTTTCCGGCCTCGAAGGTGCGCAGCCGCGCATGGTCCCGGAGCTCGGCCTTCGCCGCCTGGAGTTCCTCGGCCGTGTAATCGCGCGGAGCGGCACCGTCCCCACACGCTCCAAGCAGCGCGCATGCAAACACGACGAGCGGAAGAGAGAGTCCGACCTTCGGGCCGGATCGGTGGGAACGCGTCGACATCGCACACCTCCGGGGCAGGGACAGGCTGAGCTTCTCAACCTGTACGGACGTTGACATCACGAAAAGGGTTTCCCGCCGTTGAGGTCCCGTTGAGCCGGGGGCGGACATCCATGGTATGTTGCGAACGATGATCGAGCCGCGCGCCCCCCACCCGGAATCCGTCCTGCGCGACGTGTTCGGCTACGACGAATTCCGGCCGGGACAGGCGCACATCATCGATTCCGTCCTCGCGGGGCGGGATTGCATCGGCGTCATGCCCACCGGGGCGGGGAAATCGCTCACCTTCCAGATCCCGGCGCGTCTCATGCCGGGGACGGTGCTCGTCCTCTCCCCGCTCATCAGCCTCATGAAGGACCAGGTCGACGCCCTCAGCGACCTCGGGTTCCGGGCCACGGCGATCAACTCGTCGCTCGCGGCGGACGAGCGCCGGCGCCGGCTGCGGGGATTCGAGCGCGGGGACTATGAACTCGTCTACCTGGCGCCGGAAGCGCTGGGGCCGCACATGCGGGCACGCCTCCGTTACGCGCCGCTTTCCCTGATCGTCGTCGACGAGGCGCACTGTATCTCGCAGTGGGGACACGACTTTCGTCCGTCCTACCGGGCGCTCCAGGGACTGAGGGACGAGATTCGCGACGAAGGCGCGGGAGGAAACGGACTGCCGATCCTCGCGCTCACCGCGACCGCCACCCGGCGGGTCGCCGCCGACATCGTTCGACAGTTGGGGATGAGGAAACCCGAGGGATACAAGGGTTCCTTCTTTCGCTCGAACCTCCGCGTCGTCTGCCGCAAGAAAGGGGAGGGGAATACGCGGGCCGAGATTCTCGGGCTCATCCGCCGGCACCGGGGGGAGAGCGGGATCGTCTACTGTCTGTCGCGAAAGTCCGTCGAACAGATGGCGGAGTTCCTGCGGCGCGAGGGCGTCGACGCCGTCCCCTACCACGCGGGACTCGACGACGACGCGCGGGCCGAGCACCAGGACGCGTTCGCCCGCGACGAGGTCGACGTGGTCGTGGCGACGATCGCGTTCGGGATGGGGATCGACAAGTCCAACGTGCGCTTCGTCATCCACCGGGACATGCCGTCGGACATCGAGTCGTGGTACCAGGAGATCGGACGCGCCGGACGGGACGGACTCCCGAGCGATTGCGTGCTCTTCTACTCATGGGCGGACGTGAAGGTGCGCGAGCGGTTCCTCGCCGAGATCGACGATCCGGGGGTGAGCGAGGCGAAGCGCCGGGCGGCCGTCGACCTCTTCCGGCTCGCGGACCGCGACGCGTGCCGCCACCGCGGGCTGCTCGCCTACTTCGGGGAGGACTTCGATGGGTGCGGCGAATCGTGCGATGTGTGCACCGGACTCGGCGTGACGGATCTCGTGGACGTGCTCCCCGTGCTCAAGCGGAAGGCGCGCGCGGGGGGCTCCCGGCGGCGCCCCGCGGCGGCCGACGTCGACCGGTCTCCGTCGGACCCCACCTTCCAGCGCCTCCGCACCCTGCGGAAGCAACTGGCGGACGCGCGCGGCGTCCCCGCCTACATCGTGTTCAGCGACCAGGTGCTGTGGGACCTGATCGACCTGCGTCCCGGCTCGCCCGAGGAGATGCTGCGGGTCCCCGGCATCGGCCCCGCCAAGCTCCAGCAGTACGGCGACGTGTTCCTCGACGCGCTGTGCGAGGGCTGAACTCACGACCTCGTCCAGATCACGACGACGCCACAGCGGGATTCCATCCCGGCGAACTCGGCCGGCAGCTCCGAAGGGCCCAGATAGACCTCGACACCCGCGATCTCGATCGGAAGGACGAAATCGTTGATGTTCGGTACGGCACCGCCCCCGATCCGACCCCTGCGCACGATGAGGCTGCCGTCGAGGTAGATGTTCATCAGGCAGCCATCGTTCGAAGAGATGTCCGATATCCGGGTGTTGTACAGCTTGCAGTCGTTCTGCCGCACGCCGCAGTTCCGGAGTCGGATTCCCGGGATATCTGCGACCATCTGCGTGATCCGGAGGGGATTCCGGCGCTCGATGTCCTCGGCCGTGAAGAACGTGCCGCCGCTGACCAGTTCTCCCCAGTATTTTCTCTCGTAGAAGCCCCGGGTCTCCAGCCGGCGAGACCGAACAACGGTCGCGACCAGCGGCTCCAGCTCCACCGGTTCCGGGACGAGACCGATCTCGATTTCGGTCGTGTGGCCGCGGGCCACCGCGACCGGATGGCGGAAAGGCGCATAGCCAATGTGGCGCACGGCGATCTCGCGCCGACCGACGGGCACGCCGCTGAGGACGAAGCGGCCCCGCCGATTGCTCGACACTTCGCCGGTGCCGCCGAGGATGGACACGGCCGCCGCGGCCACGGGCTCATCCGTAGCGGCGTCGCGGACGAGCCCCACGAGCCGTCCGGTACCGGTCTCGGACAGGAGAAGCCGAAGTTCGACGTCATGCGGCACCCCCGCTTCAAGGGCCACGACGGCTTCCTGGCTGGATGCGTCGCCGAACTCCGCCCAGAGCGTGGCCTCCCCCGCGTCCCGCGGAGCGCAGAGCAGCAAGTGTCCGTCCGTGCCTGCGGTTTCGCGCACGGGCCGCCGCACCGTGTCCGTCCAGCGCAGAACCACCGTGGCTTCGGGAATCGGAATGAAGCCGGACTCGTCCACGATCGAGATCCGGAGGGAGGCCCGGTCGTCGCAGTCGTCCAGCGACTGGCCCCCCACGCCGCCGGGGAGGACAACCGGTTGCAGCGCGACCAGAATGGCCAGCGCCCACGCTCGTCCGTGATACATGTCCGTCACTCCCGCGAGGTGCATCGCCCGTCCCGATGGCGGCGTGGTGAGGCTACGTTCCCGGATGCTGTCCGGAAGACGCCGGAATCACCAGCGGCGTCACATGGCTCCGATGCCCGACGCCGAGGTTCACATCACGAAACCGTCACACGCTGCGGCACCGAAGACGGCCCCGGAAGTCTTTTTCCACGTGGGAGCGGGCCGGGCGGCCTCGCGGTGGCTGCAGGAGCGCGTGTTTCCGCGTTTTCGGGGCGTGCGCTACGTGCCGCGCACCCGGTTTCGGCAGAGCGCGAAGGTGATGCGGCGGGGCGGAGATCTTCCCGTGCTCGTGTCCCGGCAACTCGGATACCGCGAGTTGACGCCCGCCGTGGAGTGGTTCGCGCGCGCGGCGCCGGCGGCCCGGCCGATTCTGGTCCTGCGCCGCCACGATGAGTGGCTCCGGTCGGTGTATCTCCGGGAGATCAAGGAACTGCGCTACGTCCCGTTCGAGGCCTTCATCGACCTCGAGCGCGACGAAGGCGTCCGGCCGCAGTCCTCGGCCCTCTTCCGCGAACGCATCCGGGTGCTCGAGGACCACTTCGAACATCGGCCCCTCGTCCTCTTCTTCGACCGTCTCGTCGCGGATCCCCGGGGATTCGTTCGCACCATCGCCGACTACGTGGGCGCGGCGTACGAGGAGGCCCGGATCTCGTTCCGTCCGTCGAACCGTTCCTATCGCGACCGGCAGTACCGGCTCCTGCGCGAGGTGGGCCGGCGCTGGCCCGTGAAGCGGCGCGTAGAGCCCGCGTCCGCCGGCCTCCGGTGGCTCCGTGTGCGGTCTCGCCGGCTCGCCTGGCACGCGGGCGTGACGCTCGGAGGGGTCGCGCCGGAGCGGATCCTGAGTGCCGACCCGCTTCTCACCGAAGCGCAACTCGCGCGCGCCCGGGCCTTCTACGCAGCGGACTGGGAGGCCTGCGTGGACTATGCCCGCCGGCACAACCCGGGACTCCTCGCCGGCGAATGATCTGAACCCGCCACCGACCGAACGCCGCGGACGGCGGCGGACTCGCCGCATCCGGGCGTGCCCCCCAGATTCCCGCCCCTGAGATCCGTTTGCGACGACAGTTCATCTGCCGACGATATACCGGAGGACGCATGCCCCGACGATGGTTCCCGATGCCCCGCGTTGCCCCCGCCATGCCGGCCCTCGCGTGGTTGGCGTTTGGATTCGGGATTGCGTTCTCGGGCTGCGGCGGCGACGAAGCCGCCGGCGATGCCGGGGAAAGTTTGCAGCCGATGGCGGCGTACGCGGGCGACGACTGGCCGGTGTACGGCGGCGACCCCGGCGGCCTCAAGTATTCCGCTCTCACCGACATCGACCGCTCCAACGTCGCGGAACTCGAGGCCGCCTGGGTCTGGGAGACGGGAGAAGAGCCGATTCCGGACGCGGCGAGCCCCATCCAGGGCGAACGCGTCGCGCCGGGCGCCTTCGAGGCGACGCCGATCGTCATCAACGACACGATGTGGCTCTCGACCCCCTACAGCCGGGTCGTCGCGCTGGACGCGGAGACGGGAGAGGAGTTCTGGAACTACGACCCCAAGGCGTGGGAGTGGGGGAACCTCCACCGCGGCTGCCGCTTCTGTCACCGCGGGATCGCGCAGTGGAGCGATGGAAGCGAGCGCCGGATCTTCCTCAACTCGCGCTGGCGGCTGATCGCGCTCGACGCCGCCACCGGCGAGCCGATTCCCGATTTCGGCGATGGGGGCGAGGTCGACCTGACGGAGGGGCTCGCCTGGGACGCGAACCGGCTTCACATCTCCAACACCTCACCCGCCGTCGTGTACGAGGACATCGTCATCGTGGGCAGCGGCGTCCCGGACAACCGGATCTATCGCAACAACCCGCCCGGCGACGTCCAGGCGTTCGACGCGCGCACCGGCGAACTGCGCTGGACCTTCCACACCATCCCCAAGGAAGGGGAGTACGGGGTCGAGACGTGGGAGGACGAGTCCTGGTCGTACACCGGATCGGCGAACGTATGGGCGCCGTTCTCGCTGGACCCCGAGCGCGGGCTCCTCTACCTGCCCGTCTCGACGCCGAACAACGACTTCTACGGCGGGCACCGGCGGGGGCAGAACCTGTTCGCGGAGTCGCTCGTGTGCCTGGATGCGCGGACGGGCGAGCGCGTGTGGCACTTCCAGACCGTTCACCACGGGCTGTGGGACTACGACCTGCCCGCGCCGCCCGGGCTCGTGACGATCGAGGTCGACGGGCGCCAGATCGACGCGGTCGTGGCGGTGGGGAAGACGGCCTTCACGTACGTGCTGGACCGCGAGACCGGCGAGCCCGTGTGGCCGGTCGAGGAGCGGGCCGTGCCCGAGAGCACGGTTCCCGGCGAGGTGCCGTGGCCGACCCAGCCGTTCCCGACGCGGCCCGCGCCGTTCTCCCGCCAGGGGATCACGGAAGACGACCTCATCGATTTCACGCCTGAACTGAGGGCGGAGGCGCTGGAGGTGTTCGGCCGCCACCGCACCGGGCCGATCTTCACGCCGCCCTCCGTCGAAGGGACGATCATGATGCCGGGGCTCATCGGCGGGGCGGGGTGGGGCGGCGCGGCGATCGATCCGGAGAGCGGCCAAATGTTCGTGAAGGCGTATGACGATCCCTTCCTCGCGCGCGTCGCCGCGGCGGAGCCGGGGGCCGGGGACGCGGACTACCTCCCGAACTTCGCGAGCACCCTCTCGGTGGCCGGCGGGCTTCCGATCCTCAAGCCGCCCTACGGCACGATCACGGCGATCGACCTCAACACGGGGGCCCACCTGTGGCAGCGCCCGTTCGGGGACGACTCCGCGATCCGGGAGCACCCGGCGCTCGCGGGCCTCGACCTGCCGCCCATGGGAGGCACGCCGCAGAGCCACGGCACGACGTCGGGGCCGCTGGCGACGGCGGGCGGGATTGTGTTCCTGGCGGGCGGCACTCCGTGGCTTGAGGCCATGGATGTCCGCGATGGAGCCACCCTCTGGCGAGGGGGCCTGGATGGAGGGTTGGGGCGCGGCAACCCGATGACGTATCGCACCCGGTCCGGACGCCAGTTCGTCGTCGTCGCGACCTCCGCCGACGGACAGGTCGACTCGAAGCTGCAGGCGTTCGCCCTCCCGGCCCGATGACGGAGGCGGTGGAAGGAGCGGCTCTCGACCTGAAAGGGCAGGTCGCCGTCGTCACCGGCGCCAACTCGGGCGTCGGGAAGTCCGCCGCCGAACTCCTCGCGCGCGCGCGCCGACGTGACCCTGGTATGCCGCAGCCGCGAGCGGGGGGAGCCGGCGCTCGCCGACGTGCGGCAGGCGGGGGCCGCGACGGGCGCGGATGTCCGCCTCGAACTCGCCGACCTCTCGCTCCAGGCCGACGTCCGCACCCTCGCCGACCGCCTGGCCGCCCGCTTCCGCGCCATCGACATTCTCGTGAACAACGCCGGCGTCTGGCTCCACCGGCGCGAGATCACGTCCGAGGGCTTCGAGGTCACGTTCGCGACGAACCACCTCGGCCATTTCCTCCTCACCCACCGGCTGCTCGCACCGCTCGCGGCCGGGCGGGGCCGGATCGTCAACGTGAGTTCCGAAGCCCACCGCAACGGGGACCTGCGCCGCGCCGCCCTCGAGCCCATCGTCCGCGGCGACGCCTGGAAGGGCGGTTTCCAGGCCTACGGCGACACGAAGCTGGCCAACGCCCTCTTCACCTTCGAGTCGGTGCGGCGCTGGGGCGCCCGCGGGATCACCGCGAACGCCATGCACCCCGGCGTGCTCCGCACCCGGATCTGGCGGAAGAACCGGAGCGCGCTGGGCCTGCTCCTGCACGCGGCCAGGGGCCTGATGGCGAAGCCCGAGGTCGGCGGCCGCGCCGTGATGCGGCTCGTCGCGGACCCCGCCCGCGATGCGGTGACCGGGAGGTACTTCAAGGTGGAAGATGAGGTCGCCGCGACCGCACAGGCCTACGACGCAGATCTCGCCCGGGAGCTCTGGGACCGGAGCCTCGAATGGACGGGCGTCACGCGATCCGAGGGTGCCAACGGCCCCGGTCAGCCGCAGTAGTCGGCCGCGGCCCCGGCGAGGATCTCGGCCAGCCTCGCGCACGACGCGAGGTCCACCCACTCGACGTCGGCGTGCGCACCTTCGCCGTGCGGGCCGATCACGACGCTGTCGACGCCCGCGGCCTGCGTCAGGGCGGAGTCCATCCAGGGGGAGTCGCCGATGACCGCTGGCGCGCGGCCGAGCACGGTGCGGGCGGCGCGCGATACGCAGGCCGCGACGGGCGCCTCCGGCGTCGTCTCGAAGGGTTCGCGGTGGAAGAAGGTCGACCAGGCGACCTCGAGGGACGGGTCCTCGGTCCTCAGGTCGTCGAGTATGGCGGCGATCTCTTCCTCCACGGACTCCCGCGTCTCGGGCGGCACGGTGCGCCGCTCGACCTTGAGCGTGCAGCGCGGGGAGTAGGTGCTGATCCCGCTCCCGCCCTCGAGCAGCGCCGCGTGCATCGAGGGGGGGCCGAGAAGGGCGTGCCCCGGCCGGGACTGGAGTTCGTCAATGAACGCCTCCAGCCGGTGCAAGACGCGTCCCATGCGAAGATTCGCGTCGATACCGTCGCGGTAGCGGCTTCCGTGGGCGGCGCGCCCGCGGGTCGTGATCTCGATCCACGTGAACCCGCGGTGGGCGATGCACAGATCCAGCGATGTGGGTTCCGTGACGATCGCGGCGTCGAAGGCCAGTTCACCGCGCGCGCGCCGTTCGAGCAGGTCCGCGGTGCCCAGGCTCGCGTATTCTTCGTCCGCCACGGCGGCCACGAGGACGTCGCCGGCAAGGTGCGTTTCCGATTCGTGGAGGAGCCGGGCGGCCTCGATGCAGGCGGCCAGCGCCCCCTTCATGTCACAGGCCCCCCGTCCGTAGAGCCGCCCGTCCCGTATGCTCGGCGAAAACGGCGCATCCATGCCCTCCACGCCGACCGTGTCGTAGTGGGCGTTCAGCATCAGGGCCGGCCCTCCCCCAACGCCCGCGAGGCGCCCGATGACGCTCGGCCGGCCCGCCTCGGGTTCGTACCGGGTCACTTCGAGGCCCGCCTCGCGCATGTGCCGGGTCGTGAGGCGCGCGATCTCCGTCTCGCCCGGCGCCCCCTCCACGAGGGTCGGATTCACGGAGTTCGTGGTGACGAGGTCCGCGAGGACGGTTGTGAGGCGGAGCGGATCCGCGGAGAAGGTCAAGGGCTCGGGAGGCGCTTGATCTCCCTTCGGCCCGCCGCCACGCCCGTACCGACCCCGATCCCGAACAGAACGGCCGTGAGGGGAGTGATGAGCGGCAGGGCCGCAGCGAGCAATCCGACCACGCCGCCTGCGATCCCGGCCACGAGCGGAACGCCGCGCCGGTGAACGCCGTCCACGAAGCGCAATCGTCTGTGTACGAACCTCTTCATCGTCACGTAGCCGCCGACCGAAGCGGCGCCGGCGATGGCGAGCCAGAGAAAATTCCCGATGAACTCAAACATGTCGCACCTCCCGAAGAGCCCGTACGCCCTCCATCCCGGGGCGGTTTCAGCGGTTCGGCAGCCCGTTTGCCACCGGCTGCCGGCCGCGTTGTACTATGTTGCCGGAGTCCAAACCCAGTATTCCTGCGACACTACACTTGCCACGGAGATCGAGATGGATACGGACGGAATCCAGGTCCGGTGGGACGGCGGCCTCAAGTTCAGCGCCGACCGGGCCGACCACGAGACGCGAATCGACGGGGACGAGGGGATCGCCCCCAGCCCGGTCGCCCTGATGGTGGAATCCGTCGCCGCCTGTGCCGCGATCGACGTGGTCGTCATCCTCGAGAAGGGGCGCCAGGAACTCACCGGGCTCTCGGTCCGGGCGAGGGCGCGCAGGGCGGAAGCGGCGCCGCGCTACGTGAAGGGTCTCCAGTTCGACTTCCACGTCTCCGGCAAGGTGGACGAAGCCAAGGCTCGGCGGGCCGTCATGCTCTCGTTCGAACGCTACTGCTCCGTCTACCATTCGCTCCGGAAGGATATGGAACTCGAATGGACGCTGACCCTCAACGGCGAGCCCGCGGGCGGGCGGGACTGACGCGGGGTCTTTTCACGCCCTGCTATTCGAAGGGGGGAAGTTCCCCGGCCCAGTCCAGGAAGCCCGCGCCGTCCGGCGTCCAGACCACGATCGCGCCGCAGGTCGAACCCGTGCGCATGAACTCCATCGGCGTCTCGACGTCCCGCCTGTAGACCTCGACCGCGCCCAGAACCTCCTTCTCGAGATCGTCGAACTGCATCCCCGCCTGGTACATCCCGTCCAGGTAGAGCGCCGGCGGACATCCGAGCCGGGCACCCTCTCCAAGGAAGACCTCCGCTCTCCCGTATTCGATCCGGCCCACGGCGACGTTCGGCAGGCCGCGCAGGAGGTCGCTGGGCAGACGCGGGTTACGATTGATGATGTCCCGCGGCGTGAAGAAGGTCCCGAACCCCTTTTCCCTGCGTTCCAGGAAGCCCTCCACGTGCCGTGCGCGGCGGGTCTGCCGTACCTCCACCGTGAGATCCGCGATGCGAATGACGGTACTCGAAAGGGTCAACGTGACGCGCGTCGTCTGGTCCGGCTCGAGCTCGATGATCGTATAGCCGGCCTCATACCCGATGTACCGCACTTCGACCGAGTCCCTGCCGGCCCAGGTCCGCGGGACCCGGAAGTTGCCTTCGGCATCGGTGATCGCCCCGTACCCGGAACCCAGGAGGATCACCCGGGCCCCTTCGAGCGGGAGTCCCGTCGACGCGCTGACCACTTGCCCGATCAGCTCCGCCGTCTCCCGTTCCGTCTCCTCCTGCGCCGCGGCCGAACTCGGCGAACCCGCCAGCACGCCCGCCGCGACGAGGGTCAGCGCCGCCAGGCGGGCGCCTCCATGTCTCGACTCCAATACACTCATGCGACTCCCCCGGTCGAGTCCGGCTCTCTCCCCGATGAACGCTTTCCGTCGCCCGAAAGATACGGCCTCATCGCCTTGTCATCGACAGCACCACGGGATCGCCGCCCGCGCTGCCATGTATCGTTACGATCAGCTCGCTGCCTGTCGGGCTCTCGTACGTGAACCACCAGGGAGCGTTCGGCGGCGGCGTCTCCGCCGTGCTCCGGAAGGTGGCCTTCCGGCCTTCGAAGGCGGCGAGACGATATTCGAGCCGCGTCTCCTCCCATGGCACCCAGCCTCGCCCGACATGCTTGAACCGGTAGTAGATCTCGCCATCGTCATCCTGCTCCAGCAGCAGAAGTTCGTACATGACCGCGAGACCGTCCCGGACGAGGCGGAAGGAGCCGGACATCGAGCGTCCCGCGGGGCTGAACCACGCCTCCTCGATCTGCCCTCCGAAGGCGTCTCCGCCCCAGTGGCCGGCGATCCATGCCAGCTCCTCGAGATCGATGGCCTGGCCCATCGCCCCCGTGGCGCCGAACGGGTGGACGACGGCGGTGAGCGCGACGGCAACCGCTGCCGCGCTCCGGCGAAAGGCGCGCGCCGGGGACGTTTGAGAAACCGCGGATCTCGCCCCATCTTCGCACGCCATGAGAGCCGCCCTGAAGCTCCTGGTTTCCGTCATCGTCTGCCTCCTCGCCGGCCTCGCAGGGCTGGCGCTCGTGTTCAGAGATCTGCCTGTGGGTCCCGGTCCCGGGCTCATCGCGCTCGGGGGTCTCCTGTACTTTCTGGCGGGCTTCGGCCTCGCGCGGTGGCACCGGGGCGCGCGTCCCCTCCTCTGGGGGCTGGCGCCGGGCTGGAGCCTCGCCCTGCTGGGCGTCATCGGCGTCTGGGTGACGGTGACCGATCCTCCTTCCGGCCACTGGGGCCTCGCGCTTCTCTTCCTGCTCGGCCCGGCCGTCGCGGGCTCGGCGGGCGCCGTCCTCGCCACGAGGACGCTGAAAGGCTAGCCGTCCGTGGTCCGCGGTCTGGCCACGCCAAGGTAGACGGAACCCAGCGCCCGGGGCACCCCGGGCATCGTGAAGCGGTCGAGGTCGACGATCCGGAATCCGCCGTCCTCGATCTCGACGTCGATCTTCCGGTTTATGTTGCAGCCGCAGGCGACCAGGTTCTGGACCGGGTTCAGGGTGTCCTGGATGCGCGAAACCCAGCCCTTGTCGTTCCGCCCGTGCTCGAGGAAGAGGAACTCGCCGGAGGGCTTCAGCGCGCGCCTCAGTTCGACGAGGGCGTCCCGGAGCCGTTCGATCGAACACAGCGTCCAGGTGCTCGTCACCGTGTCGAAATGCCCATCCGGAAAGGGGAGTCGGTCGGCGGCGTCGTGGATCACGCGCTCGACGGGGAAGGGGGCACGGGCGACGCGGGCGCGCACGCGGCGCTCGAGTACGGCCGCGGGGTCGATGCCCGTGACGCGGCGAACCGACATCGGGTAGCATTCGAGATTCAGGCCGGTGCCGAAGCCGACTTCGAGCACGTTCCCCTGCGCACGGGAGAGAACCCGGCGCCGATACCTGCGATGCACGTCGCCCTTGAGTCCGCTCTCCATGAGACGCGGAAAGATGTGTTCGGAGTACAGACCCACGCGCTTTTCTCCCCGGTGACGCGGGCGAAGGTTGAAACGTCTACCCAAACATAGACGTAACGGCACCTGTCGGGATGTATCGCCCGCCCGGGCCGGTTGCGTCTCGCGACCGGCCGCGAGCCCCGCGCCTCGACGCCGCGAAGTCGGCCCTGGATTGGAGAGCGCTCTTGAACCGAATGTCTGCTGCCGGGTGCGCCGTTGCACTGGCGGTGTGCATGGGGGCGGCCGCGGGCGTCGCATCCGACGCGCGCGCCCTGCAGGAACCGTCCGTTTCCGTCTCGCGGCCGATTCCGGTCGACGCCTACGCCGATGAAGGGATCGCGGGGCTGATCGAGCGAGCGCTGGCGCAGCGCAAAGCCCGGGCCGCAGGGCTGACGAGCTTCGAGGCGACCTTCCGCGAGCGCATCTACGCCGGGCTGGGCGGCGCGGCCCTGCGCCGGGAGCGGGCGATGTTTCACCAGGAGCGCGCCGCGCGCCTGCGCTGGGCGGCGGAGGGCGAACACATCGTCCGCTGGCTGGGAGTGCGCCGCGGGGTGCCGATCGTCGGCCTGGGGGTCGAGTTCGAGGACGATCTGCGCGACGACGACGCGTTCGAACTCGACTTCGACATGATCGACCCGGCGAGCGAGCACGTGACGGTCGGTTCGGAGTGGGCCCTCCATCCCCTCGCCGATACCGCGGCCTATCACTACCGCTACCGCTCCGGAGACACGCTTCGGATCCGCTTCCCCGGGGACAACCGCACGGTGACGCTGATCGAGGCCATCGTCGAGCCGCGGGAGGCCCGCTTCGACCGCATTGCCGGCTCGCTGTGGTTCGACGCGGACGAAGGAGTCCTTACGCGCGCCGCCTACCGTCCCGCGATCGAGTACGACTTCGACCGCGAAGAACCGGAAGACGCGGAAGACGTTCCCGGGTTCGTGAAGCCGATCCGCGCCAGGGTCGAATTCATCACGATCGACTACGGACTCCAGGAACTCCGCTGGTGGCTCCCGAATCGCATGGCCTTCGACGCGGTTGCCACGATGGCGAATCTGGCGAGCATGCCGGTGCGCTACGAATGGACCTTCGAGGACTATGCCGTGGATCGGGAACCGTCGCTCGATCCGGGCGAGAATCTGCCGGAAGGCTGGATGCGGTGGGTCGACGAGGAGACCGACGCCGAAGAGGGGCGGATCCAGGCGAACGAGGGAGAAAGGGCGCGAGTCGAGGGAATCCGCGACGATCCGTTGACGGCGGAAGCCGATTCACTTCCCGCCAGGGTCCGTCCCATCGTGATCATCGTCCCGCCCCTCGACGAGCTCCCGTCGGCCCGGGAGCTTCCGGAGCCGCTCTTTTCCGCCACCGTCGACGCCTTCGCGGCGGAGGAACTCGACGACCTGAAGGATCGTCTGTCCTCGCTGCACATCCCCGCCGCCGGGGGTCTGGGCCCCCGCCTGGATCTCGCTCCGGGTCTGCGCAGGCTGCGCTACAATCGAGTCGAGGGCCTGTCGTTCAGCGCCCGCTTCGCCGTACCGACGGGGGTCACGTCCGAGTTCTCCGTCACGCCGCGCGTCGGGATCCCGGAGTGGGAGCCGGGCCTGGAGGTCGGGTGGCGGCGGCAGACGGCGACGGGCGGTGTCGGGATCATGGCGTACCGGCGCCTCACGGACCTCGGCGATTGGGGCCGTCCGCTCTCCTTCGGCAACTCCTTCAACAGCCTCGTCATGGGGTACGACGAAGGCCTCTACTTCCGGGAGACCGGCTTCGAGATTTCGGCGAGCCGGCAGGGGAAGCGGACCCGCGTAGAAGGCGCGCTCTTCGCGGAGCGCCACCGGAACGCACCGAAACAGAGCGATGCCTCGCTCCCGAACGTGTTCGGCGATGCGGTCTTTCCGGACAACATCGTGGCCGCGCGCGGCGACATCGCCGGCATCTCGGGTCGCCTGCGCGCGTTCTCCTCGGTGGATCCGGGCACGCCGGTCCTCAGCGGCTCCATCTGGGGAGAAGCCGCGGCGGGCGACTTCGACCTCTACGGGCGTGCCGCGGTCTCGGCGGCCCTTCAACTCCCCGTGAGCCAGTGGTCCGTGGCGCTGGAGGGCGGGGCGGGCAGAGTGTTCGGGGAGCCGCCTCCACAGCGGCGCTTCCACCTCGGCGGGTCGTACACGCTGCGCGCGTTCGACCCGGTGTCGAACGGGGGCGCGAGCTTCTGGTTCGGCCGGTTCGAACTGGGGCGCGGTTTCCGAGTCGGCGATCCGGCGTACGATGTCGGGGGAAGCCCGGTGCGGATCACGGGGTTCTGGGACACGGGATGGGCGGGACCCGTGGATGCCTTCGGCACGGAGGGCTGGCGGTCGAGCGTGGGGGTCGGACTGTCGCTCATGGACGGGCTGTTTCGCATCGACATCGCCCGCGCCGTCCGTGGCGGCAACCTCTGGCGACTCCACGTATACTCCGACGGCCTCATGTAATGATGCCGAGCGTCGGGCGTTTGCGTGGCGGGTGAAATGGCCGCAGAGTAGCGTCCGCCGCAACCGACGATGACACCCGGCGCCCGGCGCGCCGGCGATCCCCGCAAAGAGCACGCCGAACATGGCACGAAGCCGCAGAGCGAAGGGCCGTACCGGAGAGGCGGACGACGCCGCGGAAACGCGGGAACGTCCCCCGTCTCCGGCGGCGTTCAGCGCGGAGTGGTTCCGCGACTGGGCGCGCACGCTGCTCGTCGCCTTCTTCATCTTCATCTTCTTCCGGACGTTCCTGCTGGCGACGTTCGTCATCACGTCGGGGTCGATGGAGGGGACGCTCCTGGTCGGCGATTTCCTGCTGGTGAACAAGACATCGCTCGGTGCGCCGATCCCGTTTACGAATGCCCGCGTGCCGGGATACGCCGAGCCGGAGTACGGGGACATCATCGTGTTCAGGGCGGACCATTCTCCGGGGCTGGACATCGTCAAGCGCACCGTGGGTCTGCCCGGAGACACGCTCCGCATGGAGGGAGGCGTCTTCTACCGGAACGGCGTCGCCCCCGACGAACCCTACGTCCGCCGGAATCCGCGAGTGCTGGATGAACGGGATCCCCGGATGCAGTGGCAACTGGCGCACCTGATTCCGGATCCGGAACGGGGCGAGTACGAACCCACGCGACAGAACTGGGGACCGCTCGTGGTGCCGCCGGAACGCTACTTCATGCTGGGGGACAACCGGGACGAGAGCCTCGATTCGCGCTACTGGGGGTTCGTCGAGCGCGGGAAGATGCGGGGCAGGCCCTTCTTCATCTACTTCTCGTACGACCGGGACGCGCTGAGACCCGTGAAGTTCCTCACGGCGATGCGGCCGGGACGGATCGGACCCTCCCCGGACTAACGGGAACCGAGGGCCCGGCGGGAACCGGGCGCATCCCGTCCCGCCGTCAGAGCTTCTTGAGCAGCTTCCGAATGACGATCACGGCGACGGCGATGGCGATCTTTCTCATCAGGTCTCCCTCTTCCGCGCATGGCGTAGGCTTCAAGCTACAGTACGGGCAGCTCCCGGGTCGAGGTTTCGGGCGCTCTGGCACCCGGCCGGGAGTCGGGCAACGTTGAACGGACCGGACAGGTTCGCATTTCAGGAGGTGTCATGCGCGTGACCCGGGCGCTCGCCTTCGTGGCGGTGCTCTCTTGTGTAGGGTGCGATTCGCCCCCCGCCGACCAGGCGGCGGCAGCCACGCATTCCCATGCCGGCGGCGGCGTGGTGACGCACTGGACCGAGTCGCTCGAACTCTTCGTCGAGTACCCGCCGCACGTCCGGGACGTCCGGAGCGAACCGTGGGCCATCTACCTCACCTGGCTAGAGGACTGGAAGCCGGTGCGAGAGGGACGGCTCGTGCTCCTGCTCCGGGGACCGGGCGGCGCCCGCGAAGAGATCGTGCTCCAGGCCCCGGCGACCCCGGGGGTCTACGCTGCGAGCCCGACCCTCACGGAGACCGGGACGTGGCGGGCGGACCTGACCCTCACGGCCCGCGGTGCGGACCACGCGATCCCGGTGGGACAACTGGAGGTGTTCACGAGCGAAGAGGCGCTCCCGCACGACGAGGAGCAGCCGCTTCCCGGGCTGATCGCGCTACCGAAGGAAGAGCAGTGGGCGATGCCGTTCGAGGTGGCGGTCGCCGAGACGCGCCGGATCCCGAACTCGATCCCGGTGACCGGAGAGGTCACGGCCCCGGCGGGCGGCCTCGCGCACGTCTCGACGCCGGTGGAAGGCCTCCTGCTCGTCCAGGGGCCGTCGCCCGCCCCCGGCGAGCGCGTGCGGGAGGGGGAGACGTTGGCGCTCATCGCCCCGACGAGCCTCGACGATTCGTACGCCCGCATGCGGGCCGACGTCGTGGAGGCCGAGCGCGAGGCGGACCGGGCGGAGCGTCTGTTCGCTGCCGGCGCCATCGCCGAGCGCCGCCTGGAGGAGGCGCGCCACAACCTCGAGGTGGCCCGGGCGGCGTTCGAAGCCGTGGGAGGCATTCGCTCCGCCGACGAGGACGGCGGTTCCGACCCGCACGTCTACCGGCTTCGGAGTCCGATCGGGGGCGTGATCGCGGATCGCCATGTGGCGCCCGGCGAGCACGTCGCCGTCGGGACGCACGCGTTCACGGTAGTGCGTCCCGACACCCTCTGGTTCGTCGCGCGGGTCCCGGCCCGCCATGCCGAGGCGGCCGGCAAAGTCCGCGGAGCATGGTTCACCGTCGAAGGCGCCACCCGGGCGCTTGCCGCCGACCGCGTGGTGTCCGTGGGCAGCATCATCGATGCGGGGAGCCGGGCGCTGCCGATCCGGTTTGCGGTGGCGAACCCGGACGGCGTCCTCAAGGTGGGGATGCTGGCCGAAGGACATGTGCTCCTTGGCGAGCCCGTGGAAGGGGTGGCCGTCCCGACGCCGGCCATCCTGGACGAGGACGGGCTCTCCGTCGTCTACGTGAAGGTCGGCGGCGAAGCGTTTCAGCGGCGGGTGGTGGAGACCGGCCCCTCGGACGGTTCGTGGACCATCGTTCACTCCGGGGTCGCGAGCGGGGAGCAGGTGGTCGCCGTCGGTGCCTATCAGGTGAGACTGGCCTCGCTCGGCGACGTGGAGATCTCGGACCACGGACATCCGCACTGAGCACCAGACTGCTGGACCGGCTCGTCCATGCCTCGCTGGAGAACCGCTTCCTCGCCGTGGCCGCCGGGGCCCTCCTCCTGGCGGGCGGGGGCTGGGTGGGCGCCACGCTGCCCGTCGACGTCTTTCCCGACCTCACCGCCCCCACGGTGACGGTGCTCAGCGACGCCCACGGGCTGGCCCCGGAAGAGGTCGAGAGCCTCGTCACTTTCCCGATCGAAACGGCGGTGAACGGTGCCGCCGGCGTGCGCCGGGTCCGGTCGAGTTCGGCGCAGGGGATCAGCATCGTCTGGGTGGATTTCGACTGGGGGACGGACATCCTCCGCGCCCGGCAGATCGTGAACGAGCGGCTTCAACTCGCCACGGCCCAACTGCCGGAGGACGTGAGCGCCCCCGTCCTCGCGCCCGTGAGTTCGATCATGGGCGAGATCCTGCTCGTCGGCATGAGCGCGCCCGCTCCGCAACTCATGGAGGCACGGACCGCCGCGGACTGGACCGTGCGGCGCAGACTGCTCGCCGTACCCGGCGTCTCGCAGGTGGTGTCGATCGGCGGACAGGTCCGCCAGTACCAGATCCTGATCCGGCCCGAGCGCCTGCTCGCGTACGGCGTCGGGCTCGACGAGGTACTGGAGGCGGCGGCCGGATCGAACCGGAACGCGTCCGGAGGCGTCTATCGTTCGGGCGGTCGCGAGATCCTGATCCGCGGCATCGGGCGCGCGCGCGACCTGGAGGAGATCGGTCTCACCGTCGTCGCTGTGAAGGAGGGGGTACCCGTCCTCATCGAGGACCTGGCGGAAGTCCGGATCGGTCCGCGCGTCCGGCTCGGCACCGCTTCCGTGAACGCGGAGCCCGCCGTCGTGCTCTCGATCCAGAAGCAGCCCGGCGCGAACACGCTGGAGCTGACGGAGCGGATCGACGCCGAACTGAGCGAGATCGAAGCGGAACTCCCCGCGGGCGTGGCGTTCGAGAGGTCCGTGTTCCGGCAGGCCGATTTCATATCACTTGCCGTAGAGAACGTGATCGAAGCCCTGCGCGACGGCGCGCTGCTCGTCGTCGCGGTGCTCCTGCTCTTCCTGTGGAACCTGAGGACGACGGCGATCTCCGTGCTTGCGATCCCGCTCTCGCTGGCGCTCGCGGTCATCGTGCTGCGGCTCCTCGGGGGGACGATCAACACGATGACGCTGGGCGGCATGGCCATCGCCATCGGAGCGCTGGTCGATGACGCGATCATCGTCGTCGAGAACGTGTACCGCCGTCTGCGCGACGACCGCCGCCGTCCGCCGGAGCGCCGACGGCGAACGCTGGCCCTCGTCCGGGACGCGGCGCGGGAGATCCGGAACCCGATCCTCAGCGCCACGCTCATCATCTCCATCGTCTTCGTCCCGCTCTTCTTCCTCTCGGGCGTAGAGGGGCGCATGCTCCGACCGCTGGGGCTGGCGTACATCGTGAGCATTCTCTCGTCGCTGCTCGTCGCGGTGACGGTGACGCCGGCGCTCTGCCACATGCTTCTGCCGGGGGACCGGGCGATCGGCCGTCCGCGCGATCCCTGGCTGATGCGCGGGATCGAATGGGCGTACGGGCGCGTGCTCGATGGGGCGCTTCGCCGTTCCGGGGCGGTGCTTGCCGGTGCGACGCTCCTGCTGGCCGGCACCCTGGCGCTCGTGCCGTTGCTGGGGCGCGGTTTCCTGCCCGAGTTCCAGGAGGGAACGCTCACCATCTCCGTCGTGAGCCTGCCCGGAACCTCACTAATGGAGTCCGACGCGATCGGCGCCCGCGTGGAGCGCCAACTCCTGGCGCACCCTGCCGTCGTCTCCACCTCGCGGCGGACCGGCCGGGCCGAGCTCGACGAGCACGCGCAGGGCGCCAACGCCTCCGAAGTCGACGCGCGGCTGGACCTCTCGGAGTATGACCTGGAGGAAGTCATGGCCACCCTCCGGGCCGACCTGGCGGGACTCCCCGGCACCAACGTCACGATCGGACAGCCGATCGGACACCGGATCGACCACATGCTTTCCGGCACGCGGGCCGCCATCGCGGCCAATCTGTTCGGCCCCGACCTCCGGCAACTGCGCGACATCGCCGCCGAGATCGAGACCGTCGCGGGGACGGTGGAGGGGCTCGTGGACGTCTCCGTCGAGCGGCAGGCGGACATCCCCCAGCTTCAGATCCGCGCCGACCGCCGCGCCATGGCCCGCCACGGCGTCACGCCGGCGCAGATGGCCGCGGCCGTCGACGTCGCGTTCCAGGGAGAGGAGGTATCGCTCATCCGGGAGGGCGATCGCGCGTTCGATCTCGTGGTGCGCTACGCGGACGAACACCGCACGGACCCCGAAGCGATCGGCCGGACGCTGATGACGACCCCGGCGGGCGCCACGGTGCCGCTGTCGCAACTGGCTTCGATCGTGCCGTCGCTGGGCCCCAACACGATCAGCCGGGAGAACGTGCAGCGGAAAATCGTTGTGAGCGCAAACGTCGCGGGGCGCGACGTCGGCGGGGCGGCGGAGGAGCTTCAGGCGCGGGTCGCCGCCGAGGTCGAACTGTCGCCGGGCTACTACGTCCAGTACGGGGGCCAGTTCGAGAGCGGGCGGGAGGCGACGCGGCGCATCACGCTGCTCTCGCTGTTCTCGATCGCCGCGATCTTCCTCATCATGTTCCGGACGTTCGGGAGCGCCCGGATCGCCGCTCTTCTCATGGTGAACCTGCCCCTGGCACTGGCGGGAGGCGTGCTCGCGGTGCTGCTCATCGGCGGCACCGTGAACATCGCGACGCTGGTCGGGCTCATCACGCTGTTCGGCATCGCCGTGCGAAACGGGATCCTTCTCGTGAGCCGCTACCAGGATCTGCGTGCGGCTGGCGCCGGGCTGGGGCCGAGCATCCGGCGCGGCTCCATGGAACGTCTCAGTCCCATCCTCATGACGGCGCTCACGGCGGGCCTCGCGCTCGTTCCGCTCGCCCTGGGCCTCGGCGAACCCGGCAAGGAGATCCAGGCCCCGCTCGCCGTCGTCGTACTCGGGGGCCTGCTGACCTCCACCACGCTCAACATGGTTGTCGTCCCGGCCCTCTTCCTCCGCTTCGCCGGCGACCGGGACGGGTGACGGCGGGGACCCTTGGGCCGTCAGTAGAGTAGTGAAGCCCGTCGATGGCGGGATGGCCGGATTGGTTGGGAAGCGAGGAGGGGTGGGGAGATGACGATCAAAGGAACGGCGCTACGAAGCGGAGTCCTGCTGGCCATGGTTCTTGGGGTGGTGGGCTGCAGCGACGACACGGCGGGGCCGGAGGAGCCCACGCTGACGTTGGAGGAGAGCGAGGCGCTGCTCGACGCCATCAACCTCGTCGGGGCGAGGGCGCTGGAGGCGGACCCGGCCTCCTTCGCCGGTTCCGTGAGCCTGACGGCCGACTGCTCGGGGGGCGGGCTGGTCAACGCGGGCGGTACGCTGATCCCGTCGGAAACCGACACCGGGATCAGGTTGCTGGCGAACCTGACGATCGTGCCGGAGGACTGCGTGGAAACTGCCCGCGGCAGGACGTTCACGCTCGATGGGGCTCCCAGCCTCCGACAGACGGGCTCGTACGCGTTCTCCATGCCGGAAGCGCTTGTGTTCGTGTTCGACATGAACGTGTCGATGGTCGGGTCTCTCGCATATGAACTCGAGGAAAGAGCCGGGACCTGCGAGGTTTCCGTCACGGTGGAATCCCGGCTGGACTTCGGCGATCTGATGCAGACGGGGAGTGCCTCGGGCACGCTGTGCGGCAACGCCGTGGACATAGACCTGAACCGCGAGATCCCGCTGACTCCCGAGCCCGGGGGATGAGTTCGGCTACCTCGCGCGGGCGCCGTCGGCGACGGTCTCTCGTCTCACCCAAACCGGCCGATCGAGAAGATCGGCGGTGCGTCACGGGGTAGCTCATCCGCGAGGAGGTCGGCCATGAGCGACCCGAGGACGGGGGCGAACTTGAACGCGTGCCCGGAGCCGCCGGCGAAAAGCACAACTCCGGGATGGCCCGGGTGGCGGTCCAGAATGAAGTGCTCGTCGGGCGTGTTCGTGTAGAGACAGACGGACGCGTGGGCCCGCGCGCCCGCCACGCCCGGCGCGTACCGCCTGAACAGCTTTCGCAGTTCCTCCGTCTCCGTGGTCCCGACCTCGCGGTCGACCCGCCCGACATCGGTCCCGCGTCCGGCCTGAAAGTGCATCCCCGCCTTGAGGCCTCGCGCCGTCGGCGGGAACCCGTACCACGTCCCCTCCCGTTCGAGCTCCCACACCCAGGCGGGACCCTCCGCGAGCGTGTCCGCATGCGGCCCGGCGGGTTCGAACCAGTACTGCACCGTGCGCTCCACCTCGAGCGGCAGGGAAAGTGCGGGAACCAGTTGCGGAGTCCAGGCTCCCGCGGCGATGGCGAGCCGGCGCGCCGCGTATTCTCCCCGTTCCGTCCGGATCCGGACGCCCGAGGCCGAAGCGGACCACGCGATCGCGGGCTCGTCGAAGCGCAAGTCCGCGCCCCCGGCCGCCTCCAGCATCGCCTCGAGGCAGGCCTCCAGCGAGAGGATGGCGGCACCCGGTTCGTAGATGGTGACGGTCCCGGGATCCGGGCGGAGCCAGGGGAACCGCTCGGCGACTTCCTCCGCGGAGAGGGGGACGTCGTCGGTGCCCGGCCGGGCGTCGAGAAGCGGGCTCCCCGCGAACACGCGGCCGTCTTCCGGCCCCATCATGAGGGCGCCCGCCGTCCGCAGCAGCGTACGGCCGGACGAGCGCTCGAGCTTCTTCCAGCACCGGAAGGCGTCGCGGACGAGCGGCATGTACGGCGACCCGTGGTACCACGCCGCGCGGATCATCCGCGTGTCGCTGTGCGCCGACCCCATCGTGTGCGGTGGCGTGTAGCGGTCGAATCCGACCACCGAATGTCCTCGCCGGACGAATTCGGCCGCGGTTGCGCTTCCGATGGCCCCGAGCCCGATCACGGCGAAGTCGTGCATGTCGATGGCCGCCGACTCAGCGTCCGATTCTCGGGAAGGCGAGGCGCTGGTCGGCTTCCACGACGGAGACCGCCGCCGCGACGCCGTCCACGACCTCGAACACGAACTGCACGGCGGAACCGCGCAGAAGGAAGGTGGTCGGGGACTGGGGAAGGAGTCGGAACGCGGCCTCGCCGGTGCGGGCCGCCATGAGCACGCCCTCCTCGAGCGTCACGGTCAGGGTCGTGGCCGGGTCGATGCGGTACTCGCCCACGAAGAGGGACAGGTTCTCGGGTTCCAGGCGCACGATGGGGAGCCGAAGCGCCGGATCGGGTTCGACGCCCAGGTCCGACAGACGCCCCAGGAGCCGGGGCATTCCGGGATTGTACGTGAGCGCCTCCCGGATGTGGTCGGACGCCGCGTCCGGGGCCCCGGCCTCTTCGTGAAGCTCGGACAGCGCGAAGCGGATGGCGGGAGGTTCCGGCGTTCCGGCCGCGTAGGCCTCCAGGATTGCGATGGCCGTGCCCGGCTCGCGCTCCCGGAAATGGCCCGCGAGCCTCAGGATCTGGCCGGGAGAGTAGTCGTAATCCTCCGGTCGCGTGCGCCGCCAGTTGTCGTACCTCGACATCGCCGCCTCGACCCCGCCCGCCTCGACGACCGGCAGCAGCCGCTCCGCGATCGAAGGTTTCGGGCGCACGGCCTCGGCGCCCCACAGCAGATTCGTCAACCCATCCACGAGCGGTCCCAGGTCGGAGGAGGTGTTGTCCAGCAGCACGATGAGCCGGCCGTGGTCCGGGAAGACGCGCAGCCAGGCGGAGAAGCCGAAGATCCCTCCCGAGTGTTCGATCGCGCGCACGCCGCGGTCCTGCCCGATATCCCGCGTCCGCACCCCCACGCCGTACCCGTACGCCCCGGATTCGAGGCCCGGCGTCGTCATGCGCGCCAGCGTCTCCGGGTCCCGGAACAGACCTCCTTCGACGAAGAGGTTCGTGGCCCAGCGCGCGAGATCGCCCACGGTGGAGTAGAGCATGCCGGCGGAATAGGGCACCGACGGGTCGATCAGGCGCGCCGGCCGATAGCCGACGAGGTTGCGCGTGTGGCCGCCTGCGTGGCCCTCCGGCGGCCAGAGCGCGTGATCGTATCCGGTATCGCGCAGTTCCAGCGGGTCGAGCACGTACGTGCGGAGCGCTCCCTCGTAGCTAAGCCCCGTGACGCGTTCCGCGATCCAGCCAAGGAGTACGTAGCCCGAGTTGGAATACTCGAAATCGGTACCCGGCTCGAAGGAGAGGGGGGCCTCCCAGGTCAGGGCGACGATCTCGTCCGGCGAGAACGGGGTCGCGGCCTCCCAGTCCATGAACCCCGGCAGGTTCGTGTAGCTCGGCAACCCGGAGGTGTGCGTGAGCAGGTGGTGGAGCGTGATCCGTTCCGCGAACTCCGGCGGATACTCCTCGACATAGCGGCCCACCGGGTCCTCGACTCGCAACAGTCCCTCCTCCTCGAGTCTCAGGATGAGCGCGGCCGTGAACTGCTTCGTCAGCGACGCGATGCGGAACCGCGTGCTCGGGTCGTTGGCGCCGCCCTCCGCGAAGTCCGACCGTCCGAACCCTCCCTCGAACAGGACCTCGCCCTCGTCGACGATGAGCGCCGCGCCGTTGAAGAGCCGCAGATCGTGGAAGGACCGCAGGTAGCCTTCCGCCCGTTCCGCGCGCGACTGCGCCTCGGCGGCGGACGCGAACCCGGCGACGAGCGCGGCAGCGAGACCGTACCTCCAGAATGACTTGCGACGCGGATACAAGCGGGATCCTCCCGTAGACGGAAAGCGACCGGAAGGGGGCCAGCAGCCCGTGGCCGGAAAGCTCGCGTCCCCCGAACGAAAGGGATAGGATCGCATCATGCGCTCGATCTCAAGTCGGCAGCGGTCCCGGATCCTGGAACTGGAGCAGGCTGCGCGGCCGCTCGACCCCGACGCGGGCGAGCGCGACCGCCTCATGGCCGAGGTGCACGCCTACGCGCAGCGGTTCCTCGACGGACTCCCCGAACGGCCCGCCTACCGGCACGACAAGTCCTCCGTCGCCGAGATACGGGAACTCGGCGCCGGGACCGATACGCGGCCCATCGAGGGGCTCATCGACCGGATCGACGAGTCCGTCGTGGGCGTGGGACTCGTGCCCTCGCACGCCGGCCACCTCGGGTACATCCCCGGTGGCGGCATCTACGCCTCTTCGCTGGCGGACTATCTTGCGGCCGTCACGAACGAATACGCCGGCGTACGGTTCACCGGGCCGGGCGCGGTCGAGATGGAGAACGTCATCCTCGGCTGGATGGCGCGCTTCACGGGATACCCGGCCACCTGCGCCGGCAACCTTGCCTCGGGAGGCTCGATCGCGAGCCTCATCGCCGTCGTCACCGCCCGCGAGGCGGCCGGACTGCGCGCCCGCGACTACGAGCGGGCGGTCGTCTACTCCTCGCCCCACCTCCACCACTGCCTCCACAAGGCGCTCAGAATGGCCGGGGTGGGAGAGGCGGTGCGGCGGGACGTCCCGCTGGACGGCGACTTCCGGATGCGGGTGGACGCGCTCGCCGAGTCCGTGGCGGAGGACCGCGCGCGCGGACTCCGGCCCTGGCTCGTATTCGCATCGGCGGGCACCGTGGACATCGGCGCCATCGACCCGCTCGCGGAGATCGCGGACGTCGCCGAGCGCGAGGATCTCTGGTTCCACGTGGACGGCGCCTACGGCGGCTTCTTCGCCCTGCTCGAGGAGATGCGGCCCGCGCTCGCGGGACTGGAACGCTCGGATTCCCTCGTCCTCGACCCGCACAAGGGCATGTTCCTCCCCTACGGGACCGGCGCCGTGCTCGTCCGCGACGGGAACGCCCTGGCGGAGGCGCACGCCTCCGGCGCCAGCTATCTGCAGGACACGGTCGAGGCCGAGCGCTGGGGGCCCTCTCCCGCCGCCGTATCGCCCGAACTCACCAAGCATTTTCGCGGACTGCGGGTCTGGCTGCCGCTCCTCCTTCACGGGGAGGCGCCGTTCAAGGCCTGCCTTCGGGAGAAGCTCGAACTCGCACGGTATTTCCACCGGGAGATCGAGGCGCTCGGGTTCGAGGTGGGTCCGGAGCCGCCGCTGTCGGTGGTCACCTACCGCTGGGTCCCGGAGTCGGGCGACGCGGACGCATTCAACCGGGCCCTGATCGAAGAGACGCACCGCGATGGCCGGGTCTTCCTCTCCTCCACGACGATCGACGGGACCTTCCTGCTCAGGATGGCGGCGCTCGCGTTCCGGACGCACCTCGACACCATCGACCTGGCGCTCGAGGTCCTCGCGGAAGCCGTGGAGCGCCTCGAGGCCCACCCCGAGCGCTGGCGCTCCGCGGCGCCCGCCGAAGCGCTCGCCGGGGGAGGCGGCGCCTGATGGCGGGTTCCGGCCCCGGGCTCGCCCGCCAGGACGTGCGCTTCGAGCCGGACGAACGCCCCCCGCTCCCCATGGCCGCCGGACTCGGCGTCCAGTACGCGCTCATCTGCCTCGCCAGCATCGTGCTCACGCCGACGGTCATGATCACCGTGGCGGGCGGCAGCACCGAATACCTGTCGTGGGCGGTGTTCGCGGCGCTCGTGATCAGCGGGGTCACGACGGCGATCCAGGCGCGCAGAGTGGGACGGATCGGCGCCGGCTACGTGCTCATCATGGGGAGCACGAGCGCCTTCATCGCGGTGAGCGTCACCGCCATCGAGCAGGGCGGGCCGGGCATGCTCGCGGTGCTGATCATCGCCTCGTCGCTGGTCCAGTTCCTGCTCGCGTCCAGGATGGCGCTCCTGCGCCGGGTGTTCACGCCCACCGTGGCGGGCACCGTGCTGATCCTCATCCCGGTGACGCTCACCCCGATGATCCTGCGGAAGCTCGCCGAGGTCCCGGCCGGAGCCCCGACCGCCACGGGTCCGCTCGTGGCCGGCGTGACGCTGGCGGTCACGGTCCTGGTCCCGCTTCGGTTCTCCGGCGCTCTTCGGCTGTGGGCCCCGGCCCTCGGGATCGTCGCCGGATCTCTCGTGGCCGGCCTCGGGTTCGGGATCTACGACCTGTCCACGGTCTACGAAGCCCGCTGGATCGGTCTGCCGGATCTGGCGTACCCCGGTCTCGATCTGAGCTTCCGCCCCGAGTTCTGGGCTCTGCTGCCGTCCTTCCTCATGGTGACGCTCGTGAGCGCGATGGACACGCTCGGCGACGCGATCGCGATTCAGCGAGTCTCCTGGCGCAGGCCGCGCGCGATCGACTTCCGCTCCATCCAGGGGGCGATCGCCGCCGACGGCGCGGGCAACCTCCTCTCCGGTCTGGCGGGGACCGTCCCCAACACGACCTACGGCGTGGGCATCGCCGTGGCCGAACTCACCGGCGTCACCTCTCGCGCCATCGGCATCTGCGTCGGCGTCGTCTTCGCGGCGTTCGCCTTCCTGCCGAAGCTGCTCGCCCTCATTATCGCGATCCCCGGCCCCGTCGTGGCGGCCTATTTCATCGTGGTCGTCGCGCTGATCTTCGTCTTCGGGATGAAGATTCTGCTCCAGGAGGGGTTGGATTACCGCAACGGCCTCGTCGTCGGCGTCGCTTTCTGGTTGGGCATCGTCTTCCAGTTCGACTGGATCTACCCGGAGCATATCACCGGGGCCTGGGAGGAATTCCTCGGCAACGGCATGACGGTCGGCGGCATCACGGTGATCCTGCTCACCATCTTCGCGGAGGTCACGGGAGGCCGTCGCCTCCGCCTCAAGACGCGGTTGTCGGACGACACGTGGTCGGAAGTCGATGCCTTCCTGGTGAAGTTCGCGGCGCGCAGGGGCTGGGACGAGGAGATGGAAACGCGTCTGCGCGCGGTGGGCGAAGAGACGATGCAGATTCTCGGCCGCGCGGAAGCCGAAACCGACGCCGATGATGCGCGAAGCCTGCTGCTCATCGCGAGCAGCGATGGCCCTGCCGCGGATCTCGAGTTCATCGCAACGACCGATGAGAAGAACGTCGAGGATCAGCTGGCGATGCTCAGCGAAGTGGCCGCGGGGGTCCCCGTCGAGGCGGAGACTCCCCTTCGGCTGCTGCGGCACTACGCCTCATCCATCCGCCACCAGCAGTACCATGACATCGACATCCTCACGATCCGCGTCGAGTCCGCCCCCCAGGTCGCCGGCGACTTCTAGGGTCTAGCCGGGGATCGTCCGATCCCGGGACGGAACGATGATCGCCTTGGTGACGGCGAGCCGCTCGACATCGGCGAGGGCTCGACCCGCTTCCCCGAGACCGTATTCGCCCCCGATCACCCGGGCGAAGGGGAGGCGGTGCCGCGCGAGCAGGTCGAGCGCGCCCGAGACGTGCGGCAGTTCGGTCCCCCAGCGCCCCTTCACGGTCGCGTGCTTCCGGTTGATGTCGAGGTGCGGGTTGATGGAGACGGGACCGACGTCCGTGTAGTGTCCCGCCACGACGTACGTGCCTCCTTCGCGGAGGAGGGCGAACCCCTCCGGGATCGCCGCCGGGTTGCCGCTCGCTTCGATGACGACGTCGGCGCCCCGGCCCTCCGTGAGGTCGGCCACGCGTGCCGACCGGTCACGGCCCGACGTTCGGTCCAGCGAGAGCGTGACGTCGGCGCCCATGGCGGTCGCGAGTTCGAGGCGCTCGTCGGGGTCGCCGATGACCACGAGGGGGCCGCAGCCCCGGACCCGGGCGAAGGCGGCGGCCGCGAGGCCGACGGGGCCGGAGCCCTGGACGACGACCGTGTCGCCCGGCCGGAGTTCCGAGCGCTCGACGGCTCCGAAACCGGTGAAGAGTCCGCAGCCGCCTCCGATGACATCCGCTGTCTCGAGCCCCTCGGGCAGCTTGAAGATCGACGTGTCGGCGGTGAGCCGCATGGACGTCGCCCACCCTCCGAGCAGTCCTTCGCGAGCGCTGAATGTGATGCCGTAGACGCGGCGGTGCGGGCACAGGTTCGGCTGCCGGGCGGCGGAGCAGTAGAAGCAGCGGTGGCACGTGCCCACCACATCGAAGAAGGTGACGGCGTCCCCCTCGGCCAGCGGCCGTCCCGCGGCATCGACCCCCGGACCTCGCGTCTCCCGGATGCGTCCCACGCTCACATGCCCCGGGATGATCGGCCAGGGCACGCCCGCGAGGCGTCCGTGATGGAGATGGACATCCGTCCCGCACACCTCGCTCGCCTCTATCTCGAGCCACGTCTCGCCCGGTCCGAGATCGGGATCATCGAAGGTCCGGACCTCGAGCGGTCGTCCCGGTCCCGGCATGATCGACGCACGTTGTGACACCTGGCCTCCCGTCCCTGGCTCTCCGTTGGTTCTCCGTTCCGCGTTGGGCATGTATCATATGGCTTCAACCAGGGGAGATGAGAATGTCCGAAGCCGATACGCGCGTCCGTAGCCGATGCGGTCCGGGGCGAATCCGGTTCCTTGCCGTGGCGGCCCTCCTCGGCGGATGCTCCGGCGGCGGGGGAACGCAGGTGTCGCTGGAGGCGGGCGATGTCGAGTTCGATCGGCCGCCGCCCAGCGGCGAGCCGAACCTGTCGGTCGGTGCCGGGAGCCGCGCCATCCTGACGTGGATCGAGCCCGACGAGGGCGTACCCGCCTTGCGCCTGGCGATCCGCGGGGAGGACGGCTGGTCCGGGCCGCGGACCGTGTGGGCGTCGGAAGAGATGTTCGTGAACTGGGCCGACTTTCCGTCCTCGGTGGAGATGCGGGACGGGACGCTCGCCGTTCACTGGCTGGAGAAAGTGGCCGACGCGCCCTACGCCTACCATGTCATGCTGGCGCTCTCTTCGGATGACGGCATGACGTGGACGGCGCCGTTCCGCGCGCACGACGACGCGTCGCCGACGGAGCACGGCTTCGTGTCGATGGTGCCGTGGGGCGACGGCGCGGGGCTGACCTGGCTCGACGCCCGCGCCATGGCGGGCGATGTCGGCGGCGAGCACCTGGGCGGCGGCGAGCACCTGGCCGGAGGCGGAGGCGGAGAGCGCGGGGCGATGTCCGTCCGCTTCCGCACCCTCGCCCCGGATGGCCATCTCGGCCCCGAGGTGCTGCTCGACGACCGGACGTGCGAGTGCTGCCAGACCGCACTGGCTCGCGTGGGCGAAGGGCTCGTGGCCGCCTACCGCGACCGGAGCGAATCCGAAGTCCGGGACATCGCCGTGGTTCGCGGGGCGGGGGAGCGCTGGACCGAACCCGCGGCCCTGTCCACCGATGGCTGGGTCATCCCGGGCTGTCCCGTGAACGGCCCGCAGTTGAGCGGGGACGATCGGACCCTCGCCGCGGTGTGGTACACGGGCGTCGATGGCGCCCCGCAGGTGTACGCCGCATTCTCGCACGACGGTGGCGCAACCTTCGGCCCGCGGATCCGGGTCGATGAGGGGCTCCCGCTGGGGCGCGTGGACGTCGAACGACTCGACGACGGCTCGGTCGTCGCGGTATGGCTGGAGGCTTCCAACGACACACCGCGTGTCCTCGCCCGGCGGGTCGAGCCGGACGGGTCGCTCGGGACGCCGCTTCTGATCTCCGAGACCGCCGGGGAACGCTCGAGCGGGTTCCCGCGCATGGTGCGGGCGGGGGACGAATTCCTCTTCGCGTGGACGATTCCCGGCGAGGGCGGCGGCGTACGCGTCCGCTCCGTGCGACTCTCCGACTGAGTCCGGCACGGTCAGGGGACGAGAAGCACCTTCGCGACTCCCGGCTCCGCCGCCCGGTCGAACGCCTCGGAGGCGGCGGAGAGCGGCAGCCGGTCGTCGATGAGGTCCCGCACCTCGACGTCTCTTCGCTCCAGTGCGGACAGGGCGTCCTCGAAGGGCCCGCACCGGGAGCCGAGGAGTCGGATTTCATCTACCACGACGGATGAGATGTCGACAGCTAAATCGTTTTTGTGCGTACTCTTGAGAACGATCGTCCCGCGCGGCCGAACGGCCCGGCGGGCGGCGGTGAAGCCGGCCGACGCGCCGCTGCATTCGACGACGAGATCGTAGGCCGACGCCTTCACCTCGGTGACCGGTCCTGCGGCGAACCCGGCCGCGCGAGCCCGCGCCAGGTTCCGCTCCGACCTCCCGGCGACCTCCAGCCCCGGCAACCGGATCGCCAGCACGCGCGCCACGAGTTGCCCCAGCCGGCCCGCCCCCACCACGAGCGCCCGAGTCACGCAGCCGTGCTCGATGTCGCCCTCCACCTGCCGCAGAACGCGGCAGGCGGCCGCCACCGGCTCCGCGAACACGGCAACCTCGTCCGGAAGCGACTCCGGGACGCGATGCAGGTTCGAGACGGGCGCCCGCAGCCATTCGGCGAACGCGCCGTCCCGGCCGCGGATGCCGATCGCCTCGCGGCGGAGGCAGTGCGTCGGCTGGCCGTTCGCGCAACTGGGGCAGAGCGGCTCGGCAGGTCGCGAGCGGCAGGTGACGTTGATCTCCGCCACGACCCGCGCCCCGACCCATTCGGGCGGTCCCTCCTCGACGCGTCCGACGAACTCGTGCCCCGGAATCCCCGAGAAGTTGCGGTAGCCCCGCATCAGCTCCAGGTCCGTCCCGCAGATCCCCGCCAGCGAGACCCGGACGATCGCCTCCCCGGGCTCGAGTGAGGGCCGCGGCAGATCCTCGCGCACGCGGACGGCGCCGCGGTCGATCCAGGCCGCGATCACCCGCGGCGCCGCTCGAGGATCGCACGGAACGACCGGGTTTCGAGTTCCGCGGCGGTCAGACCGGAGCGCGCCGCCTCCTCCGGCGTCAGGGCGCCGCTCGCGAGCCCCCGGTGGAAGAAGTTCAGGAGGCCCTGGCCCGAGGCTTCATCGTCGAACACGGATCCCGTGAGGACGGCCTGTCCCGCAGCGGTCACGAAGCGGTCGAGCCGGCTCGCCGCCGCGTCCAGACCCTCCAGGAAGAACGAGAATACGGCCGCGAAACGGGAGACGAGCTGTGCCGGGTGAAGATCCCAGCTCTGGTAGAACCCCTGGCTCAGCGACCGCCGAACGTCGGAGTAGTGCAGGCGCCATGCGCGGTGCACGACCGCCATGTTCTCCGCCCGCTCGGCCGGCGAGAGCGCCGTCTCCCCGCGATGCGGTTCGACGGGCAGCACGTTCGTCGCCCCGTCCGAAAGCCGGACGCCGGTCCCGGCGAGCGAGAGCTGCAGGAGCTGCCTCGCCACGTCGCACAACGGGTGCCCCAGCGTCTGATCTTCCGCCGCGACCGCCACGGCGCCCGTGAGGTCGTACGCTCCGAGATGCACGGTGCGGCACCGCCCGCCCGCCGCCGCGACGAGCTCGGGCACGGCGATCCGTCCATCCGGCGCCACGAGCGACTGCGGCGTCTCGATCATGAGGTCGATCGCCACCTCCTCCTCCGGCAGGCCGAGCGTCGTCTCGAGCCGAGTCAGGACCTCCGAGAGCCGTTCCACCTGGGCGGCCGCGATGATCTTGGGAAGAAGCACGGTGAATCCGTCCGGCAGGTCGCGCCGGGTCCGCGCGTACGCCGCAAGAAAAAGTTCAAGCGTGCGCAACGCCCGTTCGCCGGTGACCTCGTCCAGCGACTTGATGCGGATGCCGAGCGAGGGCGGGAGACTGCCGGCGGCGACCCCCGCCGCGACCTCCCTCGCCGCCGTCGCCGCCGCGTCATCTTCCTCCGCCTCGGACCGGGTCCCGAACCCATCCTCGAAGTCGATCAGAAAGCACTCGACCGGCTCCCGTTCGAGCTTGACGCGTACCCGCCGGTGCACCGCTTCCGCGGTGCCCGGGGGAACGCGAGTCCCGAGGGTCTCGCGCAGAGCGGCAGGGTCCGGCGCGTACCGGTCCAGGTAGCGTCCGGCGATCCGTCCGAGCTTGGCCGCCGTGTCTCGCCGGAAGAGGTGAGCCCCGCCGGCCACCGTGTGCACGGGCTGCTTGATCATCGGCTCAACTTCCGCGGCCCCGGGCGCCGCAGCAACGATCCGCCACTACCGCCCGACAAAACTGGCGACAACTCCCCTCGTCCCCTAGGATTGCGGGCGGTTATCTCACCATACGACTCACGGGTTGCGGAGCCGTGGGGACGGTCGGGCGGGGTCGGCCCGAGGGAGAGACGGTGGAGCCAACGAACGTCGAGAATCCCGACTACTACCACAAAGTCGTGGATTGCCAGTGGGCCTGCCCGGCCCACACCAACGTACCGGGTTACATCCGCCTCATCGCGCAGGAACGGTACGACGACGCCTACATGCTCAACTGGGAGTCGAACGTCTTCCCGGGCATCCTCGGCCGGACGTGCGACCGCCCCTGCGAGCCTGCCTGCCGCCGCGTAAGGGTCGAGGAGAAGCCGGTCGCGATCTGCCGCCTCAAGCGGGTGGCGGCCGACCTCCGGGGCGACATCACGCCCCGCTTCCCGGAGATCCCGAAGCAGAAGAACGGAAAGCGAATCGCCTGCGTGGGCGCGGGCCCCGCGTCGCTGACCGTCGCCCGCGACCTCATGCCCCTCGGCTACGAGGTCACGATCTTCGAGAAGAACGACCGGCCGGGCGGCCTCATGTGGACGAACATTCCGCAGTTCCGCCTGCCTCCCGAAGTGCTGTGGGAGGAGATCGACTACATCCTCGACATGGGCGTGGACATTCGCTACAACGCGCCCGTCGAAAGCATGAAGTGGCTGCTGGAGCAGGACTTCGACGCCGTCTTCGTCGGCTCCGGCGCCCCGCGCGGCAAGGAGCTGCGTCTGCCGGGCCGGTACGACACGGACCACATCTACATCGGCATCGACTGGCTGGAATCCGTCGCCTTCGGGCACACGAACTCGATCGAAGAGAACGTGCTCGTCATCGGGGTGGGGAACACCGCGATGGACTGCTGCCGGACGTCGAAGCGGATCGGCGGCACGAACGTCAAGGTCATGGCCCGCAAGTCGAAGCCGTATTTCAAGGCCTCTCCCTGGGAACTGGAGGACGCGGAGGAGGAACTCGTCGACATCGTCGAGAACCACTCGCCCACGGAGTTCGTCGTCGAGGACGGCGTCCTGCAGGGGATGAACTTCGACATCGTCGAATGGCACGAGAACGATGAGGGGCGCCTCGTCTCTACGAAGCTCGACGAGGCGTTCTTCCCGGCGGAAGCCGTCATCCTCGCCATTGGGCAGGAGACCGCCTTCCCGTGGATCGAGGACGATGCGGGGATCGAGTTCAACAAGTGGCGCGAGGCGGTCGTCGACAAGACGACCTTCATGTCGACGCGCGAGGGCGTCTTCTTCGGCGGCGACGCGGCGTGGGGCCCGGAGAACATCATCTGGGCGGCCGAGCACGGGCATCAGGCGGCGATCTCCATCCACGCGTACTGTAACGGCGAAGATCTCCGGAAGCGCCCGCCCGAGCAAATGAACCTCGTGAGCGCCAAGATGGGGCTCCACGAGTGGAGCTACTCGAACGACTACGAGTACGCGCACCGGCGGAAGATGCGGCACGTCCGTCTGGAGGAGCGTCTCCAGAGCATCGAGACGGAAGTCGAGGAGGGGTTCGACCTCGAGCAGACGCTGACCGAGGTCGAACGCTGCCTGAACTGCGACATTCAGACGCATTTTACCGGCAGCCTGTGCATCGAATGCGATGCTTGCATCGACATCTGTCCCCTCAGCTGCCTCACGATCACGCACAACGGGGAAGAGGCGGAACTTCGCACGCGGCTGACCGCGCCGGCCGAGAACGCGGAGCAGGACATCTACGTGTCGGAGCCGCTGCCGCAGACGGCCCGCGTCATGGTGAAGGACGAGGACCTCTGCATTCACTGCGGGCTGTGCGCGGAGCGCTGTCCGACGGCCGCCTGGGACATGCGGACCTTCGATCTGCTCAAGCCCTACGCGGGACAGGACGCGGAGCATCCCTACTCCGGGCTGGGCATCGAGGAGATGGCGCCGGGCGGCCTCGTTTCGGTGACTCCCTGACGGAATGGCCGACATGAAGGCGGACCGCGTGAACGACTTCGCGCTCAAGATCGGCACCGTGAACGGCACGGGCTCCGCGAGCGCCAACGGTCTCATCATGCAGTCGATCTTCCGGATGGGGGTCCCGGTGTCGGGGAAGAACGTCTTCCCCTCGAACATCCAGGGTCTTCCCACCTGGTACGAGATCCGCGTGAACCGGTCGGGCCACGTCGCCCGCACGCCGGACTTCGACCTCATCGTGGCGATGAACCCGGAGACGTACGCACAGGACATCGAGGAACTCGTCCCCGGCGGCTGGCTGCTGTACGACTCGAGCTGGCCCATGGCCGATACGCTGCGGCGCGAGGAAGTGACGTTCCTCGGCGTCCCGCTGGCCGAGATGTGCGTGAAGGCGTTCGACGGCGGACGCACGCGCATCCTGATGAAGAACATCGCCTACACGGGCGCCCTCGCCGCCCTCCTCGACATCGACATGGATGTGATCCGCGGGCTGCTCGAGGAGACCTTCGGCGAGAGGAAGCGTCACCTGCTCGACGCGAACTTCAAGGCGATCCGGCTCGGCTACGACTACGCGGCCGAGAACTTCGAGTGCCCCCTGCCGATCCGGCTCGAGGGCATGGATGCCACGCGCGACTCGATCCTGATCGACGGGAACACGGCGGCGGCGCTCGGCTGTGTCTATGCGGGCGCGACGGTCGCGGCCTGGTATCCGATCACGCCCTCGACCTCGCTCGTCGACGCCTTCACGGCCTACTGCCGGCGCCTGCGCGTCGAAGAGGACACCGGGCGGAGCACGGCGGCGATCCTGCAGGCGGAGGACGAACTCGCGGCGGCCGGCATCGCGATCGGCGCCGGGTGGGCCGGAGCCCGCGCCTTCACGGCGACGAGCGGGGCCGGGATCTCGCTCATGACGGAGTTCATCGGACTCGCGTACTACGCCGAAGTCCCCTGCGTGTTCTTCGACGTCGAGCGCGTCGGCCCGTCGACCGGGATGCCGACGCGCACCCAGCAGGGCGACATCCTTCTCTGCGCCTATGCTTCGCACGGGGATACGAAGCACGTCTGCCTCTACCCGAAGGACCCGGCGGAGTGCTTCGAGTTCAGCGTACAGGCGTTCGATCTGGCGGAACGCTTCCAGACGCCCGTCTTCGTGCTCTCCGACCTCGACATCGGGATGAACGACTGGGTCGTGCCCCGCTTCGAGTGGGACGACGGGTACAGGCCGGATCGCGGGAAGGTGCTCGACGCGGAGGCGCTCGCCGAGATCGAGACCTTCTATCGCTACCTCGACGTGGACGGCGACGGGATCCCGTATCGGACGATCCCGGGCGAGGATCCGAAGGGCGCCTACTTCACGCGCGGCTCCGGCCACACGAAGTACGGCAAGTACACGGAGGACCCCGACGAATACCAGGAGGTCATCGACCGCATCGCCGTGAAGATCGACAACGCGGCGGACGCGGTGCCTCCCCCGGAGATCCGCTCGCGTCCGGACGCCCGATACGGACTCATCACGCTGGGCGCCTGCGACGGCGCGGTGCGCGAGGCCATCGAGCGCATGGAGGCGGAAGACGGGCTCCGGCTCGACTACATGCGGATCCGCGGCTTTCCCTTCGCGCCCGAGGTCGCGCGCTTCATCGAGGCCCACGACCTCAACATCGTCATCGAACAGAACCGGGACGCGCAGTTGAAGTCGCTGCTCACGCTGGAGACGCCGGCCTCGAAGGACCGGCTGACCTCGGTCCTCCGCTACGGAGGGCTCCCGCTGAGCGCGCGCCACGTCATCGCGGGCGTGAAGGACCGCCTCGGCCTCGCGGCGGAGACCGCGGAAGGAGTGGGTACGTGACGCACATCGCCAAGCCGCGGGTCTTCCACCCGAGTCTGGAGAAGAACGAACTGGGGCTCACGCGCCGCGACTACGAGGGCGTGATGTCGACGCTGTGCGCGGGGTGCGGCCACGATTCCGTCACCGCGGCGCTGATCGAGGCGGCGTGGGAACTCGCGATCCCCACGCACCGGGCCGCGAAGATGAGCGGGATCGGCTGCTCCTCGAAGACGACCGCCTACTTCATGTCCGAGTCCCACGGCTTCAACAGCGTGCACGGGCGGATGCCATCGGTGGCGAGCGGAGCGAACGCCGCGAACCGCGACCTCGTCTATATCGGCGTCTCCGGCGACGGGGACTCGCTCTCGATCGGACTCGGGCAACTGTGCCACGCGGTGCGGCGCAACCTCAATCTCCTCTACATCATCGAGAACAACGGCGTCTACGGCCTCACGAAGGGCCAGTTCTCGGCCTCGGCCGACATGGGCTCGAAGTCGAAGCGGGGCGTGCCGAACGAACAGCCTCCCATCGACCCGGCCCTGCTCGGGCTCTCGATCGGCGCGACCTTCGTGGCCCGCGGTTTCTCCGGCGACAAGCAGCAGCTCGTCCCCATCATCAAGGCGGGGATCCGGCACCCCGGCCTGGCCCTGGTCGACGTCATCTCTCCGTGCGTGACCTTCAACGACCACGTCGGGTCGACGAAGAGCTACGCCTACACGCGCGAGCACTTCCGCGAAGCGGTCGAGGCCGCGTTCGTGGCCCCGAAGGACTTCGTCGCCCCCGCGGATGAGATCACGGCCGACATAGGGTCCGCCGATGTGCGCGATGTCCGCATGCACGACGGCAGCGTGATCCGCTTCCGGCAGGTGGAAGGCGACTACGACGCGACCGACAGGGACGCCGTGTATGGCTACCTGCGCGAGCGCCAGAACGCGGGGGAGGTTCCGACGGGTCTCCTCTACGTGGACCCGGATTCGAGGGACCTGCACGACGTGCTGGGAACGGTCGACCGGCCGCTGTGGAACCTCCCGTTCGAGGAGTTGTGCCCGGGAGCCGAGGCGCTGGACGCCCTGATGGAGAACTACCGATAGCGGCCGAGGAGCGGGCGGCCCGCTTCGAGGCGGTGCAGCCCGTGCTTCCGTCGCGGGACGTCGCCGCGGCGATCGGCTTCTACGTGGGACGGCTCGGCTTCGAACTCGCCTTCGCCGATTCGACCCGCGATCCGGGGTACGCCGGCGTGAGGCGGGACGGGATCGAGTTGCACATCCAGTGGCACGATGAGGAGGAATGGTCCCGCGTGGAGCGGCCCATGCTCCGCTTCGTCGTGCCCGCGGTCGAGGACCTGTTCGACGAGTATCGGGAACAGGGGGTCTTCCACGAGCGCACGGCCCTGCGGCGAACGCCCTGGGGCACGCGCGAATTCGCCTTCTACGACCTCGACATGAACGGACTCACCTTCTACCGCGGCCTCGCGGAGGGCGAGACACCGGACCCGCCCGAGGGCCAGGACTTCTCCGGCAGCTAGGAATCGACCCGGGTCGTCCGGCCGCCCGGGTCACACACGTACCGGGACAGGTGCGCGCCGATCAGGGCGCCGGCCACCGGGCCCCAGATGTAGGGGAGCGAGAGGGATCCGATCCCGAGGGCGACCGCGGGGTTGAGCACGCCGTTCGATCCGTGCGCGGCCCACGAGATCGCCACGACCAGCGCCGCGCCGATGACGGCGCCGGTCAGCCGGGCCGGGATCCGGCCCATGAAGACGGCCGCGATCGTGAAGGCGAGCAACGCGGCGCCCAGCAACTCGGCCACGCCGGTGCCGGCCGAAGCGTCCACGGGGAGCGGGACGCGGTCGGCGAACAGGGCGCTGCCGAGGGCGAGGGCCAGTCCGGCCCCCGCAAACTGCGCCGCGATGAACGAGCCGGCGTCCTTCGCCTCGAGCCTGCCGATCGACCAGATGGCGATCGTCACCGCCGGGTTGAGCAGGCAGCCCGAGACAGGCCCGAGCAGGTGAACCAGAACCCCCAGCGTGAGTCCCGCCATCGCTGGCGTCGGGATGGGAAAACCGGGGTTGTTGACGGAGATCGATACGGACAGCGCGAGCGCGAACGTGCCCACGAGTTCGGCGGCGACAGGCCTCGGCCTCATGCCTTCTCCCTGCTTGCGCGGTACGGCGAGCCGCCACCGGAGCGGACTTCGGCGGCGGGATGTAAGATCAGCGGCGCCAGCATACGACGATTCCGTCGCCGGGGGCCACTGCCTCACGGAGGAGTTCACATGACCTGGACCGCGCCCGAGCACTGGCTGCGCATCGAGACGATCGACGCTCACACCGAGGGAGAGCCGCTGCGCATCATCGTGGCGGGCTTCCCGGAGCTGCAGGGAGACACGGTCCTCGCGCGGCGTCGCGTCGCGCGGGCGGACCACGACGAAGTCCGCCGCGCGCTGATGTGGGAACCGCGCGGGCACGCGGACATGTACGGCTGCCTCGTGATGCCTCCCGTGCGGCCCGGATCGGACTTTTCCGTCCTTTTCATGCACAACGAGGGGTATTCGACGATGTGCGGTCACGGGATCATCGGCGTGGCGAAGATCGCCGTCGAAGCCGGCTGGATCGACGGGTCGGGCAGGGAGCGGCCCGTGGCGATCGATACGCCTGCCGGGCTCGTGCGCGCCACCGCAATCCTGGACGGCGAACGGGTCCGGGAGGTCCGGTTCGTCAACGTGCCTTCCTTCGCGCCCGCGCTTGGGCAGGCCGTGGAGGTCGAGGGGCTGGGCGCCGTGTCATACGACCTCGCCTTCGGCGGGGCCTTCTACGCCTACGTCGACGCGGACGCGCTCGGGCTCCCCCTCACCCCCGGCGGCGCGGCCGACCTCATCGACGCGGGTCGCCGGATCACGGGAGCGGTGTCCTCGTCCGCCGCCGGCGACATCGCGCATCCGGACGATCCCGATCTCGGGTTCCTCTATGGCACCGTCTTTACCGGTGCGGCGGCAGACGCCGCGCACCACTCGCGCCACGTCTGCATCTTCGCGGACGGGGAACTCGACCGAAGCCCGACCGGGACCGCCGTAAGCGGCCGCCTCGCCATCCTTGGCGCACGGGGTGAGTACTCCGGGGATTCGGAGATCATCGTCGAGAGCATCATCGGCGGCCGGTTCAGCGGGCGCGTCGTGGACACGACGTCGGTCGGCGGGCACGCGGCCGTCGTGCCGGAGGTGGGCGGCCGGGCCTGGGTCACGGGCCGCCACGAGTTCCTCGTCGACCCGGAGGATCCGTGGCGGGACGGCTTCCTCGTACGCTGAGGCGCCGGTTCCGCCGATGAGCCGGTTCGCACCCCGGATCCATCGCCCACAGGAGGCGACATGCCGCATATCGAGACGGTAGATCCCGACGAAGCGGACGGGCTCGTCGCCCGCGAATACGAAAAGGCCGTCCGCCGCGCGGGGCGCGTCTTCAACGTGATCGGCATTCAGAGCCTGAACCCGCCCGTCATGCGTGCCTCCATCCGGCTCTACGAGACGTTGATGCTGGCGCCGGGACCGCTGGGGCGGGACGTGCGCGAGATGCTCGCGACTGTGACCTCGCGCGAACTCGACTGCTTCTACTGAACGGAGGCGCACGGAGAGGATCTCCGTCAGGCCACCGGGGACGATGACCTGGCCCGCGCGATCCGGAGCGACTATCGGACGGCGGGACTCGATGCGAAGACACGCCGGCTGATGGACTATGCGGTGGCGATCACGCGCGAGCCGGCCTCCACGGCTCGGCGGGACATCGACGGGTTGCGGGAGGTCGGCTGGACCGACGCGCAGATTCTGACCGCGACGGAGGTCGTCGGCTTCTTCAACTACTACGTGCGCATGGTCGAGGCGCTCGGCGTCGAACCGGAGCCCGAGATGGAGCGGGACCCGGCCGTGTGGCCGGACCCCTGATCTCGGACTGCTAGCCTCCGGACCGGCCGCGTGCGCGGGCGGCGCCTGTCGACCGCGTGCTGCCGCCGGAGCGGCGGACCGCGCCCCCGGACCGGGACCCGCCGCCGGAACGACGGACCGCGCCCCCGGATCGGGACCCGCCGCCGGAGCGGCGGACCGCACCCCCGGATCGGGACCCGCCGCCGGAACGACTGACGGTGCCACTCGACCTCGACGGGCCGGGCGGCCGCACCGCCGGCCGCGGCGGCCGCGGGGCGGATTGCCGGGTCACGGGTCTCGTGGTGGACGACGGGCGGCGAACGGTCGGTCGGGAGGGCCTCGCCGTCGTGGGCCGCACCGCCGGCCGTGCCGGTGCGGAGCGCACGGTCGGTCGCGCCGTGTTGGACCGTGCCGTCGGCCGCGTCGCCGTGCCCCCCGTCCGCCGAACGGCCGGCGACTCCCGCGCCGTCCGCGGACGGACGATCCGACGAACGCCGTCGTCACCCGTCCGCGGGGATGCGCGCTGCACGCCGCCGGAGCCCGTCCGCGTCGTGGGCCGCACGGCGGGGCGTCTCGCGGTGTCGGATACATCCCGTGCCGTGGGTCGGCGGATCGCCGGGCGGGCGCCGGTTCCGGCCGCGGGCGGCGTCGCCCGCTGCACGCCGGCCCGCTGCGTCGCCCGCCGCACGCCGGGCTCCGTCGTTCGCTGCACACCGGCCCGCTCCAGCCGCAACGTGCCGGCCTCCGGCGACCGCGTGGTCACGCGGACAGGCGGTGAGCCGGCCGTCCGCGAGGTGCCGCTCGGCGCCCCTGCGGTCGCGTCGCGTGGGCGGGCCGACCGGCCATCGCGCCCTCGCAGCACGACGCGTTCGACCTCCCGCGGCAGACTCGTGCCGCGATCGATGAAGCCGTTCGCATCCACGGCCGTTCTCCCGTCGCGCGAGACCGCGCGCCGCAGGCTCGCCAGGGTCTGCGCGGGCCGCCGCCGCGCCTCGCGCCCGAGCAGGCGGGAGTCCGTCAGCAACACGCCGCGCTCGACCGCCTTCCGCCCGCGACCGAAGTCCGAGCCGCTCACCGAGTAGAAGTGCTGTCGCCGGTGTCCGAGGCGGCCGTGCGGCAGGAAGGTCCAGTGCCGATAGCGCCCGAAGCCGCCCCCGATGTGTCCGTAGACCCCGAAGTGAAAGCCCCAGCTGCTCCCGTAGTAGTTCCGGTAGTGGCGCCAGTAGTAGCCCGATGGAATCCAGCCCGCGTAGCTCGGACCCCAGTACCAGTACACGTGCGCGACGGCGAAACGCTGGCCCGGGAACCAGATCCACCCCCAGTCGGGATCGAGGTCCCAGTACCCGTAGTGATAGGGCACCCAGCCCCATGGTTCGTACGAGACCCAGAACATCCCGCTGGGCGTGTGTCGCCAGCGCCCGTGCCGGTACGGCGCCCAGCCCGTCGACACGCGCGGCCGCCAGGCAACCCCCGCGTCGACGTGTACCCACGATCCGTGCCCGCCGAGCGAAGACGCGGCGTAGTGGAGATCCGGATCCACATGAGCCGTGTACTCGCCGGACACGTCGTCCCCGAGCCCCTGGCCCCACGCTTCCAGGCGATCGAGACCCGGGGCCGCCGCGAAGCGGAGCCGGTCCCCTCGCGCACCTTCGACGAAGAGGCTCTCTCCGCGGCGGACCTCGGCGAGTTCCGTCTCTGTCGTGACTTCCGCCAGCCCGTCGCGCACGACGACCTCGCTGCGGCGCTCGTCGTCGACCACGATCAGGAAGGAACCGGCTCCCCGCGGCCGGATCGTCGCGTTCGGCGTCACGACCGAGGGCCACTCGGAGTCCGGCGGGTTCGCGGGCACTACGAGTTGCAGCGACCCGCGCAGGAGTTCGAGGATGGATGCGGGATCGCTCGTATCCGGAGAGTTGGCGAGCGCGCGGAAGAGAAGTTCCGCCCGGTCCCCGATCCGAACGAGGTTCCCGTCGGCGAGCGAGATTTCGACGCGCGATTCGCCGGACGCGAAGATTCGGTCGCCGGCGAGGACAGGTTCGTTCACCGCGAGCTGAACGCGCTCCCGGGTGTCTCCCTGAATGAGCGTCGCGGACCCGTCCAGGGCACGGACGTATCCGTAGCTGCCGTCGATCCCGCTCTGCGCGATCGCGGCGTCATAGTCGATCGGGGTCCCCGCCTCCTGGGCGGAGACCGGGGGCGCGACGAACGAGGTGCCCCACGCCAACCCGACCGCCCACACCCGCCGCCGGCCCCGCAACCGCCGGGGCGCTCCGGAGTTTCCTGCCGCCTTTGCGAACCGCATCCCAAGCTCCCGTGTTTCCCGATCCCCGCCCCGGGCGGCCGGTTCGCCGCCGGGACTGTCTTCAAGGACTAGACGGTCCGCGGGCGAAGTCGGTCACCGGCGGTCACGGACAGCGGGTGCGGTGTCGCCACCTAGGGCAGATCGTCGATCCACTCCGCGATGAAGATGTTCGTGTTGCCCAGGTGGGATCCGTGCCGGTTCGATCCGAACACGAGATAACGGCCGTCCGGGCTGAACATCGGGAAGCTCTCGAAGTCCTCGCTGAACGTCACCTGCTCCAGCCCCGTGCCGTCCAGGTTCACGAGGAAGAGATCGAAATTGCGGCTGCGAGGATCGTCCTCGTTCAGGTTCGAAGCGAAGATCACCTTCTCGCCGCTCGGGTGGAAGAAGGGGGCGAAGTTCGCGGCCCCGTTGTCCGTGAGACGCACCCGGTTCGAGCCGTCCGCGTCCATCACGTAGATGTCGAGCACGCCGGGCCGGACGAGACCCTCGGCCAGGAGCGCCTGGTAGTCCCCGAGTTCCTCCTCGCTCTCCGGGTATCTCGCCCGGTAGACGATCTTCGATCCGTCCGGGGAGAAGAAAGGCCCGCCATCGTATCCGGGTTCGTTCGTGAGCTGCCGGACGTCGGAGCCGTCGGGGTTCATCGTGTAGATGTCCAGGTCTCCGTCGCGCGTCGAGGTGAAGACGATCCGCGACCCGTCCGGAGCGAGGGTCGCCTCCGCGTCGTAGCCGGGACTCGAGAAGATCGGCTGGACGTCGGAACCGTCCGGGTTCGCCGTGTAGATGTCGAAGTCGTAGAGCGGCCACACGTACCCGCGTCGCATGTCGGGCGGCGGAGGGCACTCGGGCGCCGCGTGATGCGTGGAACTGTAGACGATCCGCGAATCGTCGGGGAAGAAGTAGGAGCACGTGGTCCGGCCCAGCCCCGTCGAAACGAGCTGCGGGTCGCCGCCCTCGACCCCGATGGTGAAGATCTGATCGCACTCGTACTCGCCCTCGTGGCGGCGCTGGAAGATCAGCCGCTGTCCGTCGGAGGAGTAGTAGGCCTCGGCGTTCTCCCCCTCGAAGGTGAGTTGAGCCAGACTGGCGAAGCGCCGTTCTCCCGGGAGTGGATCGCGGATCACGGCGGCGTTCTCGGCGCCGTTCTCGTGGGTCGCGGCCTCGGCTTCCTCTCCGGCGTTACCGGCACAGGCCGTGGTGAGGAAGGCGGCCGTGAGTGAGACCGCGATGCAGGTCGGGGACGATACGGGTCCGATATGTGCTGATTTCAAGAGAGCCTCGGTCCTGGCGGTTGGATGTCGGGCGGCGCCTTCGCCGCCGCTGTACGCTTCAAGCCTCCGGTGGGGCTTCGGGCCGACACGGTACGATTCACGCGCGCGCGCGGCCAGTTCACAGGGGGTCCCGTTTCACGGATTCCGGCACAGTACGTTCAATGGAGTGAGAACGAGGGAGAAGGCGGAGGACGAGGTGGAGTCAAGGCGCATGACCACAGCGGCTGAGCCGGAACGGCGGGTGAAGGACTGGTCCGAACGTTACGGCCCCGAATTGCGGCGCCATGTGGCCGCGATGCTGGGGGACGCGGAGGAAGCGGGCGATATCGTGCAGGACCTGTGGGTGGCGGCGCTCCGCGCGCGGCCCGAGGCGGGAGACGCCGTGAACATCCGCGCATGGTTGTATCGCGTCGCGACCCGGCGGGCGCTCGACCACCTGGCCACGCGCCGCCGGCGCTCGGCGTTGCTCGTGGCGCACGCGGACGAGGTGAGGCCCGCCTCCCTGGCCGCGACCGATGCCGCCGGCGGTCGGCTCTCCGAAGCCGCCGCGGCGCGCGTCCGGAAGGGTGTCGCGGCACTCCCCCGACGTCAGCGGGACGCCGTCTGGCTCCGCTGGATCGAGCGGTTGGACTACGCGACGATCGCGCGCCGGATGGAGGCCTCCCCCGAAGCCGCGAGAGCGAACGTCTATCAGGGGATGAAAAAGCTGCGCCGCGACCTCGCCGAGGTGTGGCGCGAGGAGGGGCCGATATGATGCGACGTTGCACGACCTGTCACGAAGAAGACGTCATCGCCTGGGTCCTGGACGACCCGGATGCGGACGCCGCTCGGAAGCTCGCCGAACGCATGGCGGCGTGCCCGGTCTGCCGGGAGCGCGCGGTGGAGTACCGGATTCTGCATCTCTCCGCGGAGAACCTCCGAGATGGCCGGGTCATCCGCTGGCGCCGCTTCGGTTCGCCCTTCGGCGCCATGCGGGTCGCGGCGAGCACGGGTGGACTGGTCGCGCTCTCGTGGCAGGATGAGGGCGACGACGCGTTCGTCGCCGGCCTCGAGCACCGGTACCCGTCGACACCCGTGGTGCGCGATACCGACCGACTCGACCCCGCGGAAGAACAACTGACGGAGTACTTCGGCCGACTCCGCGCTCGGTTCGATCTCTTCGTCGACCTCGCGGGACTGGGAGACTTCCAGCAGGCCGTGCTGGACGCCGCCTCCGGACTCGAGTTCGGCGAGACGGTGACGTACACGGAGATCGCCCGGCGAATCGGCCGTCCGAAGGCATCGCGTGCGGTGGGCAACGCGCTCGGCCGGAACCCGATACCGATCATCGTGCCGTGTCACCGGGTCGTCCGGACCGACCGGACGCTGGGGGGATACACGGGCGGACTCCGCTACAAGCGCGCGCTCCTCGACATTGAGGGCCGGACCGATCTCCTCCGCTCCCACGGCCAGACCGAGATGCCGCTCGCCTGACCCGCCGGGAAGCCGGAACTCCGACGGGTGCCGCCGGTACGTCAAGGGATGGGGTCCCGGCGCCGTGCCTGCACGCGGCCGCCGGAAGGGGGAGGCCTTCACGGGAGCCGCAGCCATGTCCACTTCTTCGAGAGCCGTTGCCGCCATTGGCGGTCTGTGCCTGCTCTTCGCCGCCTCTGGCGGTCCGCGTGAAGCCAGCGAAGAGGCGTCCGGGCTCACCGCGGCGCGGACAGGGGCCGTCCCCCATTGGTTCGCCGCGATGTCGTCGCGGATCGAGCCCGCCGTGCTGGAGGCCCGACGGATCGAGGGGCACCTGCGCGACGTCGAGGAGGCGCTGAGGCGAAAGGCGACGGACGCCCTGAGCGCCGCGCAGCGGGAGCGACGGAACACGGCCCTGAACTGGCTGCGCGAGTACCGGGAGCGGGGGGAGTTCCCGCACAACCATACGCACGCCGGCGGCCGCGTACCCGTCTTCGTCGACGAACACGGGACGCCGTGCGCGGTGGCCTACCTGCTTCAGAGGTCCGGTCGCGAGAACCTCGTCCGGGAGATCGCGGGCGCGGACAACAACGTGTACGCGTGGGAACTCGCCGATGACGGGCGCTTCTCCGAATGGCTCGACGAGATGGGTTTGACGCTGGAGGAAGCGGCGAGGATCCAGCCGAACTACGCCGACTACTGCCTCTGCATCGTGGCTGAGGCGATGGAGTGGACGCCCCCTCCCGGCGGCATCGCAATGTGCCAGGGATG
>VXOJ01000005.1 GCA_009840115.1 Gemmatimonadales bacterium | reverse complement strand
CGGCGGCAATCCGAACAGGTCGAAGCCTTGCGGCGGCAAGTCGAGCGGCAGACCGCGGAGAACGCCACCTTGAGGCGGCGAATCGAGCGGCTCGACGAGCGAGTGACAGGCTTGACCGAATATTACGAGACATCTGGCGTCGCGAGACCGCGCGGACACGGCTGGTGATAAGGCCGCCCACGCGCGGGCCGGATCGCGATGCCGGTCCGAGCCGCTGAGGGTGCGTCGGTCGGTGAATCGGCCCGCGTCAAATGCGCCGACCACGCATCCGCGCACGGGCCGGAGTCCCTTTACGGAGCCCATTGCATCCCCTACCGTCGAAGCTGCGAGGGGCGAGCGGTCGCAGCGACGACCCGAGCCCCACGGCAACCGGATTGGTCACAACACCCACCACGAGAGCACCGAGCCCCAAGACCTTGCGGGCCATGCGGGAGCCGTGCAGTGCTCGGTCGCATCACCGAACCATCGGAGTCCTTGAGTTGAGAAACATCTGGGTAGTGAGAGCGGGCGGCGGCGGTGTCTACGCGGATCAGTTCGAGGAGGCGGGCATCGCCGCGATCGGGTTCTCCATCCGTAAGGACTGCTCGCAACTGAAGTCTCGGGAGGCATTCCTGTCGGAGTTGGCGCGAGAGCATCCGAACATGAAGAAGGGTCGCCTAGTCAATGGGGCGAGCCAACTCTACCGTTTCGTGCATGAGATCCGGGAGGGCGATTTGATCCTGACCCCGGTTACGGACACCCGGGAGATACTGTTCGGGACATGCGCCGGACCGTATCGCTACGATCCCCGCCGGGACGGAGATCTCCCTCACACGCGAGCGATCAACTGGACGAAGCGGGTTTCGCGGGACGAGCTGACCGGACCGGCCAAGAACGGTGCCGGTAGCGCGCTGACGCTCTTCTCCATGAATAACCACCGGGCCGAAATCGAAGCGATCGCATCGGGGCGGGAGCGCCCGGAGCCCTTGGGTGCCGAATCCGACGAGGGATCGGGGTCCCAGTTCTACGAGGACGTACAAAGCAAGGCTGAGGAACAGATCTCGGACCGGATCGCTCACATGGACCCCTTCGATTTCGAGGAACTGGTGGCCGCGCTCTTGCGCTCGATGGGTTATTTCGCCCGCAGGACGGAGAAGGGACCGGATCGGGGCGTGGATGTCGTGGCCACGTCCGACGCCCTCGGGCTCGATTCGCCGCGGATCAAAGTCCAAGTGAAGCATCGAAGCCAACGAGCGAGCGTGGGGGACATGCGGAACTTCATTGCCACGCTTCGGTCGCCGGACCGGGGGCTCTTTGTTTCGACCGGCGGGTTCACGCGGGAGGCGCTGTACGAAGCGGACCGGACTCCACAAGGGACATCGGTAACCACGCTCAAGGGTGACGAGTTCATCGAGTTGTTGATGGAGCACTACGAGCGGATGGAGCCGGAAGCTCGTGCGATGATCCCGCTGAAACGGGTCTTCATTCCGATTGATTAGTGGACCGCGATTCGGGACCGAGCCGTTGAGGATCGACCGAGGCGCTGGCTATCGGGAAAATGGTCGCCTTGGCGGTGGCAAGCCGGAGCGTGCCGAGAAAGGGCAACCGTAGATTGAGCTTGGTTCATCCAAGCGTTGGCAGTGTCGCTTGTTTCAGGAGAATCCCAGAATGACAACCGCGAGCGTTTCCCGGCTGGTCGCCGGGATCATCTTCGGCCTTGGATCCCCGGTCCTCCACGCTCAAGAAGTCATCGAACTTCCACGCCAGGACACCCACATTGAACCCGCGTTCGAGGAGGTCTACCGGATCGGCGCGCTCGAGGGCGAGTCTTGGGAGATGTTCGGCGAAGTGAACAAGGTGGCCTTCGACGCCGAGGGCAATCTGTACGTGTTCGACGGGACCATGAGTCTACTTGGTTCCGGCAACCTGCGGGTCTTGGTATTCGACTCCACGGGCGGCTTCCGGCACCAATTCGGATCGTGGGGCGGTGGTCCCGGCGAGTTCAACCGGCCCGTCGGCTTCGCGGTGTTGAGGGACGGAAGCACGGTCGTGAGCGATGTTGGCCACCGAGCATACCAGATCTTCGATGCCTCCGGCGCTTTCCAGCGCATGGTCCGCGCCGGTGACGAGCGCGGCGACGTGTCGGCATCGGCGAACATCCAGCCCGATCCGCTCGGTGGTGCCGTCTTCGTCGGAGGCTTCGGCGGAGGCCCAAGCATAAGCATCAGAACCTCCGGCGGCGGAGGCGGAGCGGAGCGGACCGCGTCCCGTCCGGTCACGCGGGTCTCGCTCGGTGGCCAAGAAGTGCAAACGGACACGGTGGTCGAAGGATGGCTGCCTCAACAGCCCGACATCAATGATCACGTGTCCAACGCCCCCGCCGAGTTCCGAGAGATGTTGGGGAGCATGAGCATGCCCGCCCTGTTCGAGCCCCGCCTCTTGGTGGGCGTGCTGCCGGACGGCGGCATCGTTCACTCCGATTCGTCCGCCTATGCGCTCAAGGTCACTCCCCCCGGTGGGCGGAAGGTCGAGCGCATCATCCGGCGGCCCTTCCGGCCCGAGGCTCTGACGCCGGCTGTCCAGCGCGACTATGAGGAACGACGGGCAGCCGAGAGGGAAGCTGTGTCGGAAACGACAATGTTGCGAGTGCGGGGCCGAAGCGAAGGAGGCAGCCCTCCGGCCAGGGGTACCTTCCGACTCGAACAAAGGTACTACCACGAAGTGCCCGTGCTCCGCACGCTTGCCACCACTTGGGATGGCCGGATCTGGGTGCAACGTCGCGGCGAACACCCCGAGCGCGGCGGACCCATCGATGTCCTGACGGTCGAGGGGGAGTACGTCGGAACCTATTCGACCGGCGCGACGGAGATGCCGGACGCGTTCGGCCCGGACGGACTGGCGGCTTTCATCGAGCTTGCCGAGTTCGACGTGCCGAGCGTGGTGGTGCGCAGGCTGCCCGCCGGAGTGCGCTGAGCCGGGAGCGATGACCGTGCGATGGGCTTCAACCTCTTCCAAGCACTCTGGCGGTATTCGTGGGAACGGAAACCGGGATCCGACGGAATCGCGCGATCCGGGGTATCGACTGGTAAAAGATGTCGGCGACCTTGGATTGCCGAGCCTCAGAAGCTGACCGTGGTTGCAGGCCAAGCCCAGGTCACGGTCTCCGACAGAACAGGGGTGTACGTATGCGAACCGCGATAGGCCGAGCGATGGCCCGGGGGACCTTCGTCGTCTCCGCACTGCTTGCGGCAGGCTGTGCCGCCGACGGGCCTAACGACCGTGCCGCCGGCGTGGTGGACGAGCTTGACGGCCCGGACGTCCCGTTGACCGCTCTCACGGAGGAAGTGTTCACCATCGGCGGGTGGGAAGCCGAGGATTGGGACGCCTTCTCACGGATATTCGACGTTCACTTCGACCCGTTCGGCAACCTCGTCGTGCTGGATTGGGAGCAGGGGCGCGTGACCGTCGTGGGAACCGACGGTGGATTGTTGCGTCAGATCTCCAGGCGCGGCCAAGGTCCGGGTGAGTTTCGCGACGCGGGTGCGGTCGCTGTGCATCACGACGGACGGATCGTGGTACGCGATTGGGGTCACCGTGCCTTTCTGGTGTTCGATGGGGAGGGAGAGTTTATCGAGCAGTTTGCGGACCTCAGCGGATCGGATCAGACCACGGTGATGCCGACTGGACCCAGGACCACGCTGAACGCGGCGGAACGATCGTACTCCACGGTGCTCCACCCCCTCCCTGACGGTCGGATCTTGGTCAAGCCGTCGGGTCGGGCGAAATCACTTGACGTATACGACGATCAAGGAGAGAGAACGACCTTCTACCGGGCGTCGGAACTGACACGGGGCGACGAGGGTGCGGCACAAGGTGCGGAGAGGTTGATCCCGGCACGGGGATCCCAAGTTGGCGAGGGGTCATTGATGGAGGTGGCCTTGCAGGCGACCAATCCTGGCCCGCCGGTTTTCAGCCCACGTCTGTGGATTGGCGTCCTCTCCGACGGGAGGGCTGCCGTGGCCGACTCGGCTGGCTATCGGGTGAAGCTCCTCGGACCGGGCGGCTCCGTGCTCGGGACGCTCGAACGGCCAATTGATCCGGAGCCTGTAACGGAGGAGATACGGGAAGCCGAACGACGCCGCATGGGCACTGGAGGATTGCAGGTTGTGTTCCAGGGCGAAGGCGGTGCTTCACCCGCTCAAGCCGAACAGCTTCGGCAGGCGATGTTGGCCCAGATCACGTTCGCTGACGAAATCCCGGTGATCTCCGGGTTGGCCGTGGATAGCGACGATCGGATCTGGGTGCAGCGTTCCGAGGAACATGGCGCGAGGGATCCGACGGACGTTCTGACCGCCGATGGTCAGTATGTCGGGACGCTCTCGCCGGACGAACTCTCGCTCCCCAATGCGTTTGGGCCGGGAGGGCTGATGGCGTACGTCGAGAGGGATGAGATGGAAGCGCCGATCGTGAGAGTGATTCGGCTGCTGGCACTTGAACGATAAGGCTATCGGGGGGGGCAATCCGGGCACATTGTGTTGGGCAACCTCGCTGCCGAGACGGAGTGTCCAATCGGCGGTATCCCGAGTTGCTGCGTCGCAACTTCCACATGTGACTCACCGGAGAGAATCACGATGAGGACCAGCAGGTTCGTCTCTGTCCATTTGGCCCTTCTTGTGGCCGTCCTTGCCGCGCCCCCTGCTGTCCTCGCTCAGGAGATCGTCGAAGTCACGGGCCGGGATCAACGGATCGACCCCGACTTCGACGAGGTTCATCGGATCGGCGTGGTCGAGGGAGAATCCTGGGAGCTGCTCGGCACAGTGAGCCATGTGGCCTTCGACGCACAGGGCAACCTGTACGTGTTCGACCGCACCGGAGGGATGTTCTCCGAACTGCGCATCTTGGTCTTCGACGCAACCGGCGCTTTTGTCCGCGAGTTCGGTCGCTCCGGTCAGGGGCCGGGTGAGTTCCATATGCCCCTGAACTACGCCGTCTTGCGGGACGGCACGACCATCGTGAGCGACATGGGTCACGCGGCCTACCAGATCTTCGATCCTTCGGGGAGGTTCGTGCGGATGGTGCGATCTCCGGCAGAGGCGTTCGAGGATGGGGGAGGTGCTTTCATGGGTGCCAGCATCAGGGCTTCGGCACCCATTCAACCCGATCCTCGGGGCGGCGCGGTTTACGCCGCGTGGTGGGGCATGTCGAGGAGCATCGGTGGAGCCGGAGCCGACCATCCCATCAACCGGCCCATTACTCGCTTGGACCTCGGTGCGGAGGCCGTCCAAGTCGACACCGTGGTACGGGCTTGGCTCCCGCCGCGCGAAGCGCGCAACCTCTTCGAGGGTCCATCGAACGTCACGCTCGAAGGGGGCAGCGGCGATCTCAATCAGATGCTGGGCGGCATCGCGAGGCCATCGACCTTCGAACCCGAACTTCTGATGGGCGTTCTTCCGAACGGCGGCATCGTCTATTCGGACTCCTCCGCATATGCGTTGAAGATCGCTTCACCGACGGGAAGCGTGGCACGAATCCTCACCCGGCCCTTCCGGCCGGAGCCGGTAACGCCGAGGATCGAGGAGCGATACAGGGAGCTACGGGGCGAGCGCGCCCAGAATGCGATTTCGATACCGACGGGTTCCAGCGGAGCACCGCCTACTGCAGCGTCACTATCGCTGCTGCCGTCCTTCACCTTGGCGGACCCGCCCTTCTATCAAGAGATTCCCGTTCTGCGGAGCCTCTCCACCACTTGGGAAGGCCGGATCTGGGTGATGCGTCAGGGGGACGAATTGATGGGCGACGGACCGATCGACGTCATGACCGCAGCGGGCGAGTACGTCGGAACGTATCCCTCCGGCGCGACCGCAATGCCGGACGCCTTCGGCCCGGACGGGTTGGCGGCGTTCATCGAACTCGGCGAGTTCGATGTGTCCCGCGTGGTGGTGAGGAGGCTGCCCTTCGAGGTGCGGTGAAGCCCTTCTGAGCCACTCCATCGGTGCCGGCGACATCCCACGGGGTCCAATGACATCTCGCTCAGAAATGCGTATTCTGAGTGATACATCATTTACCTGTACGTGCGCCAAATCATTGGTATGATTCATCTTACAGAAACGTCGATTGGTCCCGGTAGAACCCGGCCCCTACGATGAACTCGACGCCCTGGAAGACGGGCAGGTCGCTCCGCAGCGAGACGGCGTAACTCACCTTGGGGGTTCCGGTGTCCTCATCCCCCTGGACCGTCGGGTCGTCCCAGAAGTACTCGACGAATCCCCCGCCCCCCTGGGCGACGGCGATGACGTCCCTCACGAACATCCGCCCCTGGAAGTCGGTGTTGTCCAGCACCTGCCGCCCTTCCCGCCACGCATCGGCGCCGTGGAAGATGACGAACCCCTGGGGAGTGAAGATGAAGAGATAGATGGGACCGGACTTGAAGTGTCCCCCCTCTTCCCGCAGGAGGGCCTTCCATTCGTTCGCGCGCTCGAAGCCGACCTGCCCGACGAGGTCCCGCAGCCAGACGACCGTCCCGTCCACGAACTGCCGGAGGGTCTCCCGGTCCACGACGTCGGCGGCGGAAATCTCGGGGAGCGGGACCGGAGGCAGCGGCTGCCCCGCGCCGGACAGATCCTGGTAGTATCCCCCGACCACGACCAGATCCACTCCGGCCACCGGAGAGAAGTGCTGCAGCGCGTAGCTATCCTTGCAGCGGGGGTCGTTCGGGTCGTTCGGGTCGTCCCAGCACCACTCGACGAACCCGCCCCCGGCCGCCCCGGCGGCGAGCATCTGCTGAACGACCGGGTTCCCGTCCTCGTCCACGACCCCGAAGACGTTCGTGCCGTCCAGGTTGGGGTCTTCCCCGTGGATGAACACCTGACCGTCGAGGGTCATGAAGATCAGGTACATGTTGCCGAAGTTGTAGTCGCTGCCCTCCGTCCTGACCGCCTGGATCAGTTGCGACCCCTGGTTGATGTCCGTGATGGAGGCAGCGACGGAGGCCGCGTAGGTCACGAACCCCTGCAGGGTCTCCCGGTCCGTCACCTGTCCGGCGGTGACCTTCGGCACCTGTGCGGCGGCGGGGTGCGCCCAGAGCGCGCTTGCGGCCAGACCCAGAAGCGCGAGAACCGGCACCGACGGTCTTGCGTTTCGCAAAACGCCTACCCTTCCATCGATCAGGGATCCAGGTCGAGCGCGATCTCCACCGCGTCCACGTTCTCCGCGGTGAGTTCGTCTTCGCCGGTCGGCATGCCGTTGATCTTGAACATGTAGGCGACGACGTCGACGTACTGTTCCATCGGCATTCCACCCGGGTTGTCCTCCGGCATCGTGGCCACGATCTCGTCGACGAGATCCTTGACGGAGGCGCCGGCCCAGGACTGGATGAACGGACCCCCGAAGTCCTCCTCGAAGTGGCATTCCGCGCAGATGTTCCAGAAGACATCCTCGCCGCGCGTGGCCTGCTCCTCGCTGAACACGCCCTGGGTCGTGTTGGCCGCGGCCGCGGCCTCCTCGGCCTCCGCCGGATCGCCGCCCTCCTCCTGGGCCGCGAGGCTCGAGGCGCCGAGGATGACCGCGACGGCCGCCAGCGGAACCGCCCGCCGGATCGCTTTCCATGGGGCGACGGACGAAAGGCGGTGTGAGCTGTCGTTCGATATGTGCATCAGGATTCCTCTGCGTTGAACGGGTCCGGGAACGCCCCAACCTGAATTCCGAAGCCGGGCCGGAGCAAGTATGCGCTACGAGCTTCCGCCGTCCGTCGTGGCGGTATCCGCTTCCGAGTCCTCATCGTCCTCGGGCGGCCGGGGGCGGTTCATGCGCAACGACACGCCGCCGAAGAAGGAGGAGCCGGAGCGCTTCACCTCGTGGTTCCCCTCGTACAGGTAATCGAGCAGCGCCTGGTTCCACGAGAGACCCGCCTTGGCGACCAGCTCCATCCACGGGCCGTACGCCGTCTCGTCCGGCGCTTCCGTCGTGCCGGACCAGATCGTGATGCGGGAATCGAATCCGAACCGGGACTCGCCGCTCGATCCCCTCAACGGCATCTCGATGAGCACGCTGTCGGTCATCGGGAGCCGGAACACATCCGGATCGTAGTCGGCTCCGTAGCGACGATAGCGCGCATAGTTGCGCTGGTTCATGTCGAACACGTCCTGGTTCGAATTGATCCCGCGCGTGATGTAGTCGCGGATCTCGAACGCCGCGTCGCGGTGCCGGGGATATTCGGGACTGTCCACATACCCGAACCCCGGCATGAACCAGCCCTTGTTGAGACCCCAGTTGCGCTCGGTCACGCGCCCCCGCCGCACGAGCCCGGAGTATTCGCTGAACAGCTGCACGACCTGGTGGGAGGGGTATCCGTGCGGGTTCAGGAAGATGTCGGGCAGCCAGCGCGCCCACAGCCGGTTTCGAACGGGCGCCTCGGGGTAGATGGGGTGATCGTCGCGCGACCCCGTCATCACGTCGATTCCCAGCGACGCCAGGTAGCCGGCGTGCAGGATGAAGTCGGGCGTGATCCGGTACAGGTCGTAGGCGAGCTGAGCCCCGTCGGGGTTCGTGAACGGGTGGATGACGACGTTCACGTCGTTCAGTCTTGCGCGCTGTGCGGGATCCGTGAGGAGGAGTTCCGCGTGCCGCAGGACGTGACTCGTCGAGGAGACTTCGTTCGCGTGCTGCCGGGCGGAGTAGATGACCGTGGGCTTGAAGGTCGTCGCCTTCACGCGCGACCAGTGCGAAGCCGCGACCGGCGGCATGAGATCCGCCGCCCAGATGTCCCGGCCCAGGTAGGATTCGCCGGCCTTGTACATCGACACTTCCTCGAAGGCCTCGGCCATCCTGGCCAGGATCCCGTGGCCTTCGGGAGGCGGCATGGGCGTCTCCCACTGGACGAGGCGTTCGCCGCCGTAGCTCCAGCCTTCGGGCAGGAGGTGGCGCCAGTCGGGCAGCGCCGGCGGCGTTCCGTTCGCCGCGAGCCGGGCGGTGCGGCGGGACTCCGGATCCTGCTCGTGCGTCCATTCGGCCCAGACTTCGAGGGAGCCGAGCCCGGCCCAGGCCATCGAGGAGCGGTAGAGGCCGGCCGCGCGCAGCGCCTCGATCTCGCGCACCGTGGCCTCGACCTGCTCGGCGGAGACCATGCTCCGGTCGACCTGCCGCGGCGAGGCGTAGTTGAGGAGGCTGTCGCGCATGTCGGCGTCCGTGTCGACGCGGACGCGGAGCCCGAGGTGCGCGATGCCCGGCTTGCCGGCGCGGACGACGGCCCGCCGGGCGGACGGGCGCTCGAGGCCGGTCTTCGGGATGTCGAGCCGCATCGTGTCCGCCGCGCCCGCCGCATCCTCGAAGGCGACGACCACCGCGGGCCGGGAGGTGGCGAACCCCGTGAAGCTCACCCGGAGTTCCGCCGGCCGGCCGTCGCCGCGCGGCCGCATGACGGGGAGGATGCGGCCCGGGAAGGTCAGCCCCTGCCCGCGCGAGTTCCGGCCGATGAGATCGAAGAACTCGATCGTGCCGAAGTAGATCTCCTCGTGGAGGGCGTCCATCGGGGCGTGAATCTCGTTGTCGATCTCGAGCCGGTAGTTGGGCTCGCTCATCTCGAGTTCGACGGTCAGTTCGCCGAAGTAGGGTGCGTCCGCGTTGCCGCCGTCCGGGATCCCGTCGTGCCGGTCCATCACGTAGTCGTAGATGGCCGGGAGCACGACGCTCTGGTAATGGTCCCAGAAGGCCTCGGGGTCCGTAACGATGCGTTCGTCGACGAGCGTGCGGTCGCCCGCCGCGGCGTGGATCCAGCCCGTCGTCACGCGGACGTGCTCGTAGTCCCGGAAGCGGTCGAAATACGGACGCATCACCCGGCGGGGCTCGAACTCGCCGGACAGAACCTCGGCGCCGCCCGGGTCCGTGACGGTCACCGCGTAGGTCGGTCCGTCGGTCGTCTGCTCGAAGCGGATCCGCTCCAGCTCGAGGCCGAGTTCGCGGGCGAAGACCTCATCGATGGGGAAGATCTCGTGCAGCCAGCGGACGGGGGTGTGGATCGCCTGCTGGGGCCACTCCTCCGGCGGGTCGTTGCGGCGGAAGCGGATGACGATCTCGCCGATGCCGCCGGGGTCCGCGCCCGCGAGTTGGGGCAGGATCACCTCCTCCAGCCAGGAATACCCCTGTTTGAAGGCCGAGAGGACGCGGACCTCCACCGCGTCGGCCGGAGCCCCCGCCTCGATCAGGGCGTCCCGTGCCTCCCGCTCCAGTTGGCGGCGGAGCTCCGGCGGCTCGCTGAGGCGGGCCTCGACCCGGATGGGGTCGGCGGAGCCGGCGGACGCGGCCGCCGGGAGGACGCGTGTGCGGAACAGTTCCCGGAAGCGGTCGACTTCGGACGGCAGCGCGAGCGTGTCCGCGAAGATCGTCGCCGCCCGCTGAACATCGCGGTCGTCGACCGTGACTTCGACGGCGGCGGGCTCGGCGAGCCCGAGCGCTTCCGCCGCCCGGGCCTGCACGTACGCCTCAAGGCCGGGATCCGCCTTCGCGACGGAGATCAGCACGTCCGCGCGGGCGATCTGCCGGTCCGCGAGCCTGTCGGCGATGCGGCCGAGCTTGTAGAGGCCGGTCGCCGCCTGGCCCACGGGCGAGTGGCCGGACAGGGCGTCCCACAGGCCGCGCTCGACGTCGTCGACGGTGGGGCGGTCGTCGCCGCGCTCCGCGAGGTGCGGGAACGTCCGGGCCAGCTGGTCGAGTGCGCGCTCGGCCCCGGCGGCGTCCGCGCCGGAGACGACGAGGGCCGGTTTGGACCCGAAGGCCGCCGGGACCACCTCGATGAGCCCTTCGCCGGGGGCGAGCGAACCCGGATCGACCTTCGCGCTGTCGGCGAGCTGCCGGGTCAGGGCGTTGTCCACCCCGGCGAGGACGAGCGTGGGCCGGGCGGCGGCACCTTCGATCGACGCGGCCGGAACGACGAGCGGCACCGTGATCCCGGTCGATTCGAGCCCGAGCCTCCCGGCCAGGTCAGGCAGGCCGTCGACGCCTCCCTCGCCGGGCGCCAGCATCGCGTCCACGCGGTTCGGGAGCACGCCGCCGCCGAGCAGCCCGTCGGAGGTGTAAAGGTTGGAGAGGTCCATGTCGTTCTTGCCGCCGCTGCCCGGCCGGCCCGCGACCGGCCCCGGGGCATCCGGCGCCGCGCGCCCGGCAATCCGGATCGTGGGGCCGCCCGCCAACCGCGCCTCCACCGACTCGAGCCCGGGGTAAGCCAGGCGTGTCGGGGGCGTCTCCGCGTCGGTCGACTCGTCCCCGGCCTCCGTTTCGTCCGGCTCACCGGGGTCGGGAGCCACATCGCCCGCCGCGAGTCCGCGGAGGAGATCCGCAGCGGTGCTCAGATCCGCGTCATCCACCTCGATCTCGGCGATCACGCGTCCCACCCCGGCCTGGCCCGCTCGGGCCCTCGCCTGGGTCAGGCGCACCGCCGCGCCCGCCACGCCCCCCGCCTCCAGCGTCTCGGCGAGATCGCCCCGGACGCGGTCCAGCTTCGCCGTCGACAGCGTGCGCGTATGCGGCAGGACTCCCGCGAACAGCCGGGCCGCGGCGTGCAGCCCCTCCTCGTCCCCGCCGACCACGAGGACCCAGGTGCGTCCGTCCTCCTCGCGCACCGCCACGGCCCCTTCTCCCGAGTCGAGCGAGGCCGGGTCGATGCCCGGCGCGCGCAGGCCGGCGGCCTCAAGCCCGCTCCGTCCCACGACGATCCCGGTCTGGTTGCCCTCCGGGTTGCGGGACAGCGGCAGGTCCATCGCCATCGTCTCGAAGCCCAGCCGCGCGGCGACCTCGGCCGCCGCCGCGAGGACGCCCGGCGAGGGCGCTTCCCCGAGCACGAGCGCGGCGTTCACGAGATCGGGCACGCTATCCCCGTTCGTATCGAGCACGTGCGTCCCCAGCTCGAACAGCGTGGCGAGATCCGGCGTCTGCTGGGCCGCGAGCGCGCGGGAGGCCGGAGGCGCCCCGAACACCGCCGCGAACGCCAGTCCGACCCCCAACGCTCTCGGTGCCTTCATCATGTCCCGTCCTTCGGCAATTCGACCTTCACCTCGTTCGCCAGAACGCCGACGCCCTCCACCTCCACCTCCACGCGGTCGCCGGGAGAGATCGCCGAGGTCTTCCCGGGCGTTCCCGTGTAGATCACGTCGCCTGGAAGCAGCGTGACGTAGCGGCTCGCGTAGGCGATGATCTCGGGGATGGAGAAGATGAGATCCGAGGTGCGGGCGTCCTGCACGACCTCGCCGTTGAGGCGCGTGCGCAGGCGCAGATCCTCCCACGCCGCGCCGGTCACGATCCGCGGCCCGAGCGGCCCGAACGAATCGCTGCCCTTGGCCCTCAGCCACTGCAGATCGTCGCGCTGCCAGACCCGCTCGCTCACGTCGTTGCCCGCGGTCACGCCGAAGATGCGGTCGCGCGCCTCCTCCGGGCTCACGTGACGCGCCACGTGGCCGATCACGACCACAACCTCTCCCTCCGCGTGGACGACTTCCGCGTCCGGAGGAATCTCGATCGCGGCACCCGGCCCGACGATCGAACTCGGCAGTTTGGCGAACAGGGGCGGGTCCACGGGTTCCGGGCGAGTCCCGATCGGGCTGTTGTCGAGGTGGCTCCGGTAGTTCAGGCCCACGGCGATGACCTTCGACGGGGTCGCCGGCGCAAGAAGCTGAAGCTCATCGAGGCGCATCCGGTTCCCGGTGCGGACCTCCCCGCTGAAGGGAGGCGCCGCGAGTTCCTCCACCATGCCGTCCTCGATGGTTCCGTCCGCGAGGACCTCATCCTCCACGACCCCCCAGCGGGCGCCGCCGTCTCCGGAGGTCGTGTCGTCCCCGTGCTCCGTGGCGCCCGGCGCGACGTAACGGACGTACGCGGTCACCGCCCCGTCCCGTCCGCCCCGGTTCGGACCACGATCAGCCTTCCCCGGTGGGAATGTGCTCCGCGAGTTCGACCTCGAACACGAGCGGCGAATAGGCGGGAATCGGCGGCCGGCCCTCCGTCCCATACGCGAGATGGTACGGCAGCACGAGCTTGCGGCGCTCGCCCATCCGCATGCCGGTGACCCCTTCCACCCAGCCGTCGATCAGGGCCGTCGAACCGAGGATCATGTCGAGCGGTTCAGGCGGGTCGTGATCGTGGCTCGAGTCCACCTTGCTGCCGTTCGGAAGCCAGACGGTATAGTGCACGCCCATCTCATCGCCGTAGCCGGCCGGCGGTCCGCTCCCCTCCTGCAGCACCTGGATGAAGAGGCCGCTCTCGGTCTCCTCCATCGCGTCGAGATCGACCGCGAGTTCATCGGCGAACGTCATCTCCCGGAGATCCGTAATCACACCCTCGGGCGTGCCCGCCGCCTCGGCCGCCGCCGGGGCCTCGTGCTCGCCCTCCCCACCGCTCTCCGCCTCCTCCCCCGCGTCGCCCGCGCATGCGATGGCGAGCGGCGCCAGGAGCAGGGCCGCCACGGTCCGAAATCCGTTCAATGTCATATCGCGCTGCATGGAAAGCCTCCGAAAGCAGGAAGTGACGAATCGCCCGAATGTAGCGGCGTTTCAACGCGAGTTGCTAGTATCAGGCATGAAGACTCCAAGGATGTTCCCACCGGCGTTCCAACCCGCTTCCCGCACCGTGTCGTGGGCCTTGTTCGTCCTGCTCGCCGCCGCCTGCGGCCCTCCTCCGGCGGACGAGGACGGCTCCGGTTCGGTCGCGGAAATCGATCTCACCCCCGCGCGGGAACTCGTGGCGCGGTCGGTGGCCTTCCACGATCCGGGCGGAGTCTGGGGAAGCCGGTCGATCTCGATGTCGTGGGTGGGGACCGACGGAGAGGGCGGGGAACGCGTCGCCGTCGACCTGGAGTTCGGCGCGGACGAGCGGGACTTCGCCCTCGCGGGCCGCTATCGCGGTTCCTCGATCGAGTACGAGACGACGGCCGATGGCTGGTCCGCGACCGTGGACGGGACCGCGCAGGCGGACCTTCCCGACGCGGACCGCGAGCGCATGCGCCTCCATCGCGAGGACGGGATGTTCTGGCGCAGCTACTACGGGTTCCTGGCGGGTCTTCCGATGAAGATCTCCGACCCCGGTGCCCACCTCGACTCCGAGATCATCGAAACCGCCTTCATGGACCGGGAGGTGCACGCCGTCCGGGTCACCTACGACCCCGATACCGGCGGCGACACGTGGTACTTCTACTTCGACCCCGGGACCGCGCAGCTCGTGGGCTGCCGCTTCTACCACGACGAGAGCGCGAACGACGGCGAGTACATCACCTTCGAGGGCCTGACCGAGGGCGGCGGGCTGCGCCTGCCGCGACTGCGGGGCTGGTATGTGAACGCCGACGGTCGTCACCTGGGAACCGATGAGGTGGGGACGATCCAGGTCGGCCCGTGACCCGGTCCGGCCCATAACCCCGGGCGGGATCGTGCGGCCCCGCCGGGAGCGCCGCCGTTCCGGCATCGCGGCCGCTGTCCTCTTCATCGCTCTCGCGGCGGTGCGGTGCTCGGGGTCGACGCCGCCCCCGCCCCCGCCGCCCCCCATGCCGAGCGGGGACTGCGTCCTGTCCTTCGTGATCGACGGAGATTCCGTCCGCTGCGCCGATGGCCGGGAGATCCGGCTCCTCTCCATCGACGCCCCGGAAATCGCGCAGGAACCGTGGGGCGCCCGCGCCCGCGACGAGTTGCTGCGGGTGGCCCCGGTAGGTACGACGCTCGGGGTCGAGTACGACGCGGTTCGCGTGGATACCTTCGACCGGGATCTCGCCTATCTCTTCCTTCCGGGCGGGGACATGCTGAACGAACACATGGTCGCGAGCGGGTACGCGCTCGCGTTCGTCATCCCCCCCAACCGCCGTTACGCGGACCGCATCGAGGCCGCGGAAGCCGCCGCCGAGGCGGAAGGGCGCGGGCTGTGGGCGGAGTGGGGGTTCACCTGCCGCCCCGCGGACTTCAGGCAGGGCCGCTGCTGAAGTCGGCGGGGGACCGGACAGGGCGTCGGGCGGGTCCGTCCGTCAGTCGAGCGACGACATGAAGCGCGACTCGATTCTGAAGTAGCTCGCACCGCCCCCGGGCACTTCGGCGAAGATCTCGCGCCATTCGGGCGTACCGAGGACCGCCGGGAGCTTCTCGTCCCGTTCCTCCTTCGACGCCCAGCGGATGACCCACGTGACGTTCGCGGGGCCGAGTTCGTCCTGCTCCGCGCCCCGGACCTCCGCGGGAACCCCCGATTCGATCCAGAAGCCGACGATGTCCAGGTGTTCGCGCAGGTAGCGGATGTATTCGCCCTTCGCGACCTCCGCGTACTCCTCGAACCGCGCCGGGTCGAAGTGATAGTTGCGGATCTCGTAGATCGCGCCGTCCTGCGGGGGCGCGGCATTCGACCCCGCGGCGGCGACGCCGGTGAGGAGGATGGCGCCGAGCGCGGCGAGCGCGAGCGTTTGCGGGGTGCGTCCGGAACCGGTCATTCGTGCCTCCGATCAGCCCGTCGGGCGGGCTAGTGTAGTATCGCCAGGGCCTCGACGAAGCGGTCGACCTGCTCCGTCGTATTGTAGATGTGGGTCGACACACGGATCGCGTTGTGGCCGTCCCGCTGGTGCTCGTCGATGTGGGAGGAGATGCTCGCCTCGATCGCGCCCACCGCGGCCACCGCGTCGAGGCCCTCCTTCTCGAAGATCGTCGATCCGGGCGCGCTCCGGTCGCGGGCGCCGCTGAGGAGCGTGACGCCGTCCACCTCCGCGAGGCGCGACTTGAGGTGATCCGAGAGATGGCGGCAGCGGGCCTCCACGGCCTCGAGCCCGAGCGCCGCGACGAAATCGACCGCCGTCCCGATCGCCGCGCGCACGGGGAACGCCGCCGTGCCCGGCGGGCCGAACTGCGGCTGCTCCGCGGTTGCATCGGGGGCGAAGGCCGTCCGGATGCGGTCGCGCGCATCGCGCCGCACGAAGAGGAAGCCGGTCCCCGCCGGCGCCAGCATCCACTTGTGCAGGCTCACGCTGTACGCGTCGCAACCCAGGGAGGTGAGATCGACGGGGAACTGGCCCACCGCCTGCGCGCCGTCCACCAGGCTCACGAGTCCCCGCTCGCGCGCGAGCGCGCAAACCGCCTCCACGGGATAGAGATGCCCTCCGCGAGTGACGTGACAGAAGGACACCGCCCGCGTCCGGGGCGTGATCGCGTCCTCGAACCGGGAGAGGATCTCCGCCTCCGGGGGCAGGGGGCTGGGGATGAAGACCTCGTTCACCCGAATCCCCTCCCGCACCTGCCGGAACTCCCATGGACGACGGCCCGCCGGGTGTTCCTGGGTCGTGATCAGGACTTCATCGCCGGCGCTCAGCGCGACCCCGACGCTCTGGAGGTGGAGCGCCTCCGACGCGTTTCGCGTGAGCGTGAGTTCGTCCGGCCGCACCGAGAACAGGTCGGCGAGTCCGGGCACGACGTGTTCCGCGATCCGGGCGCTCAGATCCGAGCGGCCGCGGGCGGGAAGCTCGGCCATGGCTCGATACCCCGCGGCGACCGCATCGACGACCTGCCGCGGCGGCATGCCGATGCTCGCGTTGTTCAGGTAGGCCGTGCCGGGTTCGACGAGGAAGTGCGCGCGCACGTCGTCCCAGTCCGCGTCGCCCGTCCCCGCCGGGGCCTCGAGCGGCGGGAGTTCCGCCGACGGCGCGTCCCCCTCCCAGGCGGCGCAGGCGGGGAGGCCGAGGGCCGCGGCGCCGGTCGCCCCGAGACGGAGCCAATCCCTCCGGTCCATCAAGCCGTAGCGACCCTCTCCCGCACTCCCACCGGCATCTCCCGCGCCCGCTCCGGTCATGGGCAGCACGCGGAACTGCGCGTGAAGGACATCGAGTTTCCGCTCGGGAAGCGCAGCGTCAGCGCGTCGCCGTCGATCTCGACCCCGGTCGGTTCGAGCGGCCCCTCCCCGTCGCGCGCGGTCATGATGAGCGGGCTCGCCGGAAGCCCCGCCATCGTGCGTCCGTACGAGAAGTGATGAAGGTGCTCGAAGGTGAGCGTCTCTCCGTCGAAGGTGTAGCGTCCGCCCTCGCCGGAGCCGCGCCTGGGCTCGTCGCCATCCATGACGAAGAAGAGGACCTGCCACTCGCCGTCCGTGAAGATGATGCGCCCGCGCACTGGATGCCGGGCACCGCTCGCGAGGACGTATTCGTCCGCGGCCCAGGCCCCCGCGAGGGCGTCGGCTTGCGGTGCCGTCGGCCCGTCGGCCCTCGGGGCCGCGGGGTCGATGAGGCCACCGGCCAACCCCGCGAGACCAAGGGAGGAGCCGAGGAGAAGGGACGATCTGAGCATGGTCTGCGTCTCCGGGTCGCCTGGGATCGTTGGCCCCGCAACGTGACGCGGCCCGCGGCGAGCGACAAGCGGCGGCCCCGCCGCCTCGGACAGACGGGGTCGCCCGGCCTCCGCGATCCCCGTACCGTGAGATCGTTCGCCGGAAGACCGGCGGCGGAACCGAATTGAGAGGGTCGAGCGATGCGAACAGAGCGGCGAGCATGGAGCGTGGTCCGGGCACTCCTGACCGTGGCGGTAGCGGCCTGCGCGGTCGCGTCGATGGTTCCGGCCGAGGTCGAGGCCCAGGAAGTCGGCCCGCCGAACGGGTCGCTCGTGATCGTGGGCGGCGCCATGCGAAGCCCGGAGATCGCGAACCGGTTCGTGCAACTCGCCGGCGGGACGGACGCCCGGATCGTCGTCATCCCGACGGCGGGCGGCGCGGAGTCCTACGGTCCGTCGTTCGGGGGCGTGAGGCCCTTCCAGGCGGCCGGGGTCGAACACCTCACGGTCCGCCACACGAACGACCGGGACGAGGCGAACAGCGAAGCCTTCGTGGCCGCGATCCGGGAGGCGACCGGCGTCTGGTTCACGGGCGGGCGGCAGTGGCGCCTGGTCGATTCCTACGCGGGGACGCGCACGGAGGACGAGTTGTGGGCCCTCCTCGAGCGCGGCGGGGTGATCGGAGGCTCGTCCGCCGGCGCGACGATCCAGGGGTCGTACCTCGCGCGGGGCGACACGGCGACGAACACGATCATGATGGGGAGTCACGAGGAAGGGTTCGGCTTCCTCCGCAACACCGCCGTCGACCAGCACCTCCTGTACCGGAACCGGCACTTCGATCTGCTGGAGATCATCGAAGCCCGGCCCGAACTCCTCGGCATCGGGATCGACGAGAACACCGCGATCGTCGTGCAGGGCGACCGCTTCGAGGTCATCGGCGAGTCCTACGTCGTCATCTACGACAACCAGAGCACGCTCGACAGCGGCGGCCTGTTCTACTTCCTCGCCCCGGGCGACCAGTACGATCTGGCCGAGCGTCAGGCCTACCGTCCGGCCCGCACCCTGGCGCCCCTCGGACGCGTGGAGCGGCGTCCCTGGCCGGAGCGTTGACCGGTCGTTTCCGCGGCTGACGGCCCGCAACGCCCGTTGACCCCCGTCCGGAGGTGAGTCCGGTGAGGCGAGGGCTCGTCCTCGTCGCCCTCATCGCGGCGGGGGAGGGCGTCTTCCTGCTCCCCTTCGTCCTCGCGCGCGTCTTCCGCCCGACGCTGCTCGACGCGTTCGGCATCACCAACCTCGAGTTGGGGACCGCCTTCTCCCTGTACGGCGTCGTGGCGATGGCGGCCTACTTCGCCGGAGGCCCGCTCGCGGACCGGTTCTCGGCCCGGCGGCTCATGGCGCTCGCGCTGCTCACGACCGGCCTCGGCGGGATCGTTCTGGTCGACTTTCCTCCGCCGCGGACGATGAACCTGCTGTGGGCCTTCTGGGGGATGACGACGGTCCTTCTCTTCTGGGCCGCGATGATCCGGGCCGCGCGCGAGTGGGGCGGGCAGTCGGCCCAGGGCCGCGCCTACGGCTTCCTCGATGGAGGCCGGGGTCTCCTGGCAGCGCTCGTGGCGACGGTGTCCGTGGCGGTCTTCGCCTCGCTCCTGCCGGGCGAGGCGTCGGCGGCCTCGCCCGAGGAGCGGGCCGCGGCCTTCCGCGGCGTGATCCGGGTCTTCACCGGAATCACGCTCGGCAGCGCCGCCTTCGTGTGGCTCGTCGTGCCCGACAGCCAGCCGGGCGCCGACACCGACGGCCGCCCGAAGCTCTCGCTGGAGGGGGTGCGGGCCGCGTGCCGCATGCCGGTCGTGTGGCTGCAGGCCGTCATCATCATCTGCGCCTACACGGGGTACAAGGCGACGGACGACTTCTCGCTCCTGTCCCGGGACGCGCTCGGCTTCAACGATGTCCAGGCCTCCGGGATCGGCACGCTCGCGTTCTGGATTCGCGCCGCCGCGGCCATCGCGGCGGGCTTCCTCGGAGACCGGATCGACGCATCCCGCGTCATCGTGTGGGGCTTCGTGATCCTCATCGGCGGCTGCCTGCTCATCGCCTCCGGCGTCCTGGTGCCCGGGCCCGCCTGGATGCTCATCGCTACCATCGTGACCGCCAGCGTCGGCATCTACGCGCTGCGCGGCGTCTATTTTGCCCTCCTGGCCGAGGGCCACGTGCCCCTCGCCTACACCGGGAGCGCGGCAGGCCTCGTCTCCGTCCTCGGCTTCACCCCCGACGTCTTCATGGGACCGCTGATGGGCGTCCTGCTCGACAACTCACCGGGCCTCCCCGGGCACCAGCACGTATTCGCCGCCGTCGCCGGCTTCGGCGCCATCGGCCTCCTCGCCGCCCTCGCCTTCCGCCGCGTCACCCGCACCGCTAGGGCACGAGGGCGGGCTCCCGCTTCCTGAGGACGAACAGCCCCTCGCGCATGCTCGACACGATGATGTTCCCGGAGGGAAAGAACGGGTAGTTGCTCCAGGATCCCGCGAAGCCCGGCGCGTCCGGGCTCCCCGGCACCGTGTCGAAGAAGCCGGCCGGCACGGGGTTCTCCGGGTCGGAAATATCGAAGATCCGGAGTCCGCTCACGTAGTTCGACTGGTACATGAGGTTGTCGCGGATGTACAGGTTGTGGTCCGACGCCGCGTTGTCCTGCACGAATTCGCGCACGAGCACCGGGTCGTCCAGGTCCGCCACGTCCCAAACGAGGGTCCGCGTCCCGGTCGTCCCGCCCGACAGTTCGTCGAGCTCGTCGTTCAGGTAGAAGTAGCGCTGGTCCTCCGACAGCCACCCCTGGTGGGAGTAGGCCACGTTCGGATAGGCGGCGTTCGAGATCGGCGTCGGGTTGTCCTTGTCGGTCACATCTCCGATGCCGAGCTTCGTCGCGCTCGCGTTGAAGCACACCTCCCTGCCGACGTGATCCTCGTCGGGACCCTCGTAGATGACGCACTGCGCGTCGTGCGTGTAGCCGCCCGATCCGGCGTTCCCCGTCTCGGGGTCCGCGAAACAGCCGGCGAAGGTCGGGTTCCGGGGATCGCGGATGTCCACCATGTGCAGCGCGCCGCCGCACGTCTCGCCGCCGCCGCTGCCGCCCACGACGTAGGCGAAGCCCGACGCCTCGTTGATGACGATGTTGTGCGCGGAGGCGAACTCGGCGTAGTGCGCGTCCTCGTCGAAATCCACCGGGGGATTGGTCACGTCCCGCAGGCGCGTGAGGTCGAAGACCTGCATCCCGTGTTCGCCCGCGTTGTCCGCCACGATGAAGGTGTGGTCGGCATGGACTTTCATGTCGCGCCACAGGTTGGGCATCGCGCCCTCGGTGAGCGGGAGGTTCCCGAGATAGATGGGATTCCCGGCGTCGGTCACGTCGATGAAGGAGGTTCCGTCGAACCGTCCCAGGATCGCGTACTCGCGGCCCGTCTGCGGATCCACCCAGCCCCAGATGTCGCTGACCATGATCCCGCGCCCGCCGCCGACTTCCCGGGCCGGGAGGAAGGAGACGAGGTCCACCTCGGAGCAGTCGAAGCCGGCGACCGTCCCGTCGTCCGAGCAACGCATCTCTTCGCCCCTGACGGCGGCCAGACCCAGTTCGGTCTCGTGGATGGGAGTGGCCTCGCTCCACGTGCCGCCCGCGTCACGCTCGAACACGAAGCCGATGCCCTCGAAGAACTCCGAACCGGGGGCGCCGACGACCGCGAGGCCGTCGCCTCCGGCCACCGCATTGCCCATGAAGCCCATGAGCCCGCGGGTTTCGCCCTCCAGCAGGGTCTCCTCGCTCCACCCGTCGTCGTCCCCCGCCCGGAGGACGTGGGCGGCGCCCGCGAAGGCGTTCGTGCCCGGCGCCCCGACCACGAGCCGTCCTCCCGCCCCGGCGAGGGCATAGCCGAAGAAGGCCGCCGGGGACGGCGACGCGGCCGCGATCGTCCCGGTCTGGGACCACGCTCCGGCGGCGTCCGCCGCGAACCGGAAGACGGCGCCCTGCGCCTGGCTGGCGAGCGGAGAGCCGAGGTATGCCTCGCCCCCCATGAGCACCGCGGACAGGCCGGCCACGGCGCCGCCGGCCGGCGTCAGCCGAGCGACCTCATCCCATTCCGTGCCGTTGCGGCGGAACAGGTAGCCGGCCCCTGCCTGCGGTGGCGCGGACGGTGTGTACTGGCTGAGCCCGAACGGCCCGGGCGCACCCACGAGCGCGAGGTCGCCCTCCACGCTGACGGCCGCTCCGAACCGGGCGTCCGCCGGGGCGTCGGACCCGGTGAGTTCGACGGACGTCAACCCCATGTCGGACTGGACATAGGCGAACACCGAACCGCTGGCGCCGCGTCCCGGCGCGCCGATGACGCCGAACTGCCCTCCGGCCCCCACGGCGATCGAGGAACCGAAGGCGTCTCCCGGCATCGCGTCCGGTGCCTCCAGCCGCTCCCAGGAGCTCCACATGGTGCCTTCGCGGACGAAGACGTACGCGGCTCCCCGGCTCTCGTTCTCCTTCGGGGCGCCCACCACGAGGATGTCGCCCTCGACGGCCAGGGCCTCCCCGAAACCGTCTCCGTACACCCCGCTCGGGGCCGGTATCGTGGCGACCTCCACCCAGCCGTCCTCGCCGCGCCGGAATATGTGCACGCTGCCGGGTTCGGAACCCGGCATCGGGAACGCCGCGAACTCGCCCGGCCGCGAGACGAAGATCTCGTCGCCGGAAACCGCGGCCGCCGCACCGAAGCCGATGATCGGGGCCCCGGCGGCATGGTTCAGGCCGCCGGCATGAGTCTGCGCCGCTGCCGGCGCCGCCAGCGTCGCGACGAAGGGAACGAGGGAAACGAGAAGAGCGAGGCTACGTGGTCGCATGGTACTTGACTCCCATGGTTACAGGGTCGAGCGGCGGAACGTATCCCCGTGGCCGCGTCTAGCGGAAGCGGATGCCGATGCCGAACTGGGCCTGCCACTGCGAGGCGCCGATCTGCGGCAGGTAGGGCACCGCGGCGCGCACGCCGCCCGTGTCGCTCGTCTGCAGCGGCCCGGCGTAGCGGGCGCGGAGCGGGTCGTCCGGTTCGGGCACCATGTTCTGAAGATCGAAGTCGTCCTCGATCCGGTCCTCGACGGTCAGCAACTGCACGACGGGGTTCACGGTCTGCACATGTCCCCAGTCGGGGTTCACCAGGTTGAGGACGTTGAGCACGTCGAGCGTCACCGTGACTTCCGCACCGACCAGCCGGATGGGCTGGCTGAAGCGGAAATCCAGTTGGTGCGACCACGGCGTCCGGCACCCGTTCCGGTGCAGAATCCGCGAGCGGTTCTCCTGCAGGCAGGGTTCCTGCGCGACGAGTTGCTCGAAGAGGATGCCGCTGACCGGGGTTCGTCCTCCTCCGGGGAAGTCGAACGCCCCGTCGGTCACGAAGATGAGGTCGTTCGCGAGGTCGAGCGCGCGGCCGTATCCGGGATAGGCGTCCCCGTTGATGTCGTCCGCATACACGTAGGAGTAGGGTCGCCCGGACTGTCCCACGTATAGCAGGGACAGGCGGCCGCCTCCCATCAGTTCCGGCAGGGCGGCCGTCGCGCTCGCCACGACGCGGTGCGGCCGGTCGAAGAGAGAGGCCTGCCGCTTCGGATCGTTCGGATCCCCCTCGACCGCGGTGTAGCCGAAGTTCGCGATCGCATCGAGCGACGAGAGGCTGCGCACGTCGGCGGAACGGTTGAAGGCATAGCCCACGTCGACGGAGAGCCGGTCGCCGAACTGCTTCCGGAGCCGCGCGCTCAGGGCGTACGAGAAGTTCAGGGGCCGGTCCCCGATCTTGATGACCTGGCCGAAGCCCGGGTCGACGCGGCGGGGGAGGAAGATCGGCTCGCGCTCGCCCGGGGGCTCGCCCGGCGGCGGATCGACGAACTCGCTCCCGGCGCCGGGGTCGGCGAAGGTCACGCGCCTCCCGTAGCCGAAACCGTAGGTGAACCCGTTCGCCTCCGTCCGGTCGCCCGCGGGGTAGGCGGGGCCGATGTTCAGGTCCTGGAACGCGATCTGGTTGACCGCGCGGGTATAGATGCCCTCGAGCGAGAGGACGAATCCCCCCGGCAGGCGCTGGTCGACGGCGAGCGAGGCCTTGAAGTCGCGCGGAAAGCGGAAGTCGGGGTCGAACAGCGTGACGATCGGGACCGCGGATTCGCCGCCCGTGCCGTCCACGCAGAGGGTCGGGGGAGGCGCGAGGGGATCGAACGCGGGGACGATCTCGGGGTCGGGAACTCCGAGATTCCGTCGCCGGCAAGTCATGAACACGGACGAGAGCCCCGTGTTCTGATAGGCACTCGCGAGCCACGCGAACGGGGGGCGGCCGGTGAACAGCCCCATCCCGCCGCGGATCTGCGTCGTGCGGTCGCCGCCGAGACCGAGGTTGAACCCCGCCCGCGGGGAGAAGAGGACGGTCCCGCCCGGCAGGTCGCTCGTGCTGAAGCCGAACGAACGCTCCACGTCCGGGTTGTGCGCCGGCGCGTCCGGCATCAGCGGCACGTCCATGCGCAGGCCGAGCCGGACGTTCAGCCGCTCCCCGATCCGGGCCTCCTCCTGCACGAAGGCCGAAAGCTGGTGCACGTTGAAGTCCGACGTGCCCGCGTCCTCCGAGAGCGGCACGTGGACGACGTATTCCGCGGGGGCGTTCGCCGCCAGATCCGCCATCGACCGGAAGTAGTAGCTGCCGAGGCTGCCCGGGAGGTATTCCCGCCGGATGGAAAAGCGCTCGAACCCGCCCCCGAAGGTGAGATGGTGGTCTCCGAGCGAGAGCGTCAGCGCGTTCGTGATCTGCAGGATGTTCTGGTCGAGTTCGCCGTCCGGCCCGGAGTAGTTGGACCCGAGGCGCAACTCGCGCCGGAACCCCGCCCCCGGCACGCCCGCCTGGAGGTCGATCTCGACCCGGGGATAGAGAGAGTTCGCGGTCTCCCGGTAGCGCAGGAACTGCACGTTCACCATGAGGTCGTTCGAGAGCCGTGGACCGAGGGTCGCGAGCCACTGCGCCCCGAACGACTGGTTCCGCGATTCGATCTCCCGTCCGGTGGACGACATCTCGTAGGCGTCGCCGGGGAGTCGGTTCGTGGCCGGATCGTCCGCGGCGTAGGCGAGATTGTAGCGGAACATGAGGGAGTGGTCCGCGTCCGGGCGGGCGTCCACGCGCGCGAACAGGTTGGCGAGGCCGTTCTCGAGCGTGTAGAGACCGGCCTCGCCCGCGTCCGCGCCGTAGCCCTGGAGGATCCTGGACACGCGGCGGACCGAGTCGGGGTCGAGCTTCGTACGCACGATCTCGTCGACGCCGACCGTGAAGCCGTCGGGCGGCCGCGTCCGGTTCTCGAGTTCGCCCGCGACGAAGAAGTGCAGGCGGTCGCGCAGGATCGGCCCGCCGAGATCGAAGCCGGCGAAGGTGTTCTCAAGCTCGCCCGGCGCGCGCGGGATCCCGCCGATGACGGCGTCGCCGATGAGGCCGTCGTTGCGGAAGAAACCGAACGCGGAGCCGCGGAAGTCGTTGCCCCCCGAGCGCGTCACCGCATTGAGAACGCCGCCGGTGAACCCGGACTGGCGCACGTCGTACGGCGCGGTGAGAACCTGCAGTTCCTCGATCGCCGCGAGCGGGATGACGCGTCCCCGCGCCTGTCCGCCGGCCACCCCGGTGGGCGAGAGGCCGAAGACGTCCTGGTTGAGCGCGCCGTCCACCTGGATGTTGTTGAAGCGGATGTTCGATCCGGCCACGGAGGTCCCCATCTCGTCCGCCGCCACGAGCGGAGAGAGTCGGGCGAATCCCGTGAAGTCCCTCGAAATGGTGGGAAGCGTCTCGATCGTCTCGCGGTCGACGACGGTCGTCGAGCCCATGCGGGTGGGGTCGAACTCCGGGTCCGTCTCGACGCGTACGGAGAGTTCGGGCAGCGGAACCGCCGTCTCGGAGAGTTGAACCTCGAGCTGCAGCCTCTGTCCGGCGATGAGCGTCAGGCCCTCCCGCGTCACCGGGCTGAGCCCGATGCGCCCGACCTCCAGCGTGTACGGCCCGCCGGGCCGAAGATTGGCGAGGCTGAAACGGCCGAGATCGTCGCTCAGAACAGTGTGGGTGGCGCCGGTCCGGGTGTGGCGGAACTCCACCCGGGCCCCGGCGACGGGGGCTCCCTCGGCGTCGATCACGCGCCCCGCCACGCCGGCGGTCGTCACCCCCTGCGCGGAGACGACGGACGGGTGGATCGCGAGGCCCGCGAGAAGGCCGATCAACGCAACGCCGACAAGGCGATTCAAGGCGGTTCTCCTTTTGGATGATCTTGCCACGGCCTCCATGAAATAACGCCTGGGGGGCGGATGATGTATCGGTGGGCTACCCGTGCCGACCGACGGCCGCGTATTGTCGGAGTCGTGAGGACCAAGAGCCGCACGCTGAGGTTTCGCGCCATCCTGGGCCCCCGGGGCCTCGAGCGGGACCGGTCGATCGAGATCGCTCCGGACGGCACGATCCGCGCGGTTCGGGCGGTTCACGCCGGCAACGCCCCGTATGACGGGGGACTCGCGGTCCCCGGCATGCCGAACGCGCACTCGCACATCTTCCAGTGCGCGCTGGCCGGCTTCGGCGAAGAGGCGCGAGGGGACGACTCCTTCTGGAGTTGGCGGCGAGCCATGTACCGGCTGGCCGACTCGATCACCCCGGAGCAACTGTTCGACATTGCGCGATACGGGTATGCCCGCATGCTGCGCGGCGGCTACACGTACGTGGCGGAGTTCCACTACCTCCATCACGGTGCGGACGGCGCGCGCGGGCCCGAAACGACGCAGGCCGTGCTCGCGGCGGCGGCGGAGGTCGGCCTTCCCATCAGCCTCCTGCCCGTCTACTACCGGACCGCCGGTTTCGACGGGGCCGCGCCCCACGAGGGACAGCGCCGCTTCGCGCACGGCTCGGTCGCCGAGTTCATGGCCACGGTCGAGGCGCTGGGGCCGGCGGTGGCCGGCGTGGCGCCGCACTCTCTCCGCGCGGTGCCCGCGGCCGACCTCGCCGAGCTGGTGGCGGCGGTCGACGCGACGCTGGGCCCCGAAGCGTCCCTGCACATCCACATCAGCGAGCAGGAACTCGAGGTCGAGGAGTGTCTCGCGGTGCGCGGCAGCACGCCCGTCGACCTCCTCGCGAACACGGTCGAACTGGGTCCGCGCTGGAGTCTCGTGCATGCGACGCACGCCACGGAGGCGGAGCGCAACCGGCTCCGGAGCGCGGGGGCGCGAGTCGTCCTGTGCCCGATCACGGAGGCCCACCTGGGGGACGGGATCTTTCCCGCCCGCGAGCACTTTCTCGCCGGTGGCGCGGCCGCGGTGGGCTCCGACGCGAACGTCCGCATCTCCGCCATCGAGGAGGCGCGGCAACTCGAGTACGGGCAGCGCCTGCGGGATCGGCGAAGGGCCCGTCTGGCGACCGGAGCGGGCGCGGGGCCGGTCGTCTGGTCGTGGCTCGCGGAGGGCGGCGGCGCGGCGGCGGCCGGATCCGGCCCGGCGGGCGGCGCCGGAGCGCCGATGCGGATGGGGCGAATCGAACCGGGTTACCGGGCGGACTTCGTCGTCCTGGATCGGGAAGGTCCGCACACCCTGGGACACGACTGGGAGACCCTCATGGACGCGTGGCTCGTCGGGGGAGATGAGCGCGACATCGAGGCCGTGTACGTCGCAGGGGAACGACGCGTGGAGCGTGGCTCGATGGCGGGCGAGGGCGAGATCCGATCCGCTTTCGGGAAAGCGATGCGGGAGATCTGGCGCGCGACCTGAGGGCGGCGTTCAGGCGGCCGCCCGCTCCAGGTCCATCGACCACTCGCCGCGCGTCGCGAGCCCGTTCATGCGCGCGCGGTGCGCGAATGCCGCCTGCGCCGCCGGCCCGTTGTCCGCGGCGCCACCCCAGGCCTGCAGCGGGGCCGCCTGAAGCGCCCGCCCGTACGAGAAGCTGAGGTTCCACGGCGTATCGAACCCCGCGTTCATCGCGTTCAGGTGGGCCGTGGCCTCGATGGCCGACTGACCTCCCGACAGAAAGACGATGCTCGGAACCGACGAGGGAACCGCGCGCTTCAGGCAGCGCACGGTCTTCTCGGCCACCTCGTCGACGCCCGCCTGATCGGCGCACAACTTGCCCGACAGCACCATGTTGGGCTTCAGGACCGAGCCCTCCAGCAGCACCCGCTGGTGGAAGAGCGCCATATACACCTGCTTGAGCGTGGCTTCGGTCGCCTCGAAGCAGCGGTCGATGTCGTGGTCGCCGTCCATCAGCACCTCCGGCTCCACGATCGGCACGAGTCCCTGCTCCTGGCTGAGCGCCGCCATCCGCGCGAGCGCGTGGGCGTTCGCGCCGATGCAGTAGGCGCTCGGGATGGAGCGGTCTCCGCCCCGTCCGATGTCGATGACGGCGCGCCACTTCGTGAAGCGGGCCCCGAGTTCGTAGTACTCCGCCAGCCGCTCGCGCAGCCCGTCGAGTCCTTCGGTCACCTTTTCGCCCGGCGCCCCCGCGAGGGCATGCGCCCCCTTGTCTATCTTGATCCCGGGGATCGATCCCGCATCGGAGAGCAGTTGCACGAGCGGCGTACCGTCCGCCGCCGACTGCCGCAGCGTCTCGTCGAACAGGATGACGCCCGAGATGCACTCGCTCAGCGCGTCGCTCGTCCGGAAGAGCAGTTCCCGGTAGTCGCGCCGGGTCTCCTCCGTCGATTCGACGCCGATGCCGTCGAACCTCTTCCGGATCGTGCCGGAACTCTCATCGGCCGCCAGGATCCCCTTGCCCTTGGCCCCCATGTCTTCCGCCACCTGGACGAGCTGCTGCCTCATAACGGTTCCTCCGGCCGGATTTCAGTGTTGGACGCGATCCACGTGTCGGATACTCCGGGGCATGAGGAGGGGCGTCAACGGGGTTGCCCCCGCGACGCCCCTCGGACGCCGGAACGGAACAGGCTGCGGGTCAGGTCGGGTCGACGGGATCGTCCTCGAGCGTCCAGACCACCGGCGTGACCGGCGAGGCCGCCTGGTTGAAGATCATCTTCTCGAGCGCGGGACCCGGCTCGGTCGTTTCCAGGTGCACTGCCCGGAAGTCATAGCAGCCGGCCTCGACCGTGAAGTCCCGCTGGCCGCCGGGCTGGATCGTCCCCTCGATGGGATGGTCGGTGCCGAAGAGATCCGAGCCCCAGTCCGACGTCCCGCACGGACGGGCGAAGAAGAAGATCACGGGACCGAGCAGCCGGTTGACCACGCGCACCGTGGACGGGCTGTCGAACATGGGCTCCGGAACCACGGGGTCGCTGTCACCGCACGCCGTTAGTGACAACCCGATCGCCACGACGGCGAAGATTGCGTACCGCTTCTGTTTCACGCACCACATCTTGCATTCCTCCATGGCCGTCGTGCCGGGCCGCGCGGCGACTGCCGGGTCCGCGCGCGATCCGCACCTTCCTTCGGCCGGACAAAATCCATGGGAAAGATACATCGGAGCGGGGTGCCGTCCACCCGGCACGTAGCGTCTCATGCGCGCTGCACCGATCTTACAAGAGAGAACGTGCGAACCCCCTCCCGAGCGACACGGCCCGGCGACGTGAACGACGTGAACGACAGGCCTTCCGTCTGGTTCCATACCTTCGGGTGCAAGGCGAACCAGTACGATACCGAGCGGATCCGCCAGGAACTGGAACTCCGCGGCGCCGAAACCGCGCTCCGCGCGGACCAGGCGGACGTGGCCGTGATCAACACGTGCACGGTGACGAACCAGGCGGACGCGAACGCGAGGCGACTCGTGCGCCGCCTGCGCCGCCAGCGTCCGGATCTCCGCATCGTCGTCGCCGGCTGTTCAACCTCCTTCCGTGAAGCCGAGTATCGCGCGCTGGAACAAGTGGATGGCGTCGTGCCCGGACACGACCCGTCCGCGGTCGCGGAACTCTTGCCGCAACTGGGAGACTCCGCCGCCGCCGATCCGGTCACCGCCGGCCGTTCGGACGCTTCGTTCGCCCCCCTGCAGCGGAATGCGCGCGGGACCCGCGCGTGGCTCAAGATCCAGGACGGGTGCGACCGGAAGTGCTCGTTCTGCGCGACCCGGATCGCGCGCGGCGCCTCGGTCTCGCGCCCCGTCGCCGAAGTCGTGGCGGAGGCCGCGACCCTCGCGCGCGCGCACCCGGAACTCGTGATCACCGGGATCCACATCGGCCACTACGGGAAGGACCTCGACACGGATCCCGGGCGCGATGGCCCCCGCACCCCCGCCAGTCTCGCGACGCTGTGCGAACGGCTGCTCGAGGAAGTCCCCGCCCGCTTCCGCCTCTCCTCCATCGAGGCGACGGAAATCGACGACCGGCTCGTGGATCTGCTCGCGGCATCGGATGGACACCTGGCGCCCCACCTGCACATACCGATGCAGAGCGGGTCCGACCGGGTGCTTCGCCTCATGCGCCGCTGGCACACGCGGGAGGCGTATCGCGCCCGCGTGCTCCACATCGCCGAGCGCCTGGCCGCGGTCGATTCCGGCGCGTTCGGTCTCGGCGCGGACATCATCGTCGGGTTCCCGGGCGAGGGGGAGGAGGAATTCGAGGAGACACGGGCGCTCGTGGAGGAGCTGCCTTACACCTACCTGCACGTATTCCCCTATTCCGTGCGGGACGGAACCGTGGCCGCGAGTCTCCCGAACCGGGTGCCCGGCGACGTGGCGGCGGCCCGCTCGCGGACGCTGCGGGACCTCGGCCTCCGCAAGGGCCGGGGCTATTCCGAAGGGCGCGTGGGCAGCATCGCCGACATCGTCGTGGAGGGCCGGGACGACCGCGTCGCCGGCGTGACCGGCGATTACCTGAGGGTCGAACTTCTCGGCCGCGCGACCCCTGGCGATCGCTTTGCCGCGCCGCTGCGGGGGCAAGCCGGGCGGCTGACGGCCGAAGTGCCGGCCAACGCGGCCGCGGCCGCCGTCTGAAGTCGGCGGCGCCTCAGCTCTCTGAGCGTCCGCCGGGGATGGTGCGGGGGCTCACGAGCGACTCGCCGCCGTCGACGACGATCACCGTGCCCGTGATCCAGTCTCCCGCCGGCGAGCACAGGAAGGCGATCGTCTGCCCGATGTCGTGCGGGTGCCCCAGCCGGCCGGCGGGGATGAAGCGCTCCGCGAACCCGGCGCCGGAGCGCACGCCGAACATGTCGACTTCGTCGCTCGGGGGAGCCGCGAACGCCTTCTTCACGCCCTCCGTCGGGATCGGACCCGGCGCCACGGCGTTCACGTTGATTCCGTCCCGCGCCCACTCGATGGCGAGCGTACGAGTCAGAGCGTCCACCCCCGCCTTCGCCGCTGTCGCGTGGGCCATGAGGGGCCAGCCCCGGTAGTGAATGGTCATCGAGATCGACACGATGCGCCCGTACCCCTGCTCGGCCATGACGGGGTAGACCGCGCGGCAGGCGTGGAAGGTGCCGAACAGGTCGATCTCCACCACGGCGCGCCACCCGTTCGGCGACAGCTCGGCCGTCGGCGCGTAGAAGTTGCCCGCCGCGTTGTTCACGAGGATGTCGATGGACCCGAGCGCGTCCCGCGTCTCATGCACCGCGGCTTCGAGCGCCGCCGGTTCGCGCACATCCCCAACCGTCGGGAGCGTCCGCACGCCGTGGGTCGAAGCCAGGCGTTCCGCCGCCTGCGTCACCCGCTCCTCGTTGCGGCTGAACACGCCCACGGAGGCGCCGGCCGCCGCGAGGCACTCCGCGATCCCGTACCCGATGCCGCTCCCGCCGCCCGTGATGAGCGCGGTGCGGCCCTTGAGGATATCCGGTGCGAAGAGCGCGCCGGCTCCCGGTTGCTCGTCCATTCGCTCGCTCCTAGCGGAACATGCTGCGGGCGACGAACCACACGTTCGCGGGCCGCTCGGCGAGGCGGCGCATGTACCACGGGAACCACGCCCCCCCGTAGCTGATCAGCACCCGCAGCGGGGTCCCGTTGCGCACGAGCCTCCTCTGCTCCCGCCGTCCGATGCCGTACAGCATTTCGATTTCGAACCGGCTGCCGTCGAGACCCGCCGCCCCCGCGTCCGCGGAGAGCGGCCCGATCATCGCCGGATCGTGCGTCCCGAGCCCGAGGAAACCATCTCCTCCGTTCCCGAGGTGGTCGATGAGGCGCCGCGCGAGGGCGAGGTAGCTCTCGTCCACGTCCCGCTTGTCCGGAAAGGCGATCTCGGCCGGTTCCGCGTACGCTCCCTTCACGAGCCGGATGCGGGGGCCGAATTCCATGAGCGATTCGAGGTCGTCCGCGGTCCGTCTGAGGTAGGACTGGATGCAGAGTCCGACGTTCACGTGCCCGCGCCGGACGGCGCGGTAGAGGGAGAGGGTCGCCTCCGTGTAGAACGACCCCTCCATGTCGATCCAGAGTGTGCCGCGACCCTCGGCGCGCGCCGCGAGTTCCCCCACGTTCTCGACCGCGAGTTGCGGGTCCTGGTCGAGTCCGAGGTGGGTCGGCTTGATCGAGACCTCCAGATCGAGCCCCATCTCGTCCGCCAGGTCCATCGCCCGCACGTACTCGGCGACGGATTCGCGGGTCTCCTCCGCGGTCTCGACGTTCTCGCCCAGCGTCGTGACGAGGGTGGGAACGCCTTCCTCCCGCAGACGGGCGGCCTCGCCGAGCGCGTCCTCCAGCGTCTCGCCCGGCATGAACTTGCGCACGGCGCGCCGCACGAAACGGCGCTCCGGCAGGCGCTGCGAGAGCCACCGGTTCGTGGAAGCCCACAGCAGCACCTTCCGCAGCGTCTCCATACGCGGCCGGTCTCCCCTCGAACTAGCTCTGCAACCCGGACTCGCCCGAGTCGGAGACGTCGAACCCGATCCACATGCCCGTAACCGCGTGAGCCGGAACGGGGCACACGAGCGCGTACTCGCCGGCCGTGGAAGCCGTGAAGCTGATGCTCTCGGTGCCGCCGCCGGGGGCTGTGGCCTCCGTCATCGAAGTCGCGTTCGAGGTGACCGCGCCCTCGAAGACGGGCGTGGCGTCATCGAAGATCGCGGGGTAGCTCGTGGCCCGCTGGAGGACGCTGAAGCTGTGATAGTTGACCGGGTCCCGGTTCTCGAAGTTGACGGTGACGGCGTATCCGACAGGCACGACGATCGTGGCCTCGCCGTTGGCGTAGCCGTTGAAGTTCCAGCGGTTGTTCGCGTCCGTCGAGCCCGCGACGAGATCAATTGTTACGGTGCGCGCGCCGTCGTCCACCGAGATCCAGTCCACGGCCATGGGCCCCGAAGCCGCCGCGGCGGCCTCCGTGGCGGGAGCCGGGGCGGGCGCCGGCGCGGGAGACGGCTGGTCGCTCTCGCCGCCGCCGCATCCGAAGAGGACGAACGCGCCCAGGGCCGGTAGTGTCGATCGCTTCATCATTCTATTTCACTCCAGAGTTCTTCTGTGATGAGTTTCATAAGGCATGCGTCGGAGGTGCGTCCCCCGGCCCGTCGCGTTCCCGTCGCGTTCGTGCCGAGCGGAGCGCCCGGAATATACAGGATCTCGATTCCCCGGCTACGGCCGCGCGCGCCGGCGGAACCGCCCGGAAACTGGCGCGAGCCCCGGATGCGCCCCATACTGGTGCACTCTCGGTAGCTCGCGTATTTCCGGGACACGACACTAGCATTCAGGCGATTCCGGGGGATCCCCAACCCCCTTTTCCCGGCGCGGTCGATTCGGCCCCGGAGAGTCTCGAAGTCGCGAATCCGGTCCGGCTTCGCGGAATACAACAAAGAGTTGGTGCATTGACGAACAACACATCACAGCCCCGCGGCGGCTCCCCGCGCGGGGACGGAGGCGGCAAGGGGCAGCCCAGGGGCCGGGGCAAGGGATCCGGCGGCCGCGGCGGAAAGGGCCGGAACCGGCGGCGCCGTTCGCGCGGCCGCCGCAACCGGGGAGGGCAGGGGCCCCGGCAACAGCGGCCGAGCCAGCAGGATGCGGCCGCCGAAGTTCCGGAAGGTCCGAAGGACGGCTACCTGGGACTCATCGAGCGGCTCGGCAACGGCACGGGGTTCATCCGCCGCCAGCATGCCGGGTATACGCCGAGCGACGACGACATCTACGTGAGTCCGAAGATCGTCTCCCGCTACGATCTGCGGACGGGAGACGAGATCTGCGGCCAGGCCGGCCGCCCTCCCCGCCCCGGCAAGAGTCCGCCGCTCCGACACCTCCACACCGTCAACGGCCACCCCCCGGACCAGCTCGGACGCCGCCGGCAGTTCGACCGTCTGAGCGCGATGCACCCCGATCGGCGTCTGCGGCTGGAGTGCGGGCTCGAGCGCCGCGGCCAGCCCGACTACACGAACCGGATCATCGACCTCATCTGCCCCATGGGGATGGGTCAGCGGTCGCTCATCGTCGCGCCCGCCAAGGCCGGCAAGACGATGGTCCTGCAGGCGATCGCCGAGGGCGTTTCGAAGAACCACCCCGATTCCACGATCCTCATCCTCCTCGTCGACGAGCGTCCGGAGGAAGTGACGGAGATGGAGGCGACGGGACTCGGCGAGGTCACCGCCTCGAGCTTCGACCACCGGGCCGAGCGTCATGTGCAGGTCGCGGAGATCACGCTCGAGCGCGCGCGGCGCCTCGCGGAGATGGGGCAGGATGTCGTCCTCATCCTCGATTCGATCACGCGGCTGGCGCGTGCGTACAACACGACGGAGGAGGGAAGCGGGCGCACGCTCACGGGCGGCATCGACGCGAACTCGCTCGAGAAGCCGAAGCGCTTCTTCGGCAGCGCGCGCTGCGTCCCGGAGACCAAGGGCGGCGGATCGCTCACGATCATCGCGACGGCGCTCGTCGACACCGGCTCCCGCATGGACCAGGTGATCTTCGAGGAGTTCAAGGGGACGGGGAACAGCGAACTCGTGCTCGACCGGGACATTTCGGACCGCCGGATCTTTCCGGCGATCGATCTCAACTCGAGCGCGACGCGACGCGAGGAACGCCTGATGAGCGACGACGAACTTCTCGTCGCGCAGGCGATGCGGCGCGAACTCAGCACCTATCCGCCGGTCGAGGCCATGCAGGAGGTCCTCGGCCTCATGCGGCAGACCGACTCGAACGAAGAACTCGTCTCGAAGCTGCGCCAGCGGATCTAGCACTGCGCCAGCGAATCTGGCACTGCGCCAGCGAATCCAGCCGCTAGCCGTCGGCCTCCGTCTCCGCGCGCTCCCGGGCGCGCTTCTTCTCTCTCCGCGCGAAGTTCAGCACCTCGTACGCCACCGCGAGGATGAGACCGAGTTCGCGCCGGTCGAGGTCCGCGCGCTGAAAGATGTTCCGGAAACTCCGCATCTTCGGCGCCGGGTCGATGCCGTGGAAGAGGCCGGCCTCCTCCATCGCCCGCTCCCAGATATCGAAGAACTCTTCCAGTTCGCCGTGCAGGGCGGGCGGGGTCCGGCGGCGTCGCTTGCCCTCCAGGTCGCGCCCCTCCCAGTCGTCGGGGCCGAGCGCCGCCTTCCGCAGTTCGTAGAGAATGATGACGGCCGCGTGGGCGAGGTTCATCGAGGTGTGGTCCGGGTTCGTGGGGATGCACACGAGTCCGTGACAGAGATCGAGCGCCTCGTTGGAGAGCCCCCGATCCTCCCGGCCGAACACGACGGCGAGCCGCCCCTCGCGCCCGCCGGCGGGACCGGTGAATTCCGTCGCCGCGCCCTCGGGACTCCACCACTCGTGGCGGGTGGAACGGCGGCGGGCGGTCGCGCCGAGCACGTAGCTCGCATCGGCGAGGGCGGAGGGGAGGTCGTCGAAGATGCGGATGCGCTCCACGACGTCCTCGGTGTCGTGCGCGATCCCGGTGATGCGCCACGCATCGAACTCCGCGGGGTTCACGAGCCGGAGACGCGACAGGCCCATGTTCTTCATCGCGCGAATCACAAGCGCGACGTTGACGACATCCTGCGGCTCGTGGAGGACGATGCAGGTCCGGTCGAGCCGGGCGCGGCCCTCGGTCACGTCCGGGTCAGACCGTCCGGGCGCGAACCCTTCCACTTGCGGCCGCGGCGCGGACGGAGCGCGGGATAGCCCGTCTCGCCGCAGCCCGGGCAGGTCTCGGTGTAGGCGCCGATGGCGTCGCCGCAGACCGCGCAGTGCACGCCCGTCTCGTCCGGCGCGAACGACAGCGGTTCGCCGCACTTCTGACAGGTCTGATCGGACCGCCCCACGCGGTCGCCGCACTCCGGGCAGTCCATCCGGGTGTCGTTGCGCTGGTTGCCGATCGGATCCTCCTCTTCGCGCGCCCCGCCCGGAGCACCGCGAGCCGGGTGACGGTAGTTTCAGCGGGACACGGCCATGCCGCAGGACACAAAGCTACGGTGGAGAGCGGTGATGGGGCAGGACCAGATCGACAGGGTCGGCGACGCCGTCGGCGGCGCATCCGGCGGCGCGTCCGAGGCGGAGGGCCGGACGCACCTCGGGCCCGCGGTCTGGATCTGCGGCGGGCTGATGATCGCGATCGGCCTCACGACGTCGATCCTCCTCCTGCGCGACTTCCAATCCGACAGTTATCTGTATCTCGCCTTCTACTCCATCCCGGCGAACACGGCGATCTCCGTCTTCCCCCACGAGCCCGTCCTCATCTACTTCGGGAAGGTCGCGGACCTGTGGCTCGCCGCGGCGTGGGCCACGCTGGGAACGGCCATCGCGGGGGTCATGGACCACCTCGTCTTCGTCCCCCTCCTGAACCTGCAGAACATCCGGGCATACAAGCGCAAGAGGTTCTACCGGAAGGCGATCTCCTGGTTCATGAGGTGGCCCTTCGCCACCATCGTGGCGACCGGCTTCGCGCCCATCCCCTTCTTCCCCTTCAAGTTCCTGGCATTCTCCATCCAGTACCCCATGGGAAAGTGGGTCGCGGCGCTGGTGGTCGCCCGTTTTCCCCGCTATTACCTTCTTGCTCTCCTCGGAGCCACGATTCCGATCCCGAACTGGGTGCTGATCGCGTGCGTGGCCGTGGTCTTCGCGATGTACCTCGTGAAGGCCATCCCCGAGGGGGTCAAGCGATGGAAGGCGAGACACCAGGCAGACACTGGGCAGGGTTGAACGGATGCCGAACATCTCCGGAGCCATGGCCGCACGCATGCTCGCCCGGGGCATCCGGAACCGGATCCAGAACAAGCCGCTCTCCGTCTCGTTCGAGATCACGCACGCCTGCACGGCGAACTGCTGGCACTGCAACTGGGGCGGCCCGATCAAGGAGGAGCGCCTCGGGGCCGAGGACTATGCGGCGATTTGCCGGGAGCTTCGGCCCGTCGTGTCGCACGCGTCCGGAGGCGAACCGCTCGCGCGCGGAGACGTGTACGACATCGTCGACGCGATGACGAACAAGAGCGGGCTGCCCTGGATGATCGTGGTCACGAACGCGTCGAACCTCACGCCGGAGCGCTTCTTCCGTCTCAAGGACAGCGGGATGCACCAGTTGTCCACCTCGCTCGACTTTCCCGACGAGAGACACGACGAGTTCCGCCGCATCCCCGGCCTGTTCGACCGCATGGCCCGCGTGGTGCCCGAGATCCGCCGCCAGAGCACGGATGCGGACGACATCCTGCTCAACGTGTGCATCACCGCGTGGAACTACCGGGACATCGGGGACATGGTGCGCGTGGCGAAGGACTGGGGCGTGCCGATCAACTTCTCCGTCTACACGCACCTGCGCGTGCAGGACCGGGACGGGCTCATCGAGGGCGATGGGCTGGAGGGGCTGGCGAACAGCCTGCAGGAGGTCATCGACCTGCGCAACGCCGGATATCCGGTCTACACGACGCCGCGCGTGCTGTGGAAATTCCACCGGTTTCTGACGGAGGGAGGGATCCCCGGGTGCCAGGCGGGACGCCGCTTCCTCGTCATCAACCCGGACGGACGGCTCACGCCGTGCGCGATGGTGATGGCGTACTTCGACCGGCAGGAGGACATGCTGGAGAAGTTCACGAAGCAGAACACGTGTCAGCAGTGCTACATCTCCACGCGGGCGAACACCGAGAAGAGCGTCCGCGAGTTCGTGCAGGACAACACGGACGCCTTCTTCAAGCTGCTCACGCCCTGGCGGAGCTGACCCGCCGGAAGACCCTCCGAGAGCCCCGCACCGACCGCCGGCAGCTTTGACAGGGGATGGGGCGTCCGCGTAACATCGCTGGCCCCGTGAGGGGGCTGTCCGGGGCGGTAGCTCAGCTGGCCAGAGCGCTGCGTTCACATCGCAGAAGTCGGGGGTTCAAGTCCCTCCCGCCCCACTACGACGTACGGCAGCCACAACCATGCGGCAGCGCGCGGGCGTAGCTCAGTTGGTAGAGCGTCAGCTTCCCAAGCTGAAGGTCGCCGGTTCGAGACCGGTCGCCCGCTTTTTTTTCGGCGCGGGCCGCCGGCGTCAGGCGCGAACTGCCGGCGTCAGGCGCGGGCTACCGGCGTCAGGCGCCGTCTTCCTCGGCCCGGGCGCCGGAGAAGGTTCCCGTGATCACGGCCGGCATTCCTTCCGGACGAACCTCGAAGGTGCCGCTGACCTCGCCCTCCGCCATCGTCCCCTCGAAGACGAACTCTCCCGTTTGACCCTGATCCTCGATGCGCACGGTGAAGCCGAAGGTGTCTCCGTCGACCGAGATGTCGGACATTTCGCGGGTGTAGCTCTGTCCCGCCGCGTCGCCCGTCCAGCTTCCCGTCAAAGTTCCATCTTCCGCCGCCTCGACCGCCCAGGTCATGGAGATGGTGGGGCCGCCCGGCATGCTGGGGGTCTCCGCCGTGCCCTCCCACGTCCCGACGAGCCAGGACTCCTGGGCGTGCAGAGCGCCGTGGGAGACGGCCATCGCCGCGGCCGCCACGAACCCCGCCAATCCGACCCGGAACCGTCCGATCCTCGTCATCGCTTCACTCCCTTCGCGCGACCGCCCGCAGCGGCGCCGCCGATCTGAGACCTCTCGTCCATTCGAAGCTCGAAGGTGCCGGTCGCCGCAGCGCCGGACAACCTATCGTGGGACGATAGTTTCTACGGGGGGCGCCCTCACGCGTCCGAGGGGGGCGCTCTCGCGCGTCCGGTCCAGGAGGCAAGCGATGCAGGCGACGAAAGATTCGTGGTTCGCCGTGCTCTCGGTGGCGTTCGCCGCCTGCGGCACCGGCACGGAGGTCGCGCGCGGTCCGCAGGTGGTGACCGACAGGATCGGCGACACGGTCGTCGTTCGCACCCTGTCGGGGAGCGTGTGGGGCGGGGACGCGACGCTCGTCCCGGAGTTGTCGATCGGCGAGGTCGAGGGCCCCGACGAATACCTCTTCGGCCGCATCGGGTCCATCGCGGTGGACGACGACCGCAACGTCTACGTGTTCGACCAGCAGGCCCGGGAAGTCCGCATGTTCGACCCGGAGGGCGGCCACGTGCGGACCCTGGGAGGGCCCGGACAGGGCCCCGGCGAGTTGGAACGACCCGAGGCGATGGCCCTGCTTCCCGACCGGCGGATCGTCGTGCGCGATCCGGGCAATGCGCGCCTGCAGGTCTACGGCCCCGAAGAGGAGTCGCTGGAGGAATGGCCCTATGTCCCCGCCTTCTATTCGAACCAGCCGCTGTGGACGGACGGTCGGGGGAGGATGTACGTGGCGGCCCGCGACCCTTCCGATGCGACCGGTTTCGGTCGCAGCCTGCTGGCCATCTTCGACCCCGATGGAACGCCCCGCGACACCGTGGCGCCGCCGCACGGCGACTTCGAGGGCGAGACCGTCACGGGAGAGAGGGACGGCGCCATGGCGACGTACGGAGTTCCGTTCGCGCCGCGGGCGATCTGGGTAGTCCACCCCGGCGGACACTTCGCCAGCGGAATCTCGTCCCGCTATGCGATCGATCTTGAGGTCCCGGACGGCGTCCTCCGAATCGAGCGAACGCACGAGCCCGCCCGCGTCTTCCCGCGCGAGGCGGAGCAGGCCCGCGCCCAGACCGAGCGCGGCATCGGAATGACCGTGCCGGGCTGGACGTGGGACGGACCCTCCATCCCCGACACGAAGCCGCCCTTCGCCGGGCTCTACCCCGGACGGGACGGCCGCATATGGGTGCGGGTCGCCACCGAGGCGCAGGAGGTCGAGAACGAGGACCACGACCCGGACAGCCCGTTCTCAACGCCCTTCGTGTGGCGGTCTCCGCTCCGGTTCGATGTGTTCGAAGCCGACGGAACCTACCTGGGAGCCGTGAATCCGCCCGAAGACTTCTCCTCCAACCCCTTCCCGGTGTTCGACGGCAACGACGTGTGGGCCGTCAGCCTGGACGACCTCGGCATCCAACGCGTCGTCCGATACCGAATCACCCTCGCCCCCGACACCTGAAGCGCCCCGTCACCTTGATCGGCCCCCGTCGCCGGGCCAGTTTCCGACCCACACCCGGAGGGGTGGCAGAGCGGCTGAATGCACCGGTCTTGAAAACCGGCGGGCGTAAGCCCACGTGGGTTCGAATCCCACCCCCTCCGTATGGAAGCAGGGCGTAAGCCCACATGGGTTCGAACCGAGCGACCGGAGGGAGCGAGCTCGGGGAGCCGCGCAGCGGCGACCCAATCCCACCCCCTCCGTTTAGAATCCCCTTCCCAGCCCGCCGTCTTCGGGGGTCATGTCAGGTCTTTCGCCTCACTGTATTATCTCCTCCCGACGCGGTGCGGAGCGGAACGACGTTGATCCCAGGATTCCATGACGGGATCGTTCCGTCCGGAGACCAGACGAGAATGGCGGGAGGAGCATCCGCTTGATCCACACCGATCCACCGAGGCGTGTCGTCATCACGGGCGTCGGGATGGTCACGCCTATTGGTCTCGATGTGGACTCCACCTGGGACGCGCTCCTCCACGGCGTGAGCGGCGCGGGTCCGATCACCCTCTTCGACGCCTCCGGCCAGGCCGTCCGCTTCGCCTGTGAGGTGAAGGGCTTCAACCCTCTGGAGTACCTGGACCGAAAGGGAGCGCGCCGCGCGGACCGGTTCCTGCAGCTCGCCATTGCCGCGGGCTCCCAGGCCATGGAACAGGCGGGGTTCGGCGACGGGCTCGCCCACCTGCCTCCGGATCGGACGGGCGTCGTCGTCGGGGTCGCGGTCGGCGGGCTCCCGCTGCTGGAGGCGCAGCACAGGAAGCTCCTGTCGAAGGGACCGAGGTTCGTCTCCCCCCTGCTCATCCCGATGTTCATCCCGGACATGACGGTCGGACTCCTGTCCATCGTGTACGGGGCGCGCGGCCCGAACTACGCGACCGTGTCCGCCTGCGCGTCGAGCGGCCACTCGCTCGGCCTCGCCTTCCGCTCGATCCGGAGGGGGGAGACGGATGTGATGATCGCCGGAGGGACGGAGTCCGCCATCACGCCGCTCGCGGTCGCCGGCTTCGCGTCCATGGGGTCGATGTCGACGCGCAACGACGACCCGGAGAAGGCCTGCCGCCCCTTCGACGCCCGGCGAGACGGTTTCGTGCTGGGAGAGGGCTCGGGGATGCTGATTCTCGAGGAACTGGAGCACGCGAGGGAGCGCGGCGCGCGAATTCTGGGGGAGATCGTCGGTTTCGGACAGAGCGCGGACGCGTATCACATGACGGCTCCCGCTCCGGATGGCGTCGGCGCCCGACTGGCCATGCAGCAGGCGATCGAAGACGCCGGCCTCGCGGTCGAGGACATCGGCTACATCAACGCGAACGGGACCGCGACGCCAGTCGGGGATGCCGCCGAGACGAAGGCGATCAAGGAAGTGCTGGGCGAGCACGCGCGATCCACGGTGGTGGGCGCGACGAAGTCGATGACAGGTCATCCGCTGGGGGCCGCCGGGGCCATCGAGGCCGTGATCTCCATGCTGGTCTGCAGGCACGGCGTCATCCCGCCCACGATCAACTTCGAGGAGGCAGATCCGGAGTGCGATCTCGACTACGCCCACGGCGGCCCCATCGAGCGCCCCGTCCCCGTCGCCCTGTCGAACTCGTTCGCCTTCGGAGGGCACAACGCCTGTCTCGCAATCCGCCGCTGGAACGACAATCGGACGACGGTAAGCGACTAATCGGCGCCGAAGATGCGGGCGTGGAGTCGGACGTTGTGCTCCGCGATGAGCTTTGGAACCTCGATCGCGTTCACGACGAGCCAGGCGAAGCTGCCGACGCCCCAGACGATGGCGATCGCGTAGAAGGTCCACGCGCGCCGCACGAAGGCGTCGAAGCCGCCCGACACATCCGCCATCTCGGCTGACGCGAAGCCCACGAAGAGCCAGAGCATGGCGCCGGCCATGACGACGGAGAACAGAAGCTGGGCCAGCGCCTGTCCGCGTCGTCCGAGGTAGAAGTTGTGGGCGCCCACGACGCCGAACACCACGAGGAGAATGTACGCCACGAGTGGCGTCTGCTTCTTCGCTTCGTATTCCACCATCCGACGATCCATCTTCCGTCCTCCGTTTTCGGCAGGGGATACCGCCAATGTCGCAGCGTCGCCCGGGTCCGGCGACACCGGAGCGCCGCTCGGGCGGCAACGCCTTGCGGGTCGTGCGGCCCTCGGGCGACAATGCGCCTCGCGTCCGGCCCGGCCGCCACCGGTCCCGCGGACCACACTTGCGAAACACGCGAAGAGGCTTCGATATGCGCCACCCGACATCGTCCGCCAGCGTCGCCATCCTCGGCGCGGGGAATATCGGGCGCGCCATCGCCGAGGGACTCGTAGCCGCGGGTTCGCACGCTCCGGGGGAGGTCCACGTCACGCGCCGCCACACGGAGCGCGTCGCGGATCTCGCCGGACGGGGGTTCCCGGTGTCGTCCGACAATCCGGGCGCCGTGGCCGCCTGCGACACGGTGATCGTCGCGGTCCAGCCGCAGGCCCTCGACGCGGTACTGGCGGACATCGCACCGCATGTGGACGCCGGGCGCCATCTCCTCGTGTCCGTCGTCTCCGGGGCGTCGATCGCGGCGATTCGCCGGCACGTGGGCCCCGACGTGGCGATCGTTCGCGCCATGCCCAACACGGCGGTCGCGCTGCGCGAGTCGATGACGTGTCTCGCGGCGGAGCCCGCCCACGCCGGGGCCCTCGACCGGGTGGCGGCGTTGTTCCGGGCCGTCGGGGCCACGCTCGTCGTGGAGGAGGAGCACATGGTCCCCGCCACCGCCCTCTGCGCCTGCGGCGTGGCGTTCTTCCTGCGGGCGGTGCGCGCCGCCTGCCAGGGCGGCATCGAGATCGGTTTCCACCCCGACGAGGCACTCCGGATGGCGGCTCAGACCGCGCTCGGCGCCGCCGCCCTCGTCCGGGACCAGGGCCGCCACCCCGAGCGCGAGATCGACAGCGTGACGACGCCGCGCGGCTGTACGATCGCCGGCCTCAACGAGATGGAGCACCGCGGCTTCTCCTCCGCCTTCATCAAGGGGATCACGACGTCGGCCGTGAAGGCGGAGTCGCTCTACGCCGATGACTGATCGAGTCCCGCCGTGACCGCACAGACGCTCTATATCGTCGCCGTCCTGTGTCTCGTCATCGCGGGGACGGAGTGGCTCGTGCGCCGGAGCTTCCTGCGGCACGGCGGCACCGCGTTGATGGTCATCATCTTCACCGCGATCATCGCGAACTTCGGCCTGCTTCCGACCTCCTCAACCGAGGCGGATCCGGTCCCGGCCTATGACGCGATCTTCCGCACCGTCGCCCCGCTCGCGATCGTGTGGCTCCTGCTGAAGGTCAACCTGCGCGACATCCTCCGCGCCGGGCTGCCGATCATTACGCTCTTCCTCATCGGGTCGCTGGGGACCGTGGCCGGCGTGATCGCGGGCATGGCCATCGTGGACGGGCCGGAGCGGATCGGTCCCCTGTTCGCGCCGCTGGGCGGGATGTTCACGGGCACCTACACGGGCGGCAGCGTGAACTTCAACGCGGTCGCGCTCAGATACGACGTCATGCGCGAGGGCGTGCTGTTCGGCGGCGCGTCGGCCGTGGACTCGATCATGACGACGGTGTGGATGGCCGCGACGATCGCGATTCCCCGCTGGCTGCGGCCGCACTGGCCGAAGTCCGTCCGGAGTTGGGTCGGGCCGGCCGACGCGGCGCCGGGCTCCGCCGACCGGGCTCCGGACCTCGGAGTCGACGAGGACACCGAGCGCGTGCACCCGGTCGACCTCGCCCTCGTCCTCGCGATCGGTTTCGGGACGCTGTGGGCCTCGCAACGGCTGGAGGCGTGGACCGCCGCCATGGGGTTCCCGATCCCCGACATCCTGATCCTCACGGTGATCGCGCTCATCCTCGCCCAGTTCCGGGCCATCACGGATCTCGCCGGCAGCCGCACACTGGGCCTTTTTTCCGTCTACCTCTTCCTGTGCGTGATCGGAGCCCACTGCGACGTGCGGGCGCTGGCCGACATCGGCCCGCTCGGTCTCGCGCTCCTCGTCTTCACCTTCACGATCATCGTCGTGCACGGGCTCATCACCTTCGGCGCGGCCCGCCTCCTCCGGCTCGACGTGGACATTGCAGCCGTCGCGTCCCAGGCGAACGTCGGCGGCGGCACCTCCGCGCTCGCGCTGGCGCGCAGCCTCGGCCGCGGCGATCTCGTGCTCCCGGCCGTCCTGATCGGGTCGCTGGGCAACGCCGTGGGCACCTTCCTCGGACTGACGGTCGCGCGAATGCTCCCCGCGCTGCTCGGATGAGGCGCGTTGCCCGGATGAAACGGATCCCCGAACGGAGGGCCCGCCCCATGCAGTTCCGAACGCTGATCGCCATCTCCGCCGCAGTCGTCTCGGCCCTCACCTCGACCGTTTCCGGCACGGCGGCCCAGAGCTACGACCTCGTCCTCGCGGGCGGGCGCGTGATGGACCCCGAGTCCGGTCTCGACGCGGTACGCCACGTCGGGATCCGCGGCGGGACGATCGCCGCGATTTCCGAGTCCCCGCTGGACGGCGAGACGGTGGTCGACGTGTCCGGTCTCGTCGTCGCGCCGGGGTTCATCGACCTCCACGCCCACGGCCAGGACCTCTTCTCGAGCCAGTTGCAGGCGCAGGATGGGGTCACGACCGCGCTCGAACTGGAGGGCGGCACCGGCGATGTGGACGAGTGGTACGCGAGCCGGGACGGGAAGGCCGCGATCCACTACGGCGCCACCGCTTCGCATGGGGCGGCACGCCGACTCGCCCTCGGCGGGCAGCGGCAAGCGGTCCGGCTCGCGGCCGACCTCGAGCAGGTCGCGGTGATGGAGGGCCGGCTGCGCGACGAACTGGGACGCGGAGCGCTCGGCCTCGGCTTCGGCATCCAGTACACGCCCGGGGCGCGGCGCGAGGAGATCCACCGGATGTTCCAGCTCGCGGCGGAAGAAGGCGTGACGAGCTTCGTCCACATCCGCTACGCCGGACTCGTCGAGCCCGGAAGCTCCATCGAGGCCGTGCACGAGATGATCGCGAACGCGGCGTCGACGGGAGGCGGGGTCCACATCGTGCACATCGGATCGAGCGGCCTCGGACAGGTACCGACGCTCCTGAGCATGATCGAGGGGGCCCAGGCGAGCGGGCTGGACGTGACGACCGAAGTCTATCCCTACACCGCGGCCTCCACCGACATCCGGGCCGCCATCTTCGACCCGGGCTGGCGGGAACGGCTCGGGGGCGACTTCGGCGACATCGAGTGGGACGCGACGGGCGAACGGCTGACGGAGGAGACGTTCAACGAGCGGCGGGAGACGGGCGGCCGGATCATCGCCCACATCATTCCTGAGGAGATGTTCGAACTCGCCCTCGCCCATCCGCTTGTGATGGTGGCGAGCGATGGGGTCCCCTTCGTCAACGGCCAGGGACATCCGCGCGGGGCGGGGACCTTCGCCCGCGTTCTCGGCCGCTACGTGCGCGAGGAAGGTCTCCTCACGCTCATGGACGCGCTCCGGAAGATGACGCTGATGCCGGCGCAGCGGCTCGACGCCTATGTGCCACAGATGGCGGACAAGGGCCGGATCCGGGTCGGGGCGGATGCCGACATCACCGTGTTCGACCCCGCCACGGTCATCGACAACGCGACCTTCCAGTCGCCCACGCAGCCGTCGTCCGGGATAGAGCACGTGCTCGTCGCAGGCACCTTCGTCGTCCGCGACGCGGAACTCATCGAGACCGCCTTCCCCGGCCAGGCCATTCGCCGCGACTGAACTTCCCGGCTACGCGGGGGCGCCGGCCTCGGCGCCGACGCGTGCCAGCCGGCCCGATATCTCCCGCAGCCGCAACCACTGCTGGTAGTAGAAGGGGAGGGCCATCAGCGATTCCACGAACTGGAAGACGTACATGACGATGGCGAACACGGCGCCGTACTCGACGGTGCGCTGCGCCGAGACTCCGACAGCGAACACCAGCAGGCCCATCATGAACACCCAGTTGATGCCGAAGGTGCCGGCCTCGAGGTCGGAGAGCCGGATATTCCACCGCGTCATGGCGCGCAGGTGCTTGCCGAGGCGGACAGGATCGCCGCTGTCGACGGCATCGACCTGTCGCTCGTGCTCATCGTTGAGCCCCTCGTTGTAGCGCGTCGTCAGCTTTCCCGTGAGCGCGTACAGGATGCCCGTGGCGACGGCGACGGCGACGCATCCGAGAAACACCGGAACGTTCAGCGTCGAGAGGATCACGATGGTGCCGGCGAGCCCGATGGTGCTCGTGATGAGCTGGGGGAGGGAGTGCTCGAAGAACTCGACGATCTCCCGGAGCATTCCGAGCCGCGCCGTCCGGGTCGAAGTGCTGCGCTCCGCGGCGGAAGCGACCATTTCCTCGCCCAGCCGGACATAGATGCCGGCGTAGGCGCGGCTGTCGACGACCCGGCGGCCGATCGCGATGAAGATCGTCCCGATCCCGAGTCCGGCGAGTTCGTACAGGCCCCGGGTCGAGCCCCCGAGCACGCCGTCGATGGCGCGGCCGATGACGAGCGGGAAGAGCAGCCAGCCCGCGGACTCCAGCACCACCATCGAAAGCGTGAGTGTGAGGCGTCCGGCGAACCGCTTCAGGAGCATGTGCATGAACCCTCTCTTCTGTCGGCGGCGTCGGGCCGCGGTGTATTCTTCGCGCCCAATATGACCCGGGTCGGCGCGACGCCGACATCCCAGCGCGGAGGTTCGCTCCCATGCGGTCGATCGAAGCGAGAACACCCACCCCGTCCCTCCCGCGGTGCGCGCGGCTTCTTCTTTTGACGCTTGTACTCGCGACGCCGGCGGCGGAGGTGCGGGCGGCAGCCTCGATGCAGGAGCCGGCCGGCGATGCGGAGGGCGAGACCGCGCTCTACCAGTCGATGCGGTGGCGCAACGTGGGTCCGTTCCGCGGCGGGCGGGCCGTCGCCGCGGCGGGGGTCCCCGATGACCGTCTCACGTACTACATGGGCACGGCGGGCGGTGGCGTGTGGAAGACCTCCGATGCGGGCATCAGCTGGCAGCCGGTGACGGACGGTTTCGTGGGCACCTCCTCCGTGGGCGCGGTGGCCGTCTCGGAGTCCGATCCGAACGTCGTGTACGTCGGGATGGGCGAGCACTCGATCCGCGGCGTCACGACCTCGCACGGCGACGGGGTCTACCGCTCCACGGACGCGGGCCGCACCTGGACGCACATGGGCCTCGTCCCCACCCGCGCAATCTCCCGCATCCGCGTGCATCCCGACGATCCGGATCTCGTCTACGTCGCCGCCCAGGGGTCGCCGTTCGCGCCGTCACCGGAGCGGGGGATCTACCGCTCGGCGGATGGCGGAGAGAACTGGGAACTCATCCTCCACGTGGACGAGAACACGGGAGCCTCGGACCTCGCGATGGACCCCACGAACCCGCGCATCCTCTACGCCTCCATGTGGGACCACGACCGCGAGCCGTGGTACATCCGCAGCGGCGGTCCCGGCTCCGGCTTCTGGAAGTCGACGGACGGCGGAGACACGTGGGAGGAGATCAATGCGGGCCTGCCCGATCTCATGGGGAAGACGGCGATCGACGTGTCTCCGGCCGACCCCGACCGGGTGTGGGCGCTGATCGAGGCGGACGAGGACGTGGACGGCGTCTACCGCTCGGACGACGGCGGGAACAGTTGGTCGCTGACGAGTTCGGAGCGGCAGCTGCGGGGGCGAGCCTGGTACTACATCGAACTGTATGCCGACCCGCTGGACCGCGAGACCGTCTACGTGATGAACTCGCCCTTCCTCAAGTCGATCGACGGCGGGCGGACCTGGGAGACGATCCAGACGCCGCACGTCGACCACCACGACCTGTGGATCAACCCGTTCGACAGCCAGGTCATGCTCTCCGCCAACGACGGGGGAGGGACGGTCACCTTCAACGGCGGCGAGACCTGGTCCACGCAGGAGAACCAGCCCACGGCGCAGATCTACCGGCTCGCGGTGGACAACCAGTTCCCGTACCGCATGTACGGCGGACAGCAGGACAACACGAGCGTGGGCATGCTGGGCTGGGCGACGCACTCGGGCGGGTTGGGCTGGAAGGACTGGATCGACGCGGGGGGCGGGGAATCGGCCTGGGTCGCCTTCGATCCCGACAACCCGCGCTACCTGTACGCGACCTCGATCCAGGGGATCATCACGGAGCTGGACACGGAACTCGGCTCCGCTCGCAGCGTGCAGGCGTACCCGCAGTTCCAGCTCGGGATGGATGCCGAGGACATGCGCTACCGCTGGAACTGGAACGGGCCGGTCGTCGTGTCGCCGCACGATCCGAGGGTGATCTACCACGGGGCGCAGCACCTGCTGCGGTCGCGCGACCGCGGGGTGACGTGGGAGGAGATCTCGCCCGACCTCACGCGGAACGAGCCGGAGAAGCACGTGGCGGCGGGGGGACCGTTCACGAACGAGGCGGCGGGCGGCGAGGTCTACAACACCATCATGGCGATGGCCGAATCCGCGCTCGCGGCCGGGACGATCTGGGTGGGGGCGGACGACGGCCTCGTCCACGTCACGCGCGACAACGGGGAGACGTGGACGGACGTCACGCCGGACGGGATGCCCGAGGGGATGGTGAATTCCCTCGACCCGTCGCCGCACGAGCCGGGTGGCGCCTACATCACGCTCGCCCGCTACAAGTTCGACGACTTCGCGCCGTACATCTACAAGACCGCGGACTACGGCGAGAGTTGGGAGCGCATCGACGCCGGGATCGGAGCCGACCAGCCCGACGCTTGGGCCCGCGTCGTGCGCGAGGATCCCGAGCGCCGTGGGCTGCTCTACGCCGGGACGGAACTCGGCATGTACGTGAGCTTCGATGACGGCGCCTCGTGGCGGAGCCTGGACCTGAACATGCCCCTCACGCAGATCACCGACCTGCAGGTGCAGGCGGGGGATCTCGCCGTGGCGACGCAGGGACGCGGCTTCTGGGTGCTCGACGATCTCTCTCCTCTGCGGCAGCAGGCCGAGGCCGAGGCGGCGGATGGGCACCACCTGTACACGCCCTCCACGGGGTATCGCGTGAGCGCGGGACTCGGCGGCCCCGTGGGCCCGACGACGTCGGGGCAGAACAAGACGCCGGGTGTGGCGATCGACTACGTCGTGGCCACCCCGCCGCAGGAGCCGGGGGCCGGGGAAGCGCCGGACTCGCCGGGCGCCTCACTCGTGCTGGAGATCCTCAACGCGGGGGGCGCGGTGGTCCGCACATTCACCACCGATACGGCGACGATGGCCTCGGGTGTCCAGCCTTCCCGCGCGCCCGCCGCCCCGGGGCACAATCGGGTGTACTGGGACCTGCGCGTGGAGAGCGGGCCGCGGGTCGCGGAGTCGTACGCGTTCTTCGGGGACGCCCAGGGGTACCGGGTCATGCCGGGCACGTACAGCGCCCGCCTGACGGTGGGAGACGCGCCGCCGCAGACCCGGCCGTTCGAGGTGCGCGGGGATCCGCGGATACCGGCTTCGGAGACGGACTTCGCGGCGAACGGGCGCTTCCTGGAGTCGGTATTCGGGGCGATCGTGGACCTCCACGTCGGGCTGAACGACATCCGTGACGTGCGCGCGCAGGTGAACGAGGTGGTCGGGCAGGCCGCGGAGGCCGGCCTCTCCGGGGCGGAGGCGCTCGGAGCGGCGGGCGCCGCGCTCGCGGACTCGATCACGGTGCTGGAGGATCGGCTGTTCCAGAAGCGCCGCGCGGCGCAGCAGGACATGGTCGCCTACGAGGGGCTGCTGAACATGCAGTTGACGGCGCTCATGGGTGAGGTGGATGGCTCCGACCTTCCTCCCCGCGCCGGCGTGCTGGAGCGCTGGGGCGACCTGGAAGCCGAGTGGATGGTCGAGGAGGCCGGTCTCGCGCGGGTGCTCGGCGAGATGCTCGACGCGTTCAACCAGCTCGCGCGGGATTCGGGCGTCCCGGCGATCATCGCCCGGAGCCGGCCGCGGGCCGTCTCCTAGGCGGCGCGCCACGGTCCGGTCCGCGAGCCGTGCCGACAATCGCGTCGAGCGACGCATGACGGATCGGTTGGCGATCGACGGCGGCACCCCGGTCCGCACGGCGCCCTGGCCCGCGTGGCCACGCTCCGGGGCGGCGGAGCGGCGGGCCCTCACCGAGGTGCTCGAATCCGGCCGATGGGGGCTGGGAGGCGGGGCCGTCCCGGAGCTCGAGGCCCGCTTCGCCGCGCTGCACGGCGCCCGGTACGCCGTGGCCTGCTGCAACGGCACGATGGCGCTTCAGACCGCCCTCGTCGCCGCCGGCGTGCAGCCCGGCGACGAGGTCATCACGAGCCCGTACAGCTTCGTGGCGACGGCCCACGCGATCCGGTCGCTGGGCGCGGTTCCCGTCTTCGTCGACGTGGAGTCCGGGACGCACAACCTGGATCCGGCGCGGATCGAGGACGCGATCACGGAGCGCACGACGGCGGTCCTGCCCGTTCATATCGGCGGACGCCCGGCCGACATGGATCGCGTAAACGAGATCGCCGCCCGACGGGGCCTCCGGGTCATCGAGGATGCGGCGCAGGCGTGGCTTGCAAGCTGGCGGGGCCGCCCGGTGGGCACGCTGGGCGACGCGGGCGCGTTCAGCTTCCAGTCGAGCAAGAACCTCACCGCCGGCGAGGGCGGTATGGTCCTCACGGACGACGAAGCGCTCCATCGGCGGGCGTGGTCGTGGCACGACTGCGGTCGCGACCCCCGCGGTTCACCGCACGACCACGCGGCAGCCGGTCTCAACCTCCGCATGACGGAGTTCCAGGCGGCGTTGCTCCTCGCCGGACTGGAACGCCTCCCCGCCGAGCAGGCCATCCGTCGGCAGGCCATGGACGCGCTCGCGAAGGGCCTCGCCGAGATCGACGGTCTGCGAACGCCGGACCGGGATGAGCGCATCACGGCCCACGGCTGTCACATCTTCATGGTCCGACTCGACGGGTCGGTACTCGTGGCGAACCGCCGCAAGGACCGCGACAAGGGCTGGGTCATCGCGGCGCTCCGGGCCGAGGGGATCCCGGCGCATCCGGGCTACACCACACCGCTCGAAAGAGCGCTTCCGGTATGCGAACGGCTCTGCCGCACGACGATCTGGATCAAGCACCAGGTCCTGCTTGCGGGGGCCGCCCAGATGCAGGACGTCGTGAACGCGTTCGGGAAAGTCCTGACACCACAATGAGGGAAGCGATGAAGAGCTACCAGTTCCGCGAGTACGGTGGACCCCTCGAACCGGCCGAGCGGCCGACCCCCGAACCCACGGGCACCGAGCTGCTCGTCCGCGTCCACGCCTGTGGCCTCTGTCACAGCGACCTGCACCTGTGGCAGGGCTATTTCGAGATGGGCGGCGGCCGGAAGCTCGACGTCCGGGCCGTGCGCGAACTTCCCTTTACGCTGGGCCACGAGATCGTGGGCGAAGTCGCCGCGGCCGGGCCCGATGCCGACGGCGTCGCCGTCGGCCAGCGCGGCGTCGTCTTCCCGTGGATCGGGTGCGGCGGCTGCGGGTTCTGTGACGCCGACCGGGAGCATCTGTGCCACCGCCCGCGCGCCCTCGGTACGCACCTCGACGGCGGCTTCGCGGACCACGTCATCGTCCCGCATCCGCGCTATCTCTTCGACTTCGGAGATGTCCCGCCGGCACTGGCCGGCACGTACGCCTGCTCCGGCCTCACCGCCTACAGCGCGCTCCGCAAGGCGGAACGTTGGCTCGAGGACCAGCTTGTCATCATCGGGGCCGGCGGCGTCGGCTTCGCCGGCATCCAGCTCGCGAAGGCGCTCTTCGACGCCGAACTCATCGTCGTCGAGGTTGACGATGCGAAGCTCGATGCCGCGCGGCGGGCGGGGGCCGCGCACGTCGTGGACGCCCGCGAGGACGACGCGCCCCGGCAGTTGAAGAAGCTCACGAACGGTGGCTGCGCCGCGGTCGTCGATTTCGCCGGCTCTTCCGCGTCCACGGCGCTCGGCTTCCGGACGGTCGCCAAGAGCGGAGGCCTCGTCGTCGTCGGTCTGCTCGGGGGCTCACTCTCCGTCCCACTCCCCCTGCTCGTCCTCAAGGATCTCGCCGTCCAGGGGTCCGACCTCGGGAGCCTCAAGGAGATGGCGGAGCTGATGGAACTCGTCCGCGCCGGGTGCGTCGACCCGATCCCGTACGCGACGCGGCCCATGGATGAAGCCGAAGCGAGCCTGCGCGACCTGGAGGCGGGCCGGGTGGTGGGGAGGGTCGTCCTTACCGTCTAAAGATCCGCTCGGGGATCAGCAGTCGACGAGTTCGATCCTGTCGGGCTGGTTCGGCACGGCGCACAGGAACTCGAAGGGTTCGTCCCCGACGGCGTCGTAGGAGTGCGGCGTTCCCGCAGGAATGTAGACGACATCTCCGGCCTTCACATCGTGCGTTTCGTCACCGATCGACACGCGGGCCCGTCCCCGGAGCACATACTGCTCGTGTTCGACGGCGTTCGTGTGCCGGGGCATCCCGCCGCCGGGCTGCATCACGAAGCGCCGCAGCGCGAAGTTCGGCCCCTGGTCCGGCCCGATGAGAACCTGCGTTTCGGTGCCCGACCCGGCGGCGACCGGCGTCAGCCCGAACTCCGAGACATGTCGAACGCTCACTCGATCTTCCTCCTCGATTCCTCGTCCGGTGCGGGCCGGAAACTTGCCCGTCAGCCGGCTCGGTCGCCAGATTCGACGGCCTCGCGGGCGTAGCTCAGTTGGCAGAGCGTCAGCCTTCCAAGCTGAAGGTCGCCGGTTCGACCCCGGTCGCCCGCTTTGCGCGTGCGTTCGGCATCTCCGTTCCCCAACGATGGATGTGACCGATGGCGTCAGAACCCCGAGACTTCAACCACGCGATCCAGTACGAGCCCGACGAGACGCCGCCGTACCGGATCGCCATTGGCCTCGCGCTCCAGTACGTCGTGCTCACCATCGCGGCCATCGTCATCACGGTGGCGATCGTGGTGCGGGCGGCCGGCGGCTCCGAGGACTACCTGTCGTGGGGGAGCTTCGCGGTCCTGATCGTGAGCGGGGTGACCACGGCCGTGCAGGCCGCGCGCATCGGGCGTATCGGGGCGGGGTACGTCCTCCTCATGGGGACATCGGGCGCGTTCATCGCGGCCTCCGTGACGGCGCTCGTCGAAGGCGGTCCCGCCCTCCTCGCGTCGCTGGTCATCGCCTCCTCCCTCTTCCAGTTCGGGCTCTCGCGGCATCTTGCGCTCCTGAGGCGGATCATCACGCCCGTAGTGGCGGGGACCGTGATCATGCTGATCGCGGTCACGATCATGCCCCTCCTGTTCGATCTGCTGCGCCAGGTGCCGGAGGGCTCGGATCCGCTGGCGGCGCCGGTGACGGCGGGCGCGACCGTGCTCGCGACGCTGCTCATCGTGCTCCGGGCCAGCGGCGTCATGCGGCTGTGGGGTCCGGTGATCGGCATCGTCGTCGGGTGCGTCGCGGCGGTGTCGTTCGGCATCTACGACTTCGAGCGCGTGGCGGCCGCGCAGTGGGTCGGTCTCCCCGCGAGCGGCTGGCCGGGTTTCGGCTTCAGCTTCGGCCCCGCCTTCTGGGCGCTGCTCCCGACGTTCGTGTTCGTGACGCTGATCGGCGCGATCGAGACGGTTGGCGACGCCGTGGCCATTCAGCGCGTGTCCTGGCGGCGCAGCCGAGCCACCGACTTCGGAGCGGTGCAGGGCGCGGTCGCCGCCGATGGACTCGGCAACCTGCTCTCGGGACTGCTGAGCACCGTCCCCAACACGACCTATTCGTCGAGCATCTCGCTGGCGGAGATCACGGGCGTCGCGGCGCGCCGCGTGGGCGTGTGTATCGGCCTGACCTTCGTCGCGCTGGCGTTCCTGCCCAAGATCGCGGCGATCGTACTCGCCATCCCCGATCCCGTGCTCGCCGCCTACGGGTTCGTTCTGATCGGGATCCTGTTCGTCATCGGGACGCGCGTCGTCGTCCAGGACGGCATCGACTATCGCAAGGCGGCAATCGTCGGCGTGTCGTTCTGGGCTGGGGTCGCGTTCCAGGAGGGCGCGCTCTTCAACGAGTACTTGAGCCCCGGGCTGGCGCCGCTGCTCGAGAACGGGATGACCGCGGGCGGCCTGGTCGCGATCCTCCTCACGGCGCTGCTCGAGTTCACGGGCGCGCGGCCCACGCGCGTCGAGACGACGCTGAACGTCGAAGCGCTCCCCACCATCCGGAACTTCCTCGACAAGTTCTCCATCCGGCGCAAGTGGCAGATGGAGATGAGCGACCGGCTGCTGCAGGCGGCGGAGGAGACGCTGCTTCTCCTGCTGGAGGAGGCGAAGGAAGGGGAAGACGCAGGAGATCGGCGTCTGCGCGTCGTCGCCCGCAAGTGGGGGACCGGGGCGGAACTGGAGTTCATCTCCGCAGGTGGCGCCGGGAACATCGAGGATCAGATCGCCGTTCTCGCCAGCCACGGCACGGCGGAAGTGCAGGAGCACGAAATCTCGCTCCGCATTCTGCAGCACCTGGCCACCTCCGTGAGGCACCAGAAATACCACGACGCGGACATCGTCACGGTTCACATCGAGGGCCCCGTGCGCGGCGGAGGCTAGCCGCGACGCCAGGTCAGGGGACGAGACCGTCCGCGGTGGCGAGCAGTCGGTCGCGGTCGAGCACCTCGCCGCCGAGGATCACGGCGTGTACGCGGCGGGCATTGGCGATGTCCTCGAGCGGACTGGCGTCGAACAGCACGATGTCGGCCAGCATGCCGTGCGCCAGCGTGCCCCTGTCGGTCAGCCGCAGCGCTTCGGCGCCCGCCCGGGTCGCGGCGACCAGCGTCTCCGCCGCCGTCATGCCGGCCTCCACGTGCGTCTCCATCTCGCGCTGGAAGGCAAGGCCCGCTGGAGCGTTCGCGACCACGCCATGCGATCCCATCGTGACGGGACCGCCGGCCTTCGCGTAACGCACCGTGAGCGCGGCCATGTTCCGCATCGCCGCCCACTGCACGTCGCGGTCCTCCTCGCTGAACTCCGGCTCGAAGACGGCCAGCGTGCCGTCCAGGTTCACGTTCCGTTCGAGCATGAGTTCAATGAGCGCGTCGGCGCGCGGCCCGGCCGGGTCCAGCGCCGCCCACAGCGCGAAACCGCCCGCTCCGCGGTGGATGCTCTCGCGCAGCACCGCCTGCCGGAACTCCTCCGCCCGCTTGGGCGAGACGAGGGCTCGGCCCAGCGACCTTGTGTGCTCGATCCCGTCCAGCCCCAGCCGTATCGCGGCCACAGGGTCGACGATCTCGAGGTGGCCGTGGACCGGCACGTTGCGGCGGTCGGCCTCTTCGATGACGGCCGCGACCTGCGCGAGCGAGAGCCGGAAATACACCTTCAGCGACGTCGCGCCCCGATCCATCAACTCGTTCGCCGCCATCCGGGCGTCCGTCTCGTCCAGCAGGACGCGCGAGATCGTAGGATAGGCCGTGTTGAACCCGTCGAGGATCGGTCCGGAATAGAGAAGCCGTGGCGCCGGGAGCTCTCTCGCCTCCACGGTGCCGAGCCAGTCCTCGTTGTCCGCGATCCACTGTCCCATCTCCCGCAGCGTGGTGACGCCGTTGGCCAGGAAGAGGAGCGGCAGTTCCGGGCTCGCGTCGGTCCCCGTCCCGTCGATCGAGGCATGCGGGCCCGGGGAGTAATGGAAGTGGAGGTCGATGAATCCCGGCGTGAGGAACTTCCCGCTCGCATCGATGCGCTGGGCCCCGGCCGGGATCTCGACCTGCCCTGCCGGCCCGATACGCTCGACCCGGTCCCCCCGCACGAGGACCGTCGCGTTCTCGTGAACGGCGCCCGTGCCATCGAACACCGTGCCTCCCTCGATCGCCAGCCACCGTTCCTGCGCCGCGAGTGGGGCGAAGACGGCCATGACCCAACCGAGTACGAACAGGACTCTGGCAGCGCGCACGATGTGGCCTCCCTCGTCAGCGACGGCATCTCGGGGGCTCGGGTCTTTCCGGCCCTCCCGACCGCATCTACGCTGAGGAAGATCACGACCCGGCACAAGGAGAACATCATGCCCGAAGGCCCATCTCTTCGCGGCGCATGGCTTCGTCGCGGCATCCTGTGGGTGCTCGCGGCGCCCCTGTTCGGCCTCGGCCAGACCGCGGCGCAGGACCGCGACGTCCTCTCCGATGAGGTCCGGTCCCACCTCAGCGTCTCCGCGCCCGTCGTGGCGCTCGAGAACGTCCTCCTGTTCGATGGCACCGGCGGACCCGCGCGCGCGGGACAGACCATCGTCATCCGCGGGAACCGGATCGAGAGCATCGGCGCGGCGGGCGAGGTCGAGATCCCATCGGGTGCAGAGCGGCTGGATCTGGAAGGCCACTCGGTCATGCCGGGGATGGTCGGCCTCCACAACCACATGTTCTACTACCAGTCCACGCCGCGAGCCTCGCAGATGCAGTACTCGGGTCCCCGGCTCTATCTCGGAGCCGGCGTCACGACGGTGCGGACGACCGGGAGCGTCGCCCCGTACCAGGATCTCTCGCTCAAGGGCGCCATCGAGCGAGGCGAGACGCCGGGCCCCCGACTCCTCATCACCGCCCCGTACGTCATCAGCCCCGGTCCCGATGAGCGGCTCAGGGATCTCGGGATGTACGCGATCCGCGACGAGGAAGCGGCGCGCCGGTATGTGCGCTACTGGGCCGCGGAGGGGGCGGAGTGGATCAAGGCCTACACGCAGATCACGCGCGAGGCGCTCGCGACGATCATCGACGAGGCGCACCGGCAAGGGATGAAGGTCACGGCGCACCTCTGTTCGGTGGGGTTCCGCGAGGCCACGGCGATGGGGATCGACAACCTCGAGCACGGCCTGTGGGCCAACTCCGAGTACGACACCACGCGTGAGCCGGACCGGTGCAGTCCCAACTATCAGCGGAGCATCGCCGAACTGGACATGGACGACCCCAGAGTGGCCGAGACGATCTCCGAGATGGTCGCGGCGGGCGTCGCCATGACCTCAACGCTGGCCGTCGCCGAGCAGGCCACGCCGCTCGTCCCCGACCTCACGGAGCGCGATCTGGAGGCGCTTCCGGATCACGTCGTGGAGGCGGAGATGGAGCGGCGGTCGATCTTCCGGACGACGGAGATGCCGTGGATGATCGACCTGTTCGAGAACATGCTCGACTTCGAACTCGCGTTCGTGGAAGCGGGAGGCGTGCTGGCGGCGGGAGTGGATCCGGCCTGGGGCGCGCTACCCGGCTACGGCGACCAGCGGAACTTCGAGATTCTCGTCGAAGCGGGCTTCGAACCGGCCGACGCCGTACGGATCGTGAGCGCGAACGGAGCGCGGATTCTCGGCCTCGACGGCGAACTGGGGACCGTCGCACCGGGCAAGCTCGCCGACCTGGTCGTGATCGAGGGCGACATCGAACTACGGCCCTCCGACATCCGCAACGTCCGCATCGTGTTCAAGGACGGCCTCGGCTACGATCCGGACAGCCTGACCGCCGCCGTCGCCGGCCAGGTCGGCGTCCGCTGACCCCCGGCGCTAGCGGATCTCTACATCGTCCAGTTCGAAGGCGAATGATCCGAGCGGAGCCTGGGCCACGAAGGCGAGGGCGGCGATGATCGAGGGGTCGGCGGTGGCGAAGCTCTCGAGCGGGATCTCGACCACGGCCCACTCCGGGCCGGCGACGAAGGGGACCGTGGGCGGCACGGTGGCCGCGGCTCCCGCGCCGAACAGCATCACGGTGTAGCTCCGTCCGTCTCCGCGGGTGCGGAAGCGCAGGACGCTGCGGCCGGAGAAATCGACCGCCTGCATCGGTTGGTCGCCGAGAAACCAGATCGCGCCCGCCCAGGGGAAGGCGAACCCTGTCCGCGTCTCTCCGCGCACGACGAGCGCCCCCTCCTCCACGGTCAGGTCCGCCGTGGAAGCGCCCCCGTTCATCGCGTCGGTCGTCACCTGCCAGCCGAACCCGAAGCCGGAGTCGAGACCGTCCTCGAAGTCGACGACGACCGGCCCATCCGGAGCCGGTGGGATCTCGGGCGACACGGCGGTCGCGGCGGTTTCACGGACGACGGGATAGCCGTCCTTCCAGATCGTGACGATGTCGGCGGTGCGCGTCACGTCCTCCTCCACGTCGCCCCGCACCAGCACGAGATCGGCGATGTAGCCCTCGGCAATGCGGCCGCGCTCGGGGACGGCGAATGCATCCGCGGCAACGGACGTAGCCGCGGCGAGCACCTCATGGCTCTCCATGCCGGCCCGCGCGAGAAGCCGAAGCTCTCCGTGCATCGAAAGGCCGGTCGCCGTCCCGGGGTTCGGCGCATCCGTGCCCGCGACGATCCGCACGCCCGCCGCGTGGAGCCTCCGCACGTTCTCCAGCGCGACCTCGGAGTCCGGCCCCTCGGGCATCTCGAACCGGTTGCTCAGCGTCTGCCGTTGCATCGGCGAGACCAGCGATTCGTCCGTCTCGTCGAGGACGCGCAGACCGGTGGAGTCGCCGAACAGTCCCATGATCACCGAAAGGGTGGGGACGACGAAGACGCCCGTCCGGGCGAAGCTGCGAGCGTCCTCCTCGGAGAGCGCGGCGTCGAACCAGGTGTGGACCAGGCCATCGGCCCCCAGCGAGACCGCCTCCCGCGCCGCTTCAAGGTCGCTGACGTGGACGACGGCCAGCAGCCCCTCGGCGTGAGCGGCGGCGATGAGCGCCGCAATCGTCTCGCGCTCCAGAGAGGGGATCTCGCCGCGGTACGCGGCTCCATCCTCGGAGACGATCTTGATCCAGTCGGACCCCTCCGCCTTCCGCGCCCGCACCCAGGCGGCGGCGCCCTCCGGTCCCGTGAGCGGCTCCACGCGCAGCCCGAACTGTGTGCCGTGACCGCCGGGCGCCGTCGCCAGCATGCCGGCGGAGAAGAGATCGGCTTCGGCCGTCCGCGCGATGTCATCTCGGGCCGTTCTCGCTCCCGCCAGGAGGCCGGAGTCCGTGAACTGGTCGAGCACTGAGGTCACGCCGAAGCGCAGTGCGTCACCCAGCGTCCCGCCGAACGTGTGGACGTGGCCGTCGATGAAGCCGGGGAGCAGCGTATGTCCGCGGCCATCGACGCGGGGCAGGTCCTCCGGCAGCCGGAGTTTCGCGCCCACCCGCCGCACCCGTCCGTCCTCCACCCACACATCCTGGTTCCGCCTGAAGGCCTCGCCGTCGAACAACGTCACGTCCACGATCGCGAAGCTCTCCTCCGGCGCCTCCTGTTCCGGGGCGGCCGCGTCACCCGGGACCGGGAGCGTCGCCAGCGCGGCGAAGAAGCCCACCACAGCGACAAGGAGAACCCACACGCTTCGCGGGACGGTGCGGTTCTCCGTGTTCATGACATCCCTCCCGGACGGATCGAGACGGCGCCGCTCTCCGCCCGCCGGAACCCGACCGCGGCGACGATGAGAAAGGCGATCGATTGCACGGCAAGCACGGCGACGTGCAGGGCTGTCGCCTGTCCACCGTCCATCGCGATGACCTTAAGTGCGAGCTGCGCGTGGTGATAGGCGGGCAACACGTTGGCGAAGTCCTGCAGGGCCGCCGGAAACATCGTGATCGGGATCCAGAGTCCGGACAGCATGGCCATGGGCAGGAAGACGAGATTCGTGATGGCCACCGCGGCGCGACTCTTCGACCACGCCCCAACGGCCAACCCGAGCGCGCAGAAGGGGATCACCCCGGCGAGTACGACCCCGGACAGGGCGAACCACTGCCAGCGGTACAGCACCACGCCGGCCCCATGGGCGCCGGTGAGGAAGATCCCCAGAACAACGGCCGCCCCGAAGGCGAACGCCATCCCCACCTTGGCGAGCAGGTAGGCTGCCGCGGGCATCGGCGTGGTACGCTTGAGGAGGAGGACACCGGAGTCGCGTTCCATGGCCAGTCCGGCTCCGAAACCAAACAGCGAGGGCCCCATGACCCCGAACACGCTGTAGGTCGCCAGCATGTACGTGGGCGCGGCGGCCGAAAAACCCCTCCCGCCCATGACCACACCGAAGAACAGGTAGAACATGAGGGGAAAGAGCAGGGTCGGGATCGCGAAGGCGGGCTCTCGCAGCACCATGAGGAACTGGTACCGGGCCTCCAGCACGTAGATGCGCCCACGTCTGGCGAGGGTCGCCGTCGTCATGAGACAGGCTCCGAGGCGTCGGGTGCTCGCGTCAGAGCGAGGAAGGCCTCTTCGAGTCCGGCGCCGACGACGGTCAGGTCGTGCAGGTCCGGGTCCAGATCGAGGAGGGCGCGTACAAGATCCTCCGGTCGTGAGGTCAGGATTTCCAGGTACCGGCCCCGCGCCTCGGACCTCACGACGCCCGGAAGGGAGGCCACGCGGTCGCGGTGAACCCCGGTCACGCAACGGACCAGGCGGGCTGCCGTATGCGACTTGATGGTCGCCGGCGAGCCCTCCGCGATGACCCGCCCGCGATGCAGGAGGACGATGCGATCCGCGAGTGCGTCCGCCTCCTCGAGATAGTGGGTCGTCAGAACCGTGGTCCGCCCCGATTCGCTGAGTGCGCGAATCTCCTCCCACAACCCGCGCCGCGCTTCCACGTCCAGACCCGCCGTGGGTTCATCGAGGAACACGAGCTGCGGGTCGCCACACAGAGCGAGTGCGAACATCACCCGCTGCTTCTGTCCCCCGGAGAGCTTGCCGAACCTGCGTCGCTCCAGTCCCTCGAGCCCGGCCATGGCGAGCAGCCGGGAAGCCGGCGCCGGCGCGGGATAGTAGGCCCGGAAAAGGTCGATGTGTTCGCCCACCGTCAGCGTATTCGGGACACCGGAGATCTGGAGCATCGCGCCTCGGCGCGCGCGAACCCCGGGAGCCCCCGGCCGCTGTCCGAAGACGGTCGCTTCTCCGGTCTGCACGGCCGCGCTCCCGAGCAGCAGGTTGATCGCGGTGGTCTTGCCTGCGCCGTTGGGCCCCAGCACCGCCAGTACCTCGCCGCGCCGGACCTCCAGGTCCACCTCCTCCAGCGCGACGACAGGTCCGTATCGATGAGTCACGCCCCACAGTCGGGCGACGGCTTCTTCAGGCATCCTCGTTAGAGATGGCGCAGGGGGGTTAGGGACGGCGCAACGGGCCAGACTCTCAACGGAGCGTACGCACCCCGCCGCCGGAGGTTTCCGGTTCAGGTCTCGGGATCAGAGTTCCATCACGCGTTGGATGTCGCGGTCGATGGGGTCGGGTTTCGTGAGGAAGGAGATGGAGAGGAAGAGGACGAGGGAGACGAGGAGCGCCGCGGCCCCGTGGTCGACGCCGTAGGGGAGACGCACGGTGCCGAAGCCGAAGCCGGACCGGAGCCCGAAGTTGACGAGCAGGCTGCTGGCGACCGCGACGTTCGCCGCGAGGATGTTGGCCCGTTTCCAGTTGAGTCCGATCGCGATGACGGGGACGAGACCCGCCGCGAACGTGCCCCAGCCGAACACACCGAGGAGTGCGACGAGGTCCCCGGAATAGAGCGCCACCAGCGCGGCCGAGATCGCCAGCAAGACCGTGATCACGCGCGCCCACGCGAGTTCGTTGCCCAGCGACCGGCCGCGAATCGCGTTGGGCAGGTCGTGCATGATGGCGGCGGTTCCGATGTTCAGGAACGCATCCGCGGTGGACATGATCGCGGCGAGCAGCGCGGCGAACACGACGCCGGCGAGCAGCGGGTGCGTGAAGGTCTGAAGGAACGTCGGCGAGGCCGCGTCGGGGGTCGCGAGCGCAGGGTGAGCGCCGCTAATGACCAGCGCCCGCATCGCGAAGCCGATCCCGATCCAGAGCAGAGCCGCGAAGCTGTAGGCGATGACGCCGACCGGTATCACGTACCGCAGTTCCTTCATGCGCCGCAGCATCATGAACTTGGTGATGATGTGGGGTTGCCCGGCCACACCGATGCCGAACACGAAGAACCAGGCGAGCCCGCCCATGAGGCCGATGGTTCCCCATGGGCCGCTCGCCGCGCGATCGTCGGCCGCGACGATCCGGCTGATCTCGGCCAGCCCGCCGTCGAACGTCCCGAGCACGGTGACGAAGACGAAGACGGAAGCGACGACCATGATGGCGCCCTGGATCACGTCGGTGTAGACGGAGGCCACGATCCCGCCGGTCACCGAGTAGAAGATCAGGACGGAGCACGAAATGGCGACGCAGAGCGCCAGACTCGGGTTCTCGATCACGCCCGCGTCCGCGAGCACCCCCTGCAGCACGATCGACATGGCGAGGATCTGCGTCGCGAGGTAGCCCAGCACGCCGAGCAGGATCACGACGGCCACGGAGGCCCGCACCGACTCCGAGCCGTATCGAGCCGCGGCCACGTCCGGCAGCGACACGCATTCGCGAAGCTCCGACACGAGGCGGAGGCGTTTCGCCACCAGGTTGAGGACGATGATGTTGGAGATGACGATCGTCCCGAGAATCCAGATCGAACTCGTCCCCATCGAATACATGAGGCCTGGACCGCCCACGAACCCGAACCCGCTCATCGTGCTCGAGAAAATCGCGAACGCGGTCACGAACATCCCCAGCCTCCGGCCGGCCACGAAGAAATCGCTCGCCGACCTGGTGCGGCGGAGCGACCAGAGTCCCACGCCGACGCAGAGCGCGAGATAGGCGATCACGGCGAGCAGCGTGATCAGGGCGCGATTCGCCTCCACGGAGCGCTATCCCTCGCCGCCGCCGGTATCGACGATTTCGTCGAAGCGGGCCTGCTCGCGGGGGCCGAAGTAGGCGTTCTCGAACGCCCATGTGATGGCGAGAAGGGGAATCCACGGCGCGAGCGTGAGCCCGTACACCAGCAGGGAAGTCGGAGCCGTGAAGCCGAGGACGATCGTCGTGTCGCCGGCGGCATAGGCGTCGAAGGACCACATGAGGACGACGAAGAGGAGGACGTAGCCCACCATCCACGCGTTGACCGCCCGCCGGATCCAGTGTCCCTCCCGGAACCCGATCAGCATCGTGACCCACATGGTCCCGAGCATGGCGATGCCGGCCACGTACGCCGCCCATGTCGGCGCCCCGAGTTCGCCCCCGTCGATCCCCACGAGCATCGGAGCGTGGTCGGGGTGGGGGAGCGGACCGGCACGGCCCGCCCCCGCGGCGACCGCCACCAGCAGCAAGCCGAGCAGGATGACGCAGAGCGCGAGCAGCACCGCCATCAGGCGAGTCATGTAGGCGTTGTCGCGGATCGGGTCCCCCGGGGTTCGAGAAGCGCGGAAGTTTGCCACGCCAGGAGCGTCGGCGCGAGACCGCGCCATGCCCCTCCTCCGACCGGAATCGGCGCTGGACTTGAAGAGTCCGTCCTGTGAGTTTGCCGCCCCCGGCCCGTATCGGCGTCGGGGCGGGACTCACATTCATCGATCACTCACACGCGAAGCGGAGATGACATGACTGCACCAGCGCGGGTCGCCATCACGGGGGCCGCAGGAAATATCGGATATGCCCTCGCCTTCAGGATCGCGGCCGGGGACATGCTCGGGCCGGACCGGCCCGTCACGCTTCAACTGCTGGAGATTCCGCCCGCGCTCGACGCCCTGCGCGGCGTCGAAATGGAACTCAACGACTGCGCCTTTCCGCTCCTGCACGGGGTCGTCGGGACCGCGGATGTGAACGAGGGGTTCGACGGTGTCGACTACGCGCTGCTCGTGGGCGCCAAGCCGCGGGGGCCGGGGATGGAGCGGGGCGACCTGCTGGCCGACAACGGGAGAATCTTCGGTCCGCAGGGGCGCGCGCTGAGCGACGGCGCGTCGCCCGACGTGCGCGTCCTCGTGGTCGGGAACCCGGCGAACACGAACTGCCTCATCGCCGCGGCGAACGCCCCGAAGCTCGACCGCCGGCAGTTCGCGGCCATGACCCGCCTCGACCACAACCGCGCGATCAGCCAGCTCGCCGAGAAGACGCGAACGCACGCGACGGAAATCCGGCGCATGACCATCTGGGGCAACCACTCGGCCACGCAGTACCCCGACATCAGCCAGTGCACGGTGGCGGGCACCCCGGCGACCGATCTCGTGGACGAGACCTGGTACCGGGACACCTTCATCCCGAAGGTCCAGAAGCGGGGAGCGGAGATCATCCAGGCGCGCGGCGCCTCTTCGGCGGCGTCGGCGGCCTCGGCCGCGATCGACCACGTGCGGACGTGGGTGCACGGCACGCCGGAAGGGGACTGGACGAGCATGGCCGTGCACGCGGACGGGCGGTACGGCGTGGCCGAGGGCGTCGTCTACTCGCAGCCGGTCACGTGCGCCGACGGCGACTACTCCGTCGTGGGCGGCCTCGACCCGAGCGACTTCAGCCGCGAGCGCATGGAAATCACCGAGGCCGAGCTTCGCGCCGAACGCGACGCCGTCGCCGACCTCCTCGGTTAGCTAGCCGTCGCGGAGGATGCGGGCGGCGGCGCCGGCGCCGGGGCGGCCGTTGAGACCGCCGCCCGGGTGCGTGCCGGCCCCGCACAGGTAGAGTCCGTCGATCGGGGTCCGGTACCGAGCCCAGCCCGCGACGGGGCGCCCGAAGAAGACCTGGTCGAGCGTCATCTCGCCGTGGTGGATGTTTCCCTCCGGGAGCGCGAACCGGTCGGCGAGGTCGGCTGGCGTCAGTACGTGCCGGTGCAGGATCGCCCCCTCGAGGTTGGGGATCTGCTCCGCCAGCGTGGCGACGACCGCGTCCCCCAGCGCCTCGCGGCGCTCGTCATTCCACGGTCCGTCGGCCAGTCGGAAGGGTGCGTACTGGGCCGCTACGGACAGGAGGTGACGCCCTTCCGGCGCGAGCGACGGATCGAGCGCGGTCGTGAGGACGGCATCGAGGACCGGTCGTGCGGACGGACGGCCGTACTTCGCGTCGTCGTACGCGCGCTCGATGTAGTGGATGCTCGGCGCGATCGTGAGGCCGGCGCCAGCAAGCATGGCGGGGCGGGCCGCTTCGCCGCCGGAGCGCAGGCGCGGAGGCTCGCCCAGCGCGAGGTGCACCTTCGCGACGACGCCCCGGTACTTGATGTGGTCCAGCGCGCGGACGAACTCGGGGGCCAGTTCGCCCGGGTCGACGAGGCTGAGCAGCGTGCGGCCGGGGTCGGCGGACGAGATGATGCGAGACGCCGCGATCTCGCCGCCTCCGGCGAGGGCGATGCCCATCGCGCGTCCGTCCTCGACGCGGATCGAGGCCGCCTCGTGGCCGAGGCGAATCTCCGCCCCCGCCGCGACCGCGACGCGCTGGAGAGCGGCGCCCAGCGCGCCCATCCCGCCGCGCACCTGCCGTCTTCGCCGCACGACACCGCCCGCGCCTACCAGGTGGTGGAGGAACATGTAGCCAGTACCCGAGGCCAGCGGCCCCTGACAGATCCCCCGCACGCCATCCGCCGCGAGCGCGCCCTTGAGCGCATCGCTCTCGAACCACTCGTAGAGCAGTTCCTCGACCGTCATCGGGATGAGCCGTATGAGTTCGAGGGCGTCCCGCCGCCCCACCCGCCCGAGCTTGACGCCGAGCCGAAGCAGTTCCCACAGGTCGCCTCGGTCCGCGCCCGCGAGACGCGGCGGCAGGGTGCCGTACAGTACGGCGAGGGCTCGGCTCACCCGCGACATCGCGTCCACGAAATCCGGCCAGCGAGCGGCGTCCCGCGCCGAGAAGGGTCGGATCAGATCCGCCGTCCGGGCCGGATCCCTCTCCAGAACGAGCGCTCCCCCGTCCGGCTGCGGTGACACGACGCAGGAAGCGGGAGACATGAGGTCCAGCCCGGCGCCCCTCGGTCCCGCCTCGTCCAGGCTGAGGTCCGCCATGATGCGGGGATCGATCCCGGTCAGGCTGTGCGCGCCGGTGTCCACGCGATACCCGGGCCACAACTCCTCCGTCGCGGCGCACCCGCCCGCGGCCTCGCCCCGTTCGACGACGACCACCCGGAGCCCGGCGCGCGCCAGATACGTGGCCGCGATGAGCCCGTTGTGGCCCGCCCCGATGACGACGGCGTCGCAGGCCCGGGAGCTCACGCCCGGCTCCCCCCGTCCGCGGATATAAACAACAAACGCCGCACGCGACGTGCACGAAT
>VXOJ01000060.1 GCA_009840115.1 Gemmatimonadales bacterium | reverse complement strand
CCCCCCCCCCCCCCCCCCCCCCCCCGCCCCCCGCCCCCCCCCCCCCCCCCCCCCCACGGCCCTCAGCGCCTTCCAGCGCGTGAGTTCGCACCTGGCCCAGGCGGGTACCGTGCAGGCGGCCAACCAGGAACAGATCCGCGTGGCGATCGATCAGCAGTTGTACCGCCAGGAGTCGATCATCGAGGAGTCCTGCGACCGCTCGTAGCCCGGCGGCGCCCACCATGGGCGCACCCACGTTCGAAGCCCTCGCGCCCGGCTCGCTTTACCGCGGCCGGGCGCTTTTTTCTCTCGGTGATGGGATAGAATGGGGAGAAAAGGGGTTGACACCCATCGCCAGGGCGCATAAGGTGGGTTTCGGTGGGTGGAAACGGGTCGTTCTGGGAGGGACACCCTTGGCGAATGTCGAAGGCACGATTTGCCAGGCTTTCTGGGGAGTTATCGACATCAACTCGACTCGCAGGGTCGGGTCAGTCTGCCGGCGCCTTTTCGAAAGGGCCGGGAGCGGGAGCCGTTCGTCCTTCTCAAGACCCAACCCGCCGCGCTGTCGCTCTATCCGGAAGACGCCTGGGCAGGCGTGCAGGACGAACTCCGGGAGATGTCGAGACGGGAACCGCGCTTTCGCCCCCAGGTGCTTCGCGTGACGGCGGACGCCGTTCAGGTCTCGCCGGACGCGCAGGGAAGGATCCTGATACCGGAGCGGATGAGAAAGGCGGTCGCGCTCGGAAGTGAAGCACTGGTCGTGGGCGCGATCAGCCACGTCCAGATCTGGAATCCGGAGACGTTCGAGAGCGTGACGAGTGCGACGGACGAGGACTTCGATCGACTGATGGAGACGGTGTTCGCCTGATGGGTTTTCCGATCGCGGCACGGTGGGGGGAGTCGAGGAAGCCGACGGAGTGACAGAGGAGACGTTTCGGCACACGCCGGTCATGCCGGATGAGGTGCTGCGGTGGCTTCGCCCGGAGTGCGGAGGCGTTTTCCTGGATGCGACGGTCGGCGGTGCGGGGCATGCGATCCGGCTGCTGGAAGCGGGATCGGCCGTGCACGTGATCGGGATTGACCGGGATGCGGAGGCGATCGAGGCCGCGAAGCGGCGGCTCGCCTCGGCGGACGACAGGGTGAAGCTGATACAGGCGAACTTCAGGGACGTGGCTCGTCCGGAGTTCGCCGCCGAGATGGACGGTCTGGCGGGAGCCCTGATGGACCTGGGCGTCTCGTCGCACCAGATCGACACACAGGAGCGCGGTTTCTCGTTCCGCCCGGGCACGCCGTTGCGTATGCGGATGGACGAGGGGGCGCGCGACACAAGGTCCGCGGCCGAGTGGTTGAATCGGGCGGACGAACGCGAGTTGGGCCGGGTCTTCCGTGATGGGGAAGAGCGTAGGTGGCGGACGCTCTCACGTGAGGTGGTGCGGCGGAGGAAGATCCGGCCCTTCAGCACGAGCGACGACCTCGTGGCCGCGTTGTCGGCGGTGCTGGGTCGTTCGGCGCAGGAGAAGCAGAAAGCCAGGCTGTTCCAGGCTCTGCGGATCGCGGTCAACGACGAGTTGGCCGCGCTGAGCGAGGGGCTCGAGGGGATACGGGACCGGCTCGCTCCGGGTGGGCGGTTGGCGGTGCTTTCGTACCACTCGCTCGAGGACCGGCGCGTGAAGGACGCGTTCCGAAGCTGGTCCGCCGACTGCCGGTGCCCTCCGGGTCTCCCGGAGTGCCGGTGTCGGGGAACGGCGCTGGGACGGACGCTGACGCGCCGGCCGTTGCGCCCCTCGGCCGGGGAGGTGGCCCGGAATCCGCGGGCGCGCAGCGCGCGTCTCCGAGTGTGGGAGAAGCGCGGGACGGACGAGCAGGCGGGCGGCGCATGAACCAGTGGAGCGGGAGCGTACGGAGGGTCCGCCGCAGAACCCTGGTACGGTGGATGACGGCCGCGGCGGCCGTCCTCGCGCTGGCGGCTTCGTTGGTGAGCGTGGTCCGTCGGGGCGAGGAAGGCCGGAGGTTGATGGCCGAGCTTCGAGGACTCGAAGCGGAGGACCGGGTCGTCACGGACCGGATCGATGCGGCGCGAACGAGAGTCGATTCGCTCGCGGCGCCGGCGCGCATAGAACGCGCGGCGGAGGCGCTCGGGCTACAGCGGGCAGGCGAGGAGCAACTGCTGCAGGTCGACGCCGGATACTCGCCGGATGAAGAGGAGACGGCGGTCTCCGGCAGGGGAGGGGACGGGTGACGCGTTTCGGCATTCACAGCACGACGCAGCTCGAGGGCTTTGCGGGCGATGCCCGGGAGGCGGCGCTCGCACGCACGCACCGCATCCGGCATCGCGCGCTGGGCATCGCGTTCACGGTCGTGGCGGTGGCGTATGCCGTGCGCCTGGGCGACCTCCAGATCCTGGAGAGCGACGCGCATCGCGCGAGGCAGGTCGCGCAGAGCGCGGAGTGGGAGTTGTTGCCCGCGGTGCGCGGGCGGATCCTGGATCGCCGCGGCCGCGTCCTCGCGGCGCCCGACACGCGATACCAGGCGTTCCTCGCCGTGGACGAACTGCGCATGGACCGGGCCGAGGCCATGGAGGCCGTCGCTTCGGTCGTGCCCGTCCCATCCGAGCGTCGGAGCGCCATCGCGGAGGCCCGGGGCGGCTGGTCTCTCGTCGCGCGCGACGTGAGCGACGAAGAGCGTGTGCGGCTCCAACGGACGATCGGACGCGGGATCTACTTCGAGAGCCGATCCGCGCGAGAATACCCGCGCAGCATGGGCCGCCGTCTCATCGGTTCCGTGGGGTCCGATGGCCGGGGCGGAACGGGCCTCGAGGCCGATCTCGACGCCTGGCTGGTCGGCGAGCCCGGACGCGCCGAAGTTCGGCTCGACGGCCATCGCAACGCGTACCGTCCGCCCGGCGGACAGGTCGTCGAGGCGGTGCCCGGACACGACGTCGTGCTCACGCTCGACGCCGAACTGCAGCGGATCGCCGAGAACGAACTCGCGCGCGCGATCGCGAAGACCGGCGCGGGCGGGGGCGACATCGTCCTCCTCGACCCGCGTACCGGCGAGATCCTCGCGCTGGCGAGCGAACGCACCGACGGAGCGGTCGACCGGATCTCGGGCCTCAGCGATCCGTACGAACCCGGCTCCACGCTGAAGCCGTTCCTTCTCGCGTCCCTCCTCAGCGAGGGTGTTGCCGATCTGGACGAGATCGTGGATGTGGAGGACGGCAGGCTGCGGATGGGTGCGAGGGTGATCTCGGACGTCCACGGTTACGACACGCTCAGCGTACGCGGAATCATCTCCAGGTCGAGCAACGTGGGGGCCGCGAAGCTGTCCGCCCGCCTGACGCCCTCGGTCCAGCACCGCTACCTGCGGGACTTCGGTTTCGGCATGCGGACGCAACTGGGGTACCTGTCCGAATCGTCGGGGCGCCTCAGCCGGCCGGAGTCGTGGACCTCGCTGAGCCCCGCGTCGCACGCGATCGGGTACGAGATCTCCGCCACATCCCTGCAGCTCGCCATCGCCTACGGCGCCATCGCGAACGGCGGCGTGCTGATGCGCCCGCGCCTCGTGAGAGAGATACGAGACCCGTTCGGGCGCCTCGTGCAGCGCTTCGACCCGAGTCCCGTGCGGCGCGTCATATCCGAGGAAGTGGCGGCGGCGGTGCGCGGCGTGCTGGAGGAGGTCGTCCGGGACGGGACCGGCACGCTCGCGAGCATGGCGCGGTTCGCGGTGGCCGGAAAGACGGGCACGGCCCGCCTCGCCGTGAACGGCCGCTACGCACCCGGGCGCTACCGCGCCTCCTTCATCGGCTTCGCGCCGGCGGATGACCCGCGGATCGTCATCCTCACGCGCCTCGAAGACCCGAAGGGCGGGGTCTACTACGGGGGCGCGATCGCGGCGCCCACGAGCCAGGCGACCCTCCGGGCGGCGCTCGCCGCCGATGGCGTGCAGGTGGACCCGCGGCTCGTCGTCTCCGACGCCCGTCCCCGGCCGTGGTCCGGCGGATCTGCGGCCGGCACGCCGGAGGGAGCCGTCATCTTCGCCTCCAGCGGGACGGGCGCGGCCGGCACGGCCAACGGGCCCGACGCGAACGCGCGAGGCGTCGTCGCGCTGCCGGACCTGGCGGGGTTGTCGGCGCGGGCGGCCGTCGCGCGCCTGCACGCGCTCGGCCTCCGCGTGGAATGGCGCGGACAGGGGAGCGTCGCGGGACAGAGCCCCGCCCCCGGGAGCGAGCTGTCCCGGGGTGCGACCGTCGTTCTGAGATAGCCCGGCGAACCACGGCGGGTCTCGGGGATACAAGACTGGAGGGAGGCTGACCACCGGACTTTGCCGCAGCAGACAAGGACGAATCGACAGGTCGAGCGCAGGCTCGACGAAGCGGGTCTCGAGCCGCGGTGGGGAGGGGTGCCTCCCGCGGAGTTTCCCGCGTTGCGTTCGGACTCCCGGCGGGTCGGCGCCGGCGACCTCTTCTGCGCGATTCCGGGCACGCGGGTCGATGGCCACGCGTTCGTCGAGGCCGCGCAGCACGCCGGGGCCGGCGCCGCCGTGGTCGAGCGCGTCATCGATGTCGACCTCCCGCAACTGGCCGTCCGCGATTCCCGCTCGGCCGTGTCCCATCTCGCCGCCCTCTTCACCGGCGACCCCGGCGACGCGCTCCGCCTCGTCGGCATCACGGGAACCAACGGGAAGTCGACCACCGCCTGGCTTACGCGCTGGATTCTGGACGACGTGGGACCCGCCGCGGCGTTGGGCACCCTGGGCACCGTGTCCGTCGACGGCAGGATCGGCGCCCCGGGGCTGACGACCCCCGATCCGATCGACCTGGCCCTCGAACTCGCCGCCCTGCGGGCGAGCGGCGCCGAGGCGGCCGTGCTCGAGGTTTCGTCGCACGCGCTCGACCAGCGCCGCGCCGATGGTTGCTCGTTCGATGCCGTGGGCTTCACGAGCTTCAGCCGCGAACACCTCGAATACCATCCGGACCTGGAAGCGTATCGGGCGGCCAAGCTGCGCCTGCTCGACCTGCTCGTGCCGGAGGGCGTCTGCGCGGTGAACGACGACGAACCCGCCTGGAAGGAGGTCGCGCCGCCGAACGCCACGACGCTCCGCTACGGCTTCGAGTCGACGGCCGATCTGTGGCCGGATCGACTCGTCCTTCACCCGGCGGGCGCGCACTTCACGCTGCGCGCGCCGGGGGAGGCCGCCGACGTGTCGCTTCCGCTTCCCGCCGAGTTCAACGTGCGGAACGCCCTCGCGGCCGCCGCCATCGCCCGGGGCCTCGGCGTGCCGCTCGAACGGATCGCCGCGCGGCTCTCGGCGGCGCCGCCGGTGCCCGGCCGCATGGAAGTGCTCTCGCGAGAGCCGGTTCTCGTCATCCGCGATTTCGCGCACAACCCGGATTCGTGCGAGCGGGCACTGTCGTCGTTGCGGGAGATCGTGCCGGGCCGGGTCATCGCCCTCCTCGGCTGCGGCGGCGACCGGGACCCCGGCAAGCGGCCGCAGATGGGGAGCATCCTGGCCCGCCTTGCGGATGTCGCCATCGTCACGAGCGACAACCCCCGGTCGGAGGATCCGTCCGAGATCTGCCGTCAGATGGTCGTCGGGCTCCCTCCGGACAGCTACGAGATCGTGGTCGACCGACGAGCGGCGATCGCGCGCGGACTCGCCGAGGCCGGGCCGGCCGACGCGGTCGCGCTCCTCGGCAAGGGGCACGAGACGTACCAGGTCATCGGTGGGAAGCGGCTGCCGTTCGACGAGCGCCGGATCGTGGAGGATCTCCTCCCGGCCCTTCCCGGCGCATCCGGGCTCGGCGGAGGGCCCGCGTGACGGCCACCACGCAGGCCCCGGCGCTACGCTCGGACTGGATTCGGGCGGCGCTCGGCCTCCGCGCCGGGGCCACCAACGGCGTCGGAGAGCGGGCGTACACCGGCATATCGTGCGATTCGAGGACGCTGAAGCCCGGCGAGCTGTTCGTCGCGCTCGCCGGGGCGCGGCACGATGCCGCCGATTTCCTCCCCCAGGCGGCGGACCGGGGCGCGCCGGGCGCGCTGGTGCGCGCCGGACGGGAAGATCCGTCGCTGGGGATGGAGTACTTCGGCGTCGCCGATCCTCTGAGGGCACTCGGCGATCTCGCGGCCCGGGCGCGGCGCGAGTCCGGCGCCACGGTCGTGGCGATCACGGGCAGTTCGGGCAAGACGACCGTGAAGGAGATGATCGCCTGCGCCCTCTCCGAATCCCGCCGCGCATACCGCACCGAGGGGAACTACAACAGCCAGGTGGGGCTCCCCCTCACGATCCTGCGCGCCCCTCCCGATGCGGACGTCTGGGTCCTGGAAGTGGGCGCGAGCGAGCCCGGGGAGATCGCCCGGCTGGCGGAGATCGCCCGGCCCGATCACGTCATCATCACGACCGTCGGCTCCGCGCACCTCGAGTGTTTCGGCGATGTCGATGGCGTGCTGCGGGAAAAGATGGCGCTGGCGCGCGGCGCCTCGGGCCGTGGCGCGCTCATCGTCGGGGAGGAACCCGCAGTCCTCGCGGAGGCCGCCCGGGCCCACCGGCCCGACGCGATCGTGGCCGGCTTCGGACCGGGGGCCGGCTTCGCGCCCGAGGCGTACACGGTCGAAGCGGACCGGATCGAATTCCACCGCGGCGGAACTCGCGTCGCGCTGGACGTGGGCGGCGAGCATCACCTGCGGGACGCGCTGATCGCGGCGGCGCTGGCGGAATCGCTGAACGTGCCGTCCGACGCGGCTGCCCGGGGGCTGTCGCGCTACGAACCGCTCGGCCTGCGCGGCGCGCTACGCCGCATCGGGCGCCTGACGGTGCTGGCCGACTGCTACAACGCCAACCCGGACTCGTTCCGGGCGGCGATCGCCCAGACCCGCGATCTGCTCCCGGGCCGCCGCCGCGCCGTGTTCGCGGGCTCCATGCTCGAACTCGGCCGCCAGGAGGCGAAGGCGCACCGCGAGATCGGCGACGAGATGCGGGCCGCGGGGTTCGACGTCATCGCCGCCACGGGCCTGTTCTGCGACGCGCCGTTCGACGGCGTGCACGGTCACGCCCTGATCCGGGAGGAGGACCCCGAAGCGGCCGTGCGCCCGTTCGCGGACGCCCTGGAAGGAGATGAGGTCGTGCTCGTGAAGGGTTCGCGCGGCGCCCGGCTCGAGCGGGTCATCGAGGCACTGGAAGCCCGTTTCGGAGGGGGCGCCTGATGCTCTACCGCTTTCTCTTCCCGCTCGCGGACCAGCACATCCTGTTCAACGTGTTCCAGTACATCTCGTTCCGCGCGGCCGGCGCCATGGTGACGGCCCTCCTCACCGCGTTCATCATCGGGCCGGGGGTGATCCGCCGACTCCGGAAGCACGGCATCGGCCAGATCGTGCGGGCCGACGGGCCGGCCACGCACCTTGTGAAGGCGGGCACCCCGACCATGGGCGGCATCATCATCCTCACCGCCTGTCTCCTGCCCACCCTCCTCTGGGCACGCCTGGACAACACGTACGTGTGGGTCGCCGTCGTCGTCACCGCCTGGATGGGCGCGATCGGCTTCATGGACGACTACCTGAAGATCGTGCGCCGCCACTCGCGGGGCCTGATCGCGCGGTACAAGCTCATCTGGCAGTTCGTGCTCGGTCTGGCGCTCGGCGGGTTCCTCCTCTGGCAGCCCCTCTCCGCCTACGGGGCGACGCAGACGATGCTCCCGTTCTTCAAGGACCTGACCGTCGTCCTCGCTCCGGCGATCTTTCCGCTGTTCGTGGCCATCGTCGTGGCCGGAAGCGCGAACACCGTGAACCTGACGGATGGTCTCGACGGGCTGGCTACCGGACTCGCGGCGATCGCCGCCCTCACCTTCGGCGCCTTCGCCTACGCGATCGGCCGGGTGGACACATCGGCGTATCTCGGCGTCCTGTACCTGGAGGGAGCCGGGGAACTGTCGGTGTTCTGCGCCGCGCTGGCGGGCGCGGCGATCGGTTTCCTCTGGTTCAACGCCCATCCGGCGCAGGTCATCATGGGCGACACCGGGGCGCTGGCGCTCGGAGGCGCGATCGGCGCCGTCGCCGTGCTCCTCAAGTCGGAGTTCCTCCTCGTCATCGTCGGGGGCGTGTTCGTCCTCGAAGGGTTGTCCGTGATCTTCCAGACCGGATGGTTCAAGTTCAGCCGCCGTCGGTGGGGCGAGGGCCGCCGCCTTCTGCGCATGGCACCGCTCCATCACCACTTCGAGAAACTCGGCTGGCCCGAGACGCAGGTCGTCACGCGTTTCTACATCGTTGGCGTCATCTGCGCGCTCGTCGGCCTCGCGACGCTCAAGATCCGCTGATGGCCGACGACCGCCGTCCTCCGCTCTTCGGGCCCGGCGAGCCCGTGGCCGTCCTCGGACTCGGGGTGTCCGGGACGGCGGCCGCCCGGCTCCTGCACGCACTCGGGGCGGACGTGTACGCGAGCGACGCGTTCGAGGGTCCGCGGCAGCGCGAGGCCGTGGCGGCCCTCGCCGCCGAGGGCATCGACGCGGAGGTGGGTCGACACGACGTGGAGCGCATCCTGAACGCGGATCTCGTCGTGACGAGCCCGGGAATCTCGCCGACCGCCGAGATCCGGCGCACCGTGGCGGAAGCCGGAGTGCCCACCGTGGCCGAAATCGAGGTCGCCTATCGCCACCTCCGCTCGCGGGTCATCGGCATCACGGGAACGAACGGCAAGACGACGACGACGGCGCTCTGCGGGCACCTGCTGCAGCAGGCCGGCGTGGACGCGCTCACCGCGGGGAACATCGGCCGCCCGCTCTCCGAGATTCCGCTGATGAAACGGCAGCCGGACTGGCTCGTGGTCGAATTGAGTTCCTTTCAGCTCGCCGATCTCCAGGCGTTCCGGCCCGAGATCGGGGTCCTCGTGAACCTCGCCGCGGACCACCTCGACTGGTATCCGAGTCTCGAGCGCTACTACGAGGACAAGGCGCGGCTGTTCGCGAACGCCGATGAGGACAGCCGCTGGGTCCTGAACGGCGATGACGACGCGGTGCTCGCCATGGCGGAACCGGCCGCCGGGCGCCGCTACCTCGCTTCCATCGAGCCGCGCGGGGAGCCGGGCGCATGGCGGGATGAAGCCGGCAACCTGGTCCAGCGTCTCGAGGCCGGCGGGGCGCCGGAGCCGTGGATCGCGGCCGCCGAACTCCAACTGGTCGGCGTCCATAACGTCATGAACGCGCTCCTGGCGGGTCTCGGGGCGGCGCTCGCCGGATGCGAGGCCGCGGCGATCGGAGCCGGGCTCGCTTCCTTCCAGGGGCTCCCTCATCGCCTCCAGCGGGTGGGCGAGTTCGACGGCGTCCTGTGGATCAACGATTCCAAGGGAACGAACGTCTCCGCGACCCGCGTCGCCCTCAACGCCTTCGACCGGCCCCTCGTGGCGCTCCTGGGAGGCCGGCACAAGGGCGAGTCCTACCGGTCGCTCGCGCCCGCGCTGAGCGAGAACGCGCGGGCGCTGATCGCGTTCGGAGAAGCCGCGCCGCAGATCGTCCGGGAACTGGGCGATGTGGCGCCGGTCGAGGTCGCCCGCGGGTTCCCGCAGCTCGTGGGTCTCGCGCGCGAGGCCGCCCATCCCGGCGACGTCGTCCTCTTCTCTCCGGCCTGCTCCAGCTACGACATGTTCCCGGATTACCGGAAGCGGGGCCGGACCTTCGAACAGTGTGTCCGCGAATCGTACGAAGGCGCGGCCTCGGAGCCGGCGACGTGACGGACCACGCCATCTCGCGGGAACTCCCGCGCGTTCAGGAGTTCGCCGGCTCGCCGGCGTGGGTGCGAAATGCGCTCATCGGGGTCACGCTGGTTCTCGTCGTGTTCGGGCTCCTCTCCGTCTATTCCGCGAGTTCCTTCGCGGCGCAGCAGAGCGGCCTGCCGGGGAACCACGTGCTGATGAGCCAACTGGCCCGCGCCGCCGTCGGTCTCGTGGCGCTGATCGTGGCCGCCTTCATCGACTATCGCACCTACCGCCGGTACGCGTGGCCGATCCTCGGGGTGACTGGGGTGCTTCTCGTCGTCATGATCCTCCCCTTCACGACGGACATCGCGCCCGTCCGGAACGGGTCCCGCCGCTGGCTGATGCTCGGACCCGCGACCTTCCAGCCCTCCGAACTGGCCAAGGTGGCGGTCGTCTTCTGGACGGCCGCGCTCGCCGTTCGCAAGCAACGGAACCTCGGCAGCTTCCTGAGCGGAGTGCTCCCGTTCCTCCTCGTCCTCGGCCCGCTGCTCGTCCTCATCGCCGCGGAGCCGCACCTGTCGGCGACGCTGATCACGGCCGCGCTGGCGGCGACCGTGCTCTTCGTCGCGGGGATGCGCATCCGGCATTTCCTCCTTCTCGCGCTGCCCATCGGCGCGGGGGTGTGGTGGCTCGTGCGCTCGAACAGCTACCAGCTCACGCGGATCCTCGCGTTTCTCAATCCCGAGGCGGACACTTCCGGTGCCGGCTACCAGTTGCAGCAGGCGCAGATCGCGATCGGTTCGGGCGGGATTCTGGGCGCGGGCTATGGTGAGAGCACGCAGAAACTCCACTACCTGCCCGAAGCGCAGAACGATTTCATCTATCCGATCATCGCGGAGGAGTGGGGGTTCGTGGGCGCGGTGACGATGCTCCTCCTCTTCCTGATGTGGACGCACCTCGGACTTCGGATCGCGAAGTCCGCCCCGGACCTGTTCGGGCGCCTGATTGCGACCGGGCTCACCGCGATCGTCGCCATCGGGGCGTTCGGCCACATCGGCATCACGATGGGGCTGCTGCCCACGACGGGTGTGAGCCTCCCCTTCATCAGTTCCGGCGGTACGGGGCTCGTCATCGCGCTCGGCGTCACGGGCATCCTGATCAACGTGGCCTCGCGGCGGAGATGCTGACGCATGGCGTCGCCTCGTATCCTGCTCGCGGGAGGCGGCACGGGCGGCCACCTGTACCCCGCCCTGAACCTGGCCGCGGCCTTCGGTCGGCTGGCCCCCGAAGTCGAATGCGTGTTCCTGGGCGGCCGGCGGGGGTTGGAGGCTCGCGTGCTGCCCGACGCCGGATACGAGTTCCGGCTGCTGCCGCTGCAACCGCTGTACCGGCAGCGGCCATGGCGAAACTGGCGGCTGTTCGCGTCGGCTCCGACCGTGATGGCCGGCGTGCGGCGCGCCTTCCGGGACTTTGATCCGCGGCTCGTCGTGGGCACGGGGGGATATGTGGCGGGACCCGCGCTCGCGGGAGCGCGGCTGCACGGAGTCCCGGCGGCGATCCAGGAACAGAACGCGGCGCCCGGGCTTGTGACGCGCCTGTTCGCGCCGGCCGTCGACCAGATCCACCTCGGATACCCGGAGGCCGAAGCCCGGCTCCGGGTCGGGGGCCGCACGCGCCTGAGCGCGCTGGGAAACCCCGTCGCGCCCGGGGCGGACGGCGCGGCGGCCCCCAACGGTTCGGGAAGCTCGACTCCGGCCCGCTTCGATTGGCCGCGGGGCCGGAACCTCCTCGTTTTCGGCGGGAGCCAGGGGGCGCTCGGCCTCAACCGCGCCTTTCTGCGAGACCTGGAGTGGGCGGCGCGGGATGCCGCGGCGTGGCCGGACGGAGTCTCGGTCGTGTGGATCGCCGGACCGGCCCACGCCGCCGAACTCTCCGCGCGCACGTCGGAGCTTCCCTTCGCGGACCGCGTGCGCGTCGTGCCCTACATCGATGACCTCGGACGGCAGTTGGGTGGGGTGACGCTTGCGCTGTGCCGGTCGGGCGCGATGTCGCTGGCCGAGTTGTGCGCCGCGGGCCGGCCCGCCGTGCTCGTGCCGCTCCCGACCTCGGCCGGGGGGCACCAACTGACGAACGCGCGGGCGCTGGCGGAGGCGGGGGCGGCGGAAGTCCGGGAG
>VXOJ01000037.1 GCA_009840115.1 Gemmatimonadales bacterium | reverse complement strand
GGCGAGGGTTTGGCGGGCGCGGGCGCGGGCGGGCTCGTCGCGGAAGATCGCGAACAGGGTCGAGCCGGATCCGGTCATCGCGGCCAGGGCCGGGTCGCAGGAGCGCAGCCGGGCGAGGAGTTCGGACAGTTCCGGGTGCCGGGCGAGGACGGGCGCTTCGAGGTCGTTGCGGGCCAGGCGTTCGAGCGAGTCCCACTCCGCCAGCCGCGTGGCGCCGGGGAGCACGGAGGCGGCGCCGGCGTCCTCGTCCGTGCGGCCGAGCCAGTCGTACGCCTCGGGCGTGGAAACGTGGATCGGGGGGCAGACGAGCAGCGCGGGACGGGGGCGGGGCGGGCGGAGCGGGAGGAGCCGGCGGCCGCGCTCCCAGCCGAGCGCCATCGGCACGCCGAGGAGCGCGAAGGGCACGTCGCTGCCGATCTCGCCGGCGAGTTCCACGAGTTCTCGCGTCTCCAGGCGGGGCCAGCGGGCGGCGAGCAGGCGCAGCGTCGCGCCCGCGTCCGCGCTCCCGCCGCCGAGCCCGCTCCCCATGGGAATCCGCTTCGTGAGGCGGATGTGGACGGCGGGCCGCCCCCGCTTCCCGAACGCGCGGGCCAGGAAACGTTCCGCCGCCTGCCGGCACAGGTTGTCGGGACCGTCCGGTACGCCTTCGGCGAGCGGCCCGTCAACGGAGAGGGTGACGCCGCGCGCGGTCTCTGCCGCGGAGAGGGTCACGGTGTCGGACAGGCTCGTGCGGGCGAGCACGGTCTCGACGCCGTGGAAGCCCGTTTCGTCCCGGGCGAACACGCGCAGGCGCAGGTTGACTTTCGCGTGCGCCTCGGCCGTCCCGATCCCCCCGGCGCCCGTCCCCTTCCCCGCGGGGGCCGTCACTCCGAGGGCTCCGGCGCCCGGGCCTCGCTCCGGCCCAGTTCGCGGCGGCTGATCCCGAGGCGCCGCATGTACCAGATCCCCAGCACCGTGATGGGCAGGAAGGTGAGGATGTGGTAGCCCGCGGCGAAGCTGATGATCCTCGCGGGCTCGATGTGGTGGAGTTCGAGCGCGACGCGCGCCGCGGTCTCGAACGGTCCGAAGAACCCCGGCGTGGACGGGATCGCGACGGCGAAGCCGATCGTGGTCTGGAGGACGAGCGCGCCGAGGAACCCGGGCCCGATGATGCCGAAGGCGAGGAACCCGAGGTAGAACGAGACGGCGTTCCAGGCCCAGACGGCGAACGACCACAGCATCGCGCGGGCGAAGACGTGCGCGTGGCGCAGCGCCCCGAGGCCGTCCACGAAGGCGGACAGAATGTCCATGATGCGGCCGGCGACGCGGTCGGGCGCGACCCGGTGGGACCACTTGGCCGCGAGCCGGAGGAAGCGGTTCGGCGAGCGGACGAGGAGGGCGAGCCCCAGCAGGCTCGCGGAGACGAGGACGACGCCCACGGTGAACAGGTCCCGCAGCGTCCCGGAGGCGGCTTCGTCGACCCCGACGATGAAGAAGGCGGGGACGAGGAACACCATGAGCACGATCGCGTCGAGCAGGCGCTCCACGACAAGCGAGGCCAGGGCGGCGGTCAGGGGCACCGGGGTGATCTGCGACAGGGAGTAGGCGCGGGCGAACTCACCGAGCCGGCCCGGCAGGACGTTGTTCGCCATGAAGCCGATGCACACGGCCGCGTAGCGCGACCCGAACGGCAGGTGTCCGTTCGAGGCGCGGAGGAGGATGTCCCACCGGATCGCGCGGAGGTTGAAGGTGAGCGTGGCCACGACCGTCGCGGCGATCAGCAGCCAGACGTTCGCTTCGCCCAGGTGTCGCAGGAGTTCGGCCGCCGAGACGCCCCGCAGCGCCCAGATGAGGAGCGCGACGGAGACGAGTACGCCGATGAGGACTGTGAGACGGCCTCTCACCCGCGCGCCTCGCGCACGAGGTCCGACATCTCAAGCACCGCGCGCTCGATCCCCACGAGCACGGAGCGGCTCACGATCGAGTGGCCGATGTTGAGTTCCTCGCACTCCGGGATCGCCGCCACCGGCTGGACGTTTTCGTAGGTGAGCCCGTGTCCGGCGTGCACGCCGAGGCCGGCGGCTTCGGCCCGCATCGCCGCCTCCTCCAGCCGGGAGAGTTCGCGGTCGGCGGCCGCCTGGTCCGGCGCGTTGGCGTATTCGCCGGTGTGAAGTTCGATCGCCGCCGCGCCCGACTCAGCCGAAGCGTCGACGGAGGCGGGATCGGGGTCGATGAAGAGCGACGTGCGGATCCCGGCGTCCTGGAGCCGGGCCACGGCGGCGGCGATGCGCGCCGGATCGACGGACAGGTCCAGCCCGCCCTCCGTCGTCAGTTCCTCCCTCTTCTCGGGGACGAGCGTGGCCTGGGCCGGCCGCCACCGTTCGGCGAGGGCGAGCACCTCTTCCTCGGCCGCGAGTTCGAGGTTTACGAAGGTGCGGACGGTCTGCAGCAGGAGTTCCACGTCGCGGTCCTGGATGTGCCGGCGGTCCTCGCGGAGGTGCACGGTGATCCCGTTCGCGCCCCCGAGTTCGGCGAGGACGGCGGCCCGCACCGGGTCGGGTTCGTCCGTGCCGCGCGCCTGCCGCACGGTCGCCACGTGATCGATGTTCACGCACAGCCGGCAGTCGACCAGGTGCGAGAAGCTGCTGTTCGCCATGATTGTGCTCCCGTTATCGGCTAGACGGCCCGCCGCTCAGGCGGCGTCGGCCCGCTCCACGACCAGGCCGCTCTCGCGCCAGCGGCCGGCCACTCCGGCGGGCACGCGGGCCACGATGACCACGCACCCCGCTTCGTACGCGCGCTCCAGCACCTCGCCCTCCCGATACGCCTCCGCGAGCCGCGCGCCGTCCCCGGCGGGCAGGCTCACCCGCACCGTCTCGAGGCGGGCCCGCATCGCGGCCTGCAGCGCCTCGCGCAACGGCTGCAGCCCGCCCTCCTCCATGATCGAGGTCAGCACGTGCGGCCGTCCGTCCGCCGCGGCCCGCTCGCGCAGCGCCCGCTCCTCCTCGTGCGTGAGCCGGTCGACCTTGTTGAAGACCTCGATCACGGGGCGGTCCGCCACACCGGCCTCCGCCAGCACCTCTTCCACGGCCTCGCGCTGCTCGTCCCGGCTCGGCGACGAGGCGTCGATCACGTGCAGCAGGAGGTCGGACTCCGCGAGTTCCTCCATCGTTGCCCGGAAGGACGCCACGAGATGATGCGGCAGCTTCCGGATGAACCCGACCGTGTCGGTGAGGAGGATCGGGCCCGGACCTTCCAGATCGCAAACCCGGGTCGCCGAGTCCACCGTCGCGAACAGCCGGTCCTCGACGAAGACGTCCGAGCCCGAGAGCGCGCGCAGGATGGAGGACTTGCCCGCGTTCGTGTAGCCCGTGAGCGCCACGGTGAACTGCTCGCTCCGCGCCCGGCGCTGCGTGACCCGCGCCCGCGCGATGTGGTCGAGCTTGCGCCGCAGCCGGGCCAGGCGCCGGTCGATGAGCCGTCGGTCGGTCTCGATCTGCTGCTCGCCGGGGCCGCGCGCGCCGATGCCGCCGCCCTCGCGGGAGAGGTGGGTCCACATCCGCTTGAGCCGCGTCCGCAGGTACTGAAGCTGGGCGAGTTCCACCTGGAGCTTCGCTTCCGACGTCCGGGCCCGGAGCGCGAAGATGTCGAGGATGAGTTCGGTGCGGTCGAGCGCGCGCACGCCGAGCGCCGTCTCGAGATTCGCGCCCTGGGCCGGCGTGAGTTCCTCGTCGAAGATGGCGAGCGTCGCGTCGTGCTCCCGGAGCGCCTGTGCGAGGCGTTCGACCTTCCCCTTGCCGATGAAGGTCGAGGCGTTCGGCCTGCGCAGACGCTGGACGACCGCACCCCGGACATCGGCTCCCGCCGTCCCCGCGAGGCGGGCGAGTTCCTCGAGGTGTTCGTCCACCGTCTCCTGGGACATGTCGGGCGGCGGCGCGCCCACGAGCACCGCGCGCTCCGCCACCTCGTCCGACTTCACGGTTTCGATCGCTTCTCCTCCGTCGTCTCGGCGCCCGCCGCCCGCGTCCGGCTGGCGCGAATTGCGTCGAGCCTGCGTCTCGCCTCCGCCTCCCAGCCGCGCGCCACCGGATGATACCAGCGGCTCCCGCGCAGCGAATCCGGAAGGTAGGACTGGGCCGCCACGCCGTCTTCCTCGTCGTGATCGTAGCGATACCCCGATCCGTAGCCGAGTTCCTTCATGAGCCGCGTGAGCGCGTTCCGAATATGGAACGGGACGGGCTCGGCGGGCGTTTCGCGCGCCGCGCGGGCGGCGCCGCCGAAACCGCGGTAGACCGCGTTCGATTTCGGGGCGAGCGCCAGGTAGGTGACCGCCTGGGCCAGCGCTAAGTCCCCCTCCGGGCTGCCGAGAAAGTGGTACGCGTCCCGCGCCGCGATCGTGACCGCGAGCGCGCCGGGATCCGCGAGTCCGATGTCCTCGGCGGCCATGCGCACGATGCGCCGCGCCAGGTACATGGGGTCCTCGCCGCCATCCAGCATCCGCGCGAGCCAGTAGAGCGCGGCGTCCGCGTCCGAGCCGCGCACGGCCTTGTGCAGGGCGGAGATGAGGTTGAAGTGCTCCTCGCCCGACTTGTCGTAGCGTGCGAACCGCTTCTGCAGCGCCGCCGCCACGTGATCCACGGAGATCGCGGGGACGCCGTCCGCCGCGGCCAGGTCCGCCGCCGTCTCGAGCGCGTTGAGGGCGCGGCGGGCGTCCCCGTCCGACTCGGTCCCGAGCCGGGTGAGGGCGTCCTCGTCGATGTCGAGGCCCGTGGCGCCGAGTCCGCGCTCCCCGTCCCGCAGCGCGCGGGCGCAGATCTCCGCGACGTCTTCCGGCGCCAGCGGCTCGAGGACGAAGACGCGGGTGCGGGAGAGGAGCGGGCCGACGACCTCGAAGCTGGGGTTCTCCGTCGTGGCCCCGATGAGGGTGACGGCGCCGCGCTCGACGTGCGGGAGGAGGGCATCCTGCTGGGCCCGGTTGAAGCGGTGGATCTCATCGACGAAGAGGACGGTGCCGCGGCGGGTGGCGGCGCGGCGCGCCTTCGCCTCCTCCAGCACGCGGCGTACGCGGGGGATCCCGTCGGTCACGGCGGAGAAGGGGACGAACGCGGCTTCCATGCGACCGGCCAGCATCCCGGCGAGAGTCGTTTTGCCCGTGCCGGGCGGACCCCAGAAGATGAGGCTCGGGACGCGGCCGGTCTCGATGAGTTGGCGCAGGGGCCGGCCCTCGCCGACGAGCTTCGGCTGTCCGACGAACTCCTCGAGCGTCCGGGGCCGCATGCGGGCGGCGAGCGGTGAATGGGCGTCCGGCCCGCGGGCGTCGGCGGACTCGGCGCGCGGTTCGGCTCGCGGTTCGGCGGGCGGTTCCATGCCGGGGAACAGGCTGGGCTCGTCAGTCATCGGCGTCGGGCGGGCGCGACGCTTCCGCGAGCGCGCCGATTTCGATCAGCCGGCGGGCCTCTTCGAGCAGGGTCTCGCGCTCGTTGCGGCCGGGGTCCTCGATGACCTGTTCGAGCAACTCCTCCAGCAGCAGCCGCACGAGCGGACCGGGCGACATGCCGAGCGCGAGGAGGTCGTCCCCCTTGACCGCGAGACCCGCCAGGTCGAGCGCCGGGTTGCCCTCGCGCTCTTCGCGCACGCGCTCGCGGGTCGCGTCCAGGTAGCGCTCCGCCCGCGCCTCTCCGGCGGCGCGGGCGACAGCGAAGTGCAGCTCGAACAGGTCCTCCCACGCGTCGCCGACCGCGGCGAGCCAGCGCCGGTGCTCCGCGGCGGAGTCCAGCGCCCCGACGAAGGGGAGGTACAGCCGCGCGAGCCGCGCGACGCGGCGCCGGTCCGCGTTGGAAAACTTGAGCCGGGCCAGCAGCGACTCGGCGGCTTCGGCCCGCCCCTCGGGCGTTTCCGACGTGCACACGAGCAGGCTCGCCACGCGCACGTTGGCGGCCTGCGCCGGGGCCGCATCCACGGCGCCGAGCGCGGACTTCCACGCGTCGCCGTCGGCCGCGAGCCCGAGCAGCTCCGGGTACCAGTGGCCCAGCGCCCCGCAGTCCGCGTACAGGTCGAGCGCGGCCGAGGGCTTCGGGTCCGCCATGACCTTGAGCAGTTCCTCGCGCACGCGCTCGGCCGACAGCCCGGCCAGGCCGTCCACGGCCTCCCGCATCGCCTCGTCCGTGCGCGGCTCCACGGCCCACTCGAAGCGTCCCGCGAACCGGAAGCCGCGCAGGATGCGCAGGTAGTCCTCCCGGAAGCGTGCTTCGGGCTCTCCCACGGCGCGCAGGATCCCGTCCTCGATGTCCTCCGCGCCGCCCCACTCGTCGCGCACTTCGTCGGAGGCGGGCCGCCAGGCGATCGCGTTCACCGTGAAATCCCGGCGGCTCAGGTCCTCCTCGATGGAATCGGCGAAGGCCACCCGCGCGTGGCGGCCATCGGTCTCGACATCGCGCCGGAAGGTCGTCACCTCGTACCCGTCGTCCCCGTCGAGGACCTTCACGGTGCCGTGCGACACGCCGACCGGGACCGTGCGCCGGAAGAGGCGCATGACGTCATCGGGCCGCGCGTTCGTCGTCAGGTCTTCCCAGCCCGGCTCGACCCCGGGCGTGCTTCCGATCTGGGCGACGTAGGCGTCGCGGATCGCGCCGCCCACGGCCCAGGCCTCGAAACCCGCGGCCTCGAGCTTCTCCGCGGTGCGGGAGAACCCGGGCGGGGGGGAGAATCGGCCCGGATCGATCGGCCTCACGGCACGCTCAGCCGCACAGCACGCTGCCGCCGTTCACGTTCAGGATCTCTCCCGTGATGTGCCGGGCCGCGTCGGAGAGGAGGAAGCAGATGGGCCCCGCGATGTCCTCGGCCGTGGCGACGCGGCCGAGCGGAATGAGGGCCAGCGCGGCGCGCCCGGCCTCGCCCTGGAGCGCCGGCGAGGACATGTCCGTGTCGACCCAGCCGGGGGCGACGGCGTTCACGTTGATCGACCGCGGGCCGAGTTCGGTCGCGACCGACTTGCAGAAGGCGTTGATCGCTCCCTTGGACGCGGCGTAGTGGCTGTGCTCCGCCTCGCCCCGCTGGGACGCGGTGGAGGAGACGAGGACGATCCTCCCGTCCGCGTCCATGCGACGCGCCGCCTCGCGCGTGCTTGCGTAGATCGACGTGAGGTTCGTCTCGATCATGTGCCGCCACTCGTCCGCCTCGAGCGACTCGATCGGCCGCGGGTCCACGTTCCAGATGCCGGCGTTGCCGACGAACCCGTCCAGTCCGCCGAACTCGGCGTCGGCGCGCTCGAACAGCGTCCGGCACTCCGCGGGGTCGGCGAGGTCCGCGCCGGCGCACCAGTGGCGCCCGTCCGGGGCGAGCGCGTTCGCCTCCTCGACCGCCTGCCGCCCCTCGGCCTCCGCTCGGTAGTAGGCGATGCCGACGGATGCGCCCGACGCCGCCAGACACCGCACGGTGGCGCGTCCGATCCCGCGCGAACCTCCGGTGACGAGCACGCGCTTGCCCGCGAGGCCGGGCAACCCCGGCACCGTCGCTGTCATTCCGTCATCTCCTCCTCATGGTGGAATCGTGGTGGAATCGTCGTTGAATCGTTCGCCGATCAGCCCGCCCGGACCCGCCCGCTCGGCGAGTCGGCTCGCCCGCGCGGCGCTCCCTCCAAGGGCCGGATCCGCCGCCGCCTCGAGGGCGTAGGTGAGGATCGCGTCCGCGGCGAGCAGGGTCACCGCCTCGGCGCGGGTCGCCTCGCCCTCCGTTGCGTTCTCCAGCGCAGCGAGCGCCGCCTGGACGAGTCCATCCTCGCCGTCGGCCAGGCGCTCTCGCACCAGCGGCCACACAGCTTCCGCCAACTCTGGCGGCGCGGTCTCGAGCCGCCGGGCGAGCCAGGTCTCGAGCGTGAGGGGGCCGGGTTCGGCCGGCACGTCAGCCACCGGACAGGGCAGGCACCCGCTCGGACGCCCAGGCCCGGGCCGCTCCGAGCCCGTCCTCCGTTCGCGAGGGGTCGCCCACGCCGCCCTGCGCGAAGCGCGCGCCGCCGCCGCCGCCGGAACCCGTCGCGCGGCTCGACACGCGGACGAGGTCTCCCGCTTTCACGCCGAGCCGGATGAGGTCGTCCGAGACGACGGAGATGAAGGCGTGGCGGTCCTCGTCCTCGAACACGACGTGAACGACGGCCGCGCCGGACCCCATCCCACCGCGCAGGCGATCGCCGAGCGCTCCGAGGTCCGTGCCCGCGGGCACCTCCAGGCGCCCGGACACGAAGCGGGCGCCGTTCGCGTCGGCCGCGCCCGCGGCGCCCGCGAGCAGCGTCTCCAACTGCCGCTCCGCCGCATCTCCCCGCTGTCCCCGAACTTCTTCGGCGAGCGCGTCGCGTTCCTCGAGGAGGCGGTCCATGCGGAGCGCCAGGTCCGCGGGCTGGCAGCGCAGCCGGGCCGCCAGTTCCGCGAGGAGCCGGTCCCGCTCCAGCTCGCGCCGGTAGGCCCCCTGCCCCGTCACCGCCTCGATGCGCCGGATCCCCGCCGCGACGCCCGTCTCGGACACAATCCGGAACGTCCCGACCTGGCCCGTCGTGCGGACGTGCGTGCCGCCGCACAGCTCCAGGCTGAGGCCCGGAACCTCGATCACGCGCACGATGTCCCCGTATTTCTCTCCGAACAGGGCCATGGCTCCGGCCGCGATCGCCTCGTCGTAGTCCCGCTGCGAGGCGTCGACGTCGTGGTTGCCGAGGATCGCCTCCGTCACCTCCGCTTCGATGTCCGCCCGCTCCTCCGGCGTCAGCGGACCCCGGTGGCTGAAGTCGAAGCGCAGCCGGTCCGGCGCCACGAGCGATCCGGCCTGCTGCACGTGCTCGCCCAGCCGGTTGCGGAGCGCGGCGTGCAGCAGGTGCGTCGCCGTGTGATTCCGTTCCGTCTCGCGCCGCGACGGATCCACCTGCGCGAGCACCGTGTCCTCGACCCCCTCGGCTTCGGACAGCGCGCCTTCGGCGAGCGCGCCCGCGACCACGGTCCGGCCGCCGTCGTCCCAGACCTCGGAGATGTCGACGGCCCACCCATCCCCGGCGACGCGCCCGGTATCGGAGACCTGGCCCCCGCTCTCCAGGTAGAAGGGGTTCCGCTCGAGCAGGAACGCGTGCCGCCCGTCCGCTGCCCAGCGGCGGCAGTCCGTCTCGATCTCGAGGTCCCCGTATCCCACGAATTCCTGTGTCGCATCCCCGCTGGACGGGATGATCGTGATGCCGCCCCCGAACCCGACGGCGGCGCTGAAGCCGCCCTTCAACTCGGTGACGTTGCGCGAACGGGTGCGCTGGGCCTCGAGCGCCTCGTCGAAGCCCTGCCAGTCCACGCCGTAGCCGCGTTCGCGGGCGATGAGGCCGGTGAGGTCCTCGGGGATGCCGTAGGTGTCCTTGAGCTTGAAGGCGACGTCGCCGGCGACCGTGCCCGAGCCTCCCTCCGGCATGGCGCGGTCGATCTCGCGCATGCCGCCCTCGATGGTCGAGAGGAAGAGTTCCTCCTCCGCCCGCGTCGTGGAGAGCAGGTGTTCCCGCCTCGCCTCCAACTCGGGGAAGGTGGCCGACATGCGGTCCGCCACGACGCCGACGAGGTCGTGCAGGAGCGGGTCGCGCCGGCCGAGCAGCCAATAGTGCCGGACGGCCCGGCGCAGGATCCGGCGCAGCACGTAGCCCCGCTTCTCGTTCGAGGGGAAGACGCCGTCGGCGAGCAGGAAGGCCACGGCCCGCGCGTGATCCGCCAGCACGCGGAAGGCGACGCCGTCCTCCCAGTCTTCGGGCGCCCGCGAGTACTCGAGCCCGAGCCCCTCCTCCGCCGCTTCGATGATCGGGAGGAAGAGGTCCGTGTGGTAGTTCGTTCCCACGCCCTGAAGCAGCGCCGCGATCCGCTCGAGTCCGGCGCCCGTGTCGATAGAAGGCGCGGGGAGCGGCGTGTCCGTGCCGTCCGGCGCGCGGTCGAACTGCATGAACACGAGGTTCCAGAACTCGATGATCTGGTCCGCCTCGCCCGCCGCCTCGAACTGCGCGTCGGTGATGCGGTCGTCGCGCTCCGTCCGCAGGTCGTAGTGCAGTTCCGAGCAGGGGCCGCACGGACCCGTGTCGCCCATCTGCCAGAAGTTGTCCTTGTCCCCCATGCGCCGGATGCGCGACTCCGGGATCGCGGTGCGTTCCAGCCAGAGGTCGAAGGCGTCGTCGTCGTCGTGGTGGACCGTGGCCCACAGGCGGCCGGGCTCCAGGCCGAGGTCTCCGGTCACCCACTCCCAGGCGAAGTCGATCGCGTCGCGCTTGAAGTAGTCGCCGAAGGAAAAGTTCCCGAGCATCTCGAAGAAGGTGTGGTGGCGCGCGGTCCGCCCCACTTCCTCGAGGTCGTTGTGCTTGCCGCTCACGCGGAGGCACTTCTGGGAGGTGACGGCGCGCGGGGGGCTCGGGCGCTCCGTCTCTCCCGTGAAGATGCCCTTGAACTGCACCATCCCGGCGTTCGTGAACATGAGGGTCGGGTCATCCGCCGGGACGAGCGGGCCGCTGGGGCAATGTTCGTGCCCCTGCCGTTCGAAGTAGGAGATGAAACTCCGCCGGAGTTCGTCCGCCTTCATCGTGTATCCTCAGCCTGCCAGTTGACCTCGATCCACGCCCGAATGCGACCCGCGTCGAACCCGCGCCGGGCCAGGTAGTCGAACAGCCGCCGACGCGCCTTCGACGGGTCCGCCCCGATCAGCTTCCGCGCCCGCGACGCCGCCACCCGCTCGAGCAGCGCCTCCTCCGTCGCGCCCTCCTCCGCCATCGCCTCGCGGATGCCGCGGTCCGCATCCTCTCGCGACACGCCACGGGCGAGAAGGTCGGACTGCATGCGACGGGTGCCACAGGGCCGGAGCCGGATACGGTCCCGCGCGAAGCTGGCGGCGAACTGCGCGTCGTCGAGATACCCCAGCGCCGCGAGACGTTCCAGTGCGTGCTGAATCGCGGCCTGGTCGATCCGGTCTCGCCACAGCCGGCGTTCCACTTCCCGGCGACTCCTCGGGCGCACGGAAAGGTAGCGCAGCCCGACGAACATCGCTTCGGCGCGACCGCCCGCCGCCTGGACGGCGTCGAGTTCCGTCGATCCGAGTTGGAGTCCGACTTCGAGCCGAAGCCGATGCACGTCCTCGTCCCGAAGCCGACAGAGGGAAGCGCCGTCCAACTGGACCTCGGTCCAGCCGGAGCGGCGCTTGACCGGAACGAGGCCCGTGACCTCGCCGGTGGTGTGGCGGTCTGGGCCGGAATTCAGCGCCCGGTGGCCTGCTTCGAGGGCGGCCGGGAGTTCGTCGACTCTTCCGCGCCCGCTTCCGCGGAGGCCTCGGCGGCGGCCTCGGCGTCCGGGTCAGGCACCGTCATCCCGAGTTCTTCGCGGATCCGAGCCTCGATCTCCTCGGCGATGTCCGGGTTCTCGCGCAGGAAGGTCTTCGAGTTCTCGCGGCCCTGCCCGAGCCGGACATCGCCGCCGTACGAGTACCAGGCGCCAGCGCGACTCACGATGCCGATGCTCTCGCCCATGTCCACGAGCAGACCTTCCCGGCTCACGCCCTGGTTGAACATGATGTCGAACTCGGCCTGCTTGAACGGCGGCGCGCACTTGTTCTTGACCACCTTCACGCGCGTCCGGCTCCCGACCAGGTTGTTCCCCTCCTTGATGGAGGCGATCCGGCGGATGTCGAGTCGGAGCGAGGAGTAGAACTTCAGCGCCCGGCCGCCCGTCGTGGTCTCGGGGTTCCCGTACATGACGCCGATCTTCTCGCGAATCTGGTTCGTGAAGATGACAGCGGTGTTCGAGCGTCCGATCGCGCCTGTCAGCTTGCGGAGGGCCTGCGACATCAGCCGCGCCTGCAGGCCGACGTGCGAATCCCCCATCTCGCCTTCGATCTCGGCCCGCGGCACGAGCGCGGCCACCGAGTCCACCACGATGACGTCGAGCGCGCCGGACCGGACGAGCACCTCGGCGATCTCGAGCGCCTGCTCGCCCGTGTCGGGCTGCGACACGAGCAGGTTCTCGATGTCGACGCCCAGCTTCTGCGCGTATCCCACGTCGAGCGCGTGCTCGGCGTCGATGAACGCCGCGACGCCGCCGTCCTTCTGCGCGTTCGCGATGACGTGGAGGGTGAGGGTGGTCTTGCCCGACGATTCGGGACCGAAGATCTCGGTCACGCGCGACCTCGGGATGCCGCCGATCCCGGTGCTGTGGTCCAGGTTGATCGCCCCCGTCGAAATGGCGGGGATCCGCACCCGCGCCCCCTCGGTTCCGAGCCGCATGATGGCTCCCTTGCCGTGGGCCCGTTCGATCTGGTTGAGGGCCACGGACAACGCCTTCTTCTGTTCCCGATCCATCTCCACACCCATGTCACGCTCTCCCGATTTCCGAGGGGTCCGCCGGGCCGATGACGGGGAGTCGATCACCCGCCGCGGCGGAGGTTGACAATACCACGCCGAACGACCTTTCGCAATTTCTTCGGTTTTTGCCCCGAACCGCGAAATCCGGCCGTCCAACATCAGGATGGAACCACGCCTCAACGGGGCGTCAACCGCCCTCGGGACGAGAGATGGTGGGCGGGCGCGCTTGAGGGGGCGGCGGGGGCGTCAGGGTGGCTTTCAGGTCACCAG
>VXOJ01000055.1 GCA_009840115.1 Gemmatimonadales bacterium | reverse complement strand
GTCCCACCCCCGGCCGCTCCAGCCCGACGCCCCGAACTCGAAGGACTTCCAGCCCGCCCACTCGCTCATGTTCGCCTTGCCGAGCAGGAGCGCCCCGGCCGAGCGCAGCCCCGCCGCCACGAACGAGTCCTGCGGCGCGATGGACCCGAGGAGCGCCGTCGATCCGGCCGTCGTCGTCATCCCGTCCGCCGTGTCGACGTTGTCCTTGAGCAGCAGCGGGATTCCGTGCAGCGGTCCGCGAGGCCCCGAGGCCTGGAACTCGCGGTCGAGTTCGTCGGCGATCTCCAAGGCGTCGGGGTTCGTCTCGAGCACCGCGAACAGCCGCGGTCCCTGCCGGTTCAATGCCTCGATCCGCTCGAGGTACATCTCCGTGATCGATCGGCAGGTGTACTCGCCCGACCGCATGCCGGCGTGGACCTCGTCGATCGTGATCTCCTCGAGCGCGAAGTCGGGGATGTCGGCCGCCGAGGTCTCGTCCCCCGATCCTCCGGAGCCGGAGGCAGGGGCGTCGTCCCGGGGCGCGCAGCCGCCGAGGGAGAGCAGGGCGCCGGCCGCCGCGCCGGCCTGCAGGAAAGTGCGCCGATCCATCTCGGACATGGTTCCTTCCTTCCGGTCTCGAGGGTCCGCCGCGCCGCGGAAACGCCCGGCCCGGCTCCGCGATGGACGCATCATGGACGCCGCTTCGTCCAACGGTCAATGAGTCCGCCCGCCGCGGCCCCGCGTCGGCCCCATTGACGCCCGCCCGCGTCTCGCTCCACCGTCCGAGGTCACCCTTCCGGAAGGAGATGAGGATGAGGGCCACCGTCACACGTCGCGGCCTGCTGCGGATCGGCGTCCCGCTCGCCGTCGTATCCCTCGGCGCGGCGGAGGTGCGCGGACAGGCCGCCCCCGACTTCTCGTCCGTCCGCGACGAGATCCGGCGCGCGCTCGTGGCCTGGGACCAGCCCTCGATGGCCGTCGCCGTCGCGCGGGGCGGGGAGGTCGTGTGGGAGGAGGGGTTCGGATGGGCGGACCGTGAGCGGCGGATCCCGGCCACGGAACACACGATGTACTCGCTCGCCTCGATCTCGAAGCCGATCACGGCGACGGGGCTCATGATCCTCGTGGAACGGGGTCTCGTCGACCTCGACGCGCCGGCGAACGACTACCTCGGCCCGGCGAAGATCGACGGACGGGCCTGGGACGCGGCGCGCGCCACGGTGCGGCGAGTCGCGAGCCACACGGCGGGACTCCCCCTCCACTACCAGTTCTTCTACGAGGACGAACCGTACCGGCGCCCGCACATGGACGAGACGATCCGGCGCTACGCGAACCTCGTGACGGCGCCGGACGAACGCTGGAACTACTCGAACCTCGGCTACGGGATCCTCGACTACATCATCGAGCGCGTCTCGGGGCAGTCGTACCCGGACTTCATGCGCGACGAGGTGTTCCGGCCGCTGGGTCTCACCCGGACGTCGGTCGACATCGGCCCGGGGCTCGAAGACTTCACGGCGACGCGGTACGCGACGGACCAGAGTCCGATCGCATTCTACGATTTCGACCACCCCGGCGGCTCCGCCGTGTTCAGCAGCGCGCACGACCTGGTCCGCTTCGGGATGTTCCATCTCGGCCGCGACCTCCCCGAACAGCGGAGGATCATCTCCGATGCCTCCATCGAGGCGATGCGGCAGCCCATCCGGGAGACTGCTCCCACCGACACGTACGGGCTCGGCTGGGTGGTGCGGGATCTCCCGGGCGGCCTCCGCCTCCAGCGCCACGGCGGCGGGATGGGCGGCGTCCGCACGGAACTCGCCATCGCCCCGGAGGAGAACGCCGCGGTCGTCGTCCTCTCGAACTCGGCCACGCCCCTCACCGGCTACATCTCGAACCTCCTCTGGCACACGCTGTTTCCGGACGCCGTGCCGAAGCCGACGCCGCCGGAGGTCCCGGACCCGCACCGGCTGGAGCGCGAGGGGATTCTCGAGGAGGCCGGGGACGGCGCCGCCCCGCTGATCGACTTCGCGCCCATGCCGGAGCTTGCCGGGGACTGGGTCGGCGAGGTCCACACCCACCTCGGGCCGCAACGGTTGGCGCTCGCGATCGATGACGGAGGCCGCGTCCACGTCCAACTCGGCGACGACCTGTGGACGCTGCTCAACAACGCCCGCTTCGACGGCGAGTACCTGCGGGGCGGCTTCAGAAGCGACATCGGCACCGAGGACGCGAACCGCACCGACTACGTGCTGTCCGTCGAACTCAGGCTCCGGGGCGACCGGCTGAACGGCTCCGTGACGGCGATCACGCTCCCGAACGTGCGCCTGGGGAACGCGCTCACGCACTGGGCCGAAGTGCGCCGCCGATGAGGTCCCGGATCATGCTCTGGGCGGTCGCGCTGTTCGCGGTCGCGCCGTTCGCGGCCGGGTGCGGGGCGCCGGAAGACGCGACGGACGCGCCGCCACCGACCCCGGCCCAGACGGAGGCCGCCCAGACGGAGGCCGAAACCGCGGCGGCGGCGCACCACGAGTATCTCGCGGCGAACTACGAGAAGTCCGAGTACATGGTCGCGATGCGGGACGGGATCCAACTGTACACCCTCGTCTACGAGCCGCTCGACCGCTCGCGCGAGTATCCCATCCTCCTCTTCCGTACGCCCTATTCCATCGGTCCCTACGAGCCCGGCGAATACCGGAACCCGCTCGGGCCGTCACGGGAGTTCGACCTTTCCGGCTACATCTTCGCCTTCCAGGACGTGCGCGGGCAGTTCCGGTCGGAGGGAGAGTTCGAGGTCATCCGTGCCCCCGCGCCGGAACCCCGCGGCCCGACCGATACCGACGAGATCACGGACAACCGGGACACGATCGAGTGGCTGCTCGCGAACGTCGAGAACCACAACGGACGCGTGGGCCAGTGGGGGATCTCCTATCCCGGCTGGCAGACGGTGATGGGGATGGTGGACGCCCACCCGGCACTCGTGGCGTCGTCGCCCCAGGCCTCGCCGTCGGACATGTTCATCGGCGACGACTGGCACCATAACGGGGCCTTCCGGATCATGTACGCCTTCTCGTGGCTGTCCGGAAACGCCCGCCGCCGCGACGGTCCCACCGACACGCGCGGCGCCCGCTTCGACTACGGCACGACGTCCGGCTACGACTTCTTCCTCAACGCCGGGTCCGCCGCCACGGTGGACGAACTCTACTTCCACGGCGACGTGCCGGCGTGGCGCGACTTCATCGAGCACCCCAACTACGACGAGTTCTGGCAGCGGCAGAACGCCCTCCGCTACCTGGACGACGTCCGCCCCGCGACGCTGAACGTGGCGGGCTGGTTCGACACCGAGGACTTCTACGGCCCGATGTCCATCTACCGGACCGTCGAGGCGGAGAATCCGGGGCTCGAGAACACGCTCGTCGTCGGCCCCTGGCTCCACGGCGGCTGGGCGCGCATGGACGGCGACTTCCTCGGCTGCATCGCCTTCGACACGAAGACCTCGCACCACTTCCAGCGCGAGTTCCAGTTCCCCTTCTTCGAATACCACCTGAAGGACGAGGGGACGTGGGACGCGACCGAGGCCCACGTCTTCCTCACGGGGATGAACGAATGGCGCGCGTACGATTCCTGGCCGCCGGCGGACGTCACCCCGGTGAGCCTGTACCTGGGTCCGAACGGCACGCTGGCCTTCGAGCCGCCGACGCGGACCGCGGACTCGGGGGCCGAGGCGGCCGTGGACCTGCACGCCGACTCGTACCTGAGCGACCCGAGCCATCCGGTGCCGTTCTCCGCCGAGGAGCGCACGACGCTGGGCCACCTGTGGAAGGTGGAGGATCAGCGCTTCGCCTCGGAGCGTCCGGACGTCCTCGTCTACCAGTCCGAACCCCTGGAGGAGGACCTCACGATCGCGGGCCCGATCGGAGCCGAGATCTTCGTTTCCACGACGGGGACGGACTCCGACTGGATCGTGAAGCTGATCGACGTCTATCCCGATGACGCCCCGCCCAGCGGCAACTGCGACGTCCCCATGGGGGGCTACCAGATGCACCTCGCGGGCGAGATCATGCGCGGCCGCTTCCGGAACGACTTCGAGAACCCCGAGCCGATGGTGCCGGGGGAGGTGACCCGGATCGGGATCGACCTGCGCGACCGCTTCCACACCTTCAAGGCGGGGCACCGGCTGATGGTCCACGTTCAGAGTTCGTGGTTCCCGGCGTACGACCGGAACCCGCAGACGTTCGTGGACACGTACACGGCGGCGCCGGGGGATTACCGGGCGGCGACGCAGACGGTGTACCGGTCCGCCGACTATCCTTCGCGAGTGATCCTCGGCGTCCTGCCGGAATCCCCGTAATCGAAAGACCCGAATCCCCGTAACCGGAAGACCCCCAGGAGGAAGGGATGGCACGGATGACCCTGCGAACCGCGACGACCCTGGCGCTTGTGCTCTCGACCGGGATCGCTTGCGCACCGGAAGACGGGGGCGACCCTGAAGTTGGCGGCTCCGAGGCGGCCGGCGCCTTCCCGGCCGAACCGCCGGACGGGCCGATGCCGGAGATCGGGCCGGCGCCCGCGGACTACACGCCGACGGCGGCGGGCTCTCCCTCCACCGACATCTGGCTGGGGACGCTGGTCCGCGAGGGCGGCGCGCTGTCCATCCCCGACCTGGGGCAGGCGACGGACCGTGATGCGTACGACAACCAGCCCAGCTTCCTCCTCGACGGTTCGGCGATCCTCCACACGGCGGCGCTGGACCGCAGGCAGACCGAGATCATGCGGCTCGCGGCGGCGTCCGGGGCCGAGCCCGGCGCCTCCGAGCGGTTGACGCAGACGGAGGAGGCAAGCGAGTTCTCGGCGCTCCAGATTCCGGGGCAGGACGCTTTCTCCGCGATCCACGAGATCCGGGGGAAACAGTACCTGTGGCGTTACGACCTCTCCGGCGCATCGATCGGGCCGATCTTCGCCACCGCCGAGCCCGTGGGGTACCACGCGTGGGCCAACGAACGCGTCGTCGCGATGTTCATCCTCGGCAGTCCGCCCACCCTCCAGGTCGGGGACGCGCTGACGGGCGAGATCCGGATCGTGGCGGAGAGCCCCGGCCGGTCCATCCACCGCATTCCGGGGACGGAGGCGATCTCCTTCGTGCGGAAGGTCTCGGACGACGAGTGGTGGATCGAACGTCTGGATCCGGCCGCCGGGACCAGCGAGCGGATCGCGCGTACGCTCCCCGGGCGGGAGGACTACGCCTGGACGCCCGAGGGCGAGATCCTGATGGGCGACGACTCGCAGCTGTTCGCGTGGTCGGAGGGCTCGGACTGGACGGAGATCGGCGACTTTTCGGACCTCGACGTCGAGGGCATCACCCGCCTCGCCGTGAGCCCCGACGGCTCCCGGATCGCGATCGTCGCCAACCGCCCGGCGGGCTGACGACAGTCACGAGCCGACGCCGGGTTGCCGGCGGGACTATCCGGGATCTTCGTGGACGGCCACCTCGCGTGACAGAGTGCGGAGATAGTCGGCGATGGCCTCCTCGCTCATCGACTGGCGAGCCCGGCATTCGCTTGTCCACTTGAACCCCCGGTACGAGGACAGGCCGAGCGCACCACCCAGAACCAGCGACGCCCCTACTGCGTACGGACGGGCATCCTGGGCATCCTCGTCCTCAAAATCCGTCAGGGCGATATCGAGAGCGCTGACCCCGAACAGGACAGCCATGGTCCCATCCACGAAAGGCGTAAAGGCCGATGTCGTGCAGGTTCCGGTTGGTAACGGCCCGTCGCCCAGCGGTGGCTTGCTCACAAAAAGAGTGGAACAACCGCTCAGGAGAAGCACGGAGCCGAGCACGAGACAAGTACGCCTCATCGAACCTCCATCGCCGGGATCGCGTCTTCGACAGAACTCGGGCAGATGCCCCGCTACGACTACTGAGACGACCCATACACGGCAACGGTCACACGACTCCGGCGGTCCGTCGTGGAACTTTCGCCGGGCGCGCCTACTCGAAGAGGAGGCGGTCGAGTCCCTGCGTGAGGCCCACGCGCTCCGGCGCGAGCCGCGCGGCGAGCAGGGTGCCGCCCACGTAGGGTTCCGCGCTGGACCCCGCGTCGTGCCGGATCGAGAGCCGTTCTCCGGGGAGGCCGAAGATGGATTCCACGGAGATGACGTAGCTCGGCAGCCGCAGCGAGTGGACCTGCGCGCCGCCGATCGTGGCCCCGCGCGCCTCCCGCGAGCCGAGGGTGTCCTCGACCGGCCGGGCGAATTCGTTCGTCGCAGCCGTCCCCAGGAACTCGGCCAGTTCCTGCGCGGTGCCGCTGGGTGCGTCGGGCTTTCCGGCCGACGCCATGTCGACGATCTCCCAGTGCGGCACGTGGCGCGCGGCGATGCCGGAGAAGTGCTTCAGGAGGGCGGCCGTAATGGAGAAGTTGCCCGCGGCGATCACGCCCACGCCCGCCGCGCGCGCGGCCTCGTCGATCTCCCCGTACTCCCGGCCGGTGAGTCCCGAGGTCCCGACGACCGCGGCCACGCCCGCCTCGATCGCGCACATGACGTTCGCGTAGACGGTGCCCGGGTGCGTGTAGTCGATGTAGACATCGGCCGGCTCGCGGAGCGCTTCCGCCACGCCGGCCGTGATCCGCACGTCCCCGACCGTCTGCCCCGCGGCCCGCCGCGCCACGGCGCCGGTCAGTTCGAACTCGTCCGACGCGAGGATGGCGGCCACGACGCTCTCGCCCGTCCACCCCGTCGCCCCTCCCACGCAGACCCGAATGCTCATCTTCGCTCCGTCCGATTGCGAGTCCATGGCCGCTTCCCGGCGGCTCCACGGCGGCTCTCCCGACGTTCCCGCGGGAACGTAACCTGCGAGGATGGTATGTTGCCGGTCCACGAACCCCCGGCCCGAGGAAAACGACCATGAGCATGGATCGCCGCGACTTCGTTCGGACTTCCGCCGCCGGCCTGGCCGCGGCCGCCACGCCCGCCGCCCTGGCCGCCGAGCGCCGCCCTTCCCGGGCCTCCGACGGCTTCGGGGCTCCCGCCGTCCACCGTTCGCGGGCCGCCCGGCCCATCATCGTCTCCGACTTGAGCGGGATCCGTTTCAACAACGGCGGACCCGAGAGCTCCGTGGAACGCGCCTTCCGGGGGATCGTCGAGGGCGAGGACCTGCTCGACGCCCTCATCGCGGGTGTGAACATCCCGGAGAACGACCCGACGGAGATGGGGATCGGCTACGGCGGGCTGCCCAACGCGGACGGCGTCGTCCAGCTCGATGCGTGCTGCATGCACGGGCCCCGGCGCTGGGCGGGCGGCGTCGCGGCGCTCGAAGGCGTCCGCACGCCGTCGCTCGTGGCGAAGGCCGTGGCCGAACTCACCGACCACCACCTGCTCGTCGGAGCCGGCGCCCAGGCGTTCGCGCGCCAACTCGGGTTCGAGATCGAAGACGACCTCAACACGGAGGCGTCGCGCGCCCTGTGGCTCGAATGGCGCCGGCGGATCGACCCCGGCCACTGGCTCGACCCCCGCAAGCGGCTCGAAGCCGGGCTCTCGATGGTCGACGACGGCCTGATTCCGGCCCATTCCTTCTGGGGGACGACGAACTGCAACGCGGTGAACGCGGACGGGGACATTTGCGGCGTCACCACGACGAGCGGCCTCTCGTGGAAGATCCCGGGGCGCACCGGCGACTCCCCGATCCTCGGCGCCGGGCTGTACGTGGACAACGATGTGGGCGCCGTTGGCTCGACGGGCCGGGGCGAGGCGAACCTCTACAACCTCTCGTCCTTCCTCGCCGTCGAGTTCATGCGCCAGGGGATGAGCCCGCTCGACGCGGGCATGGCCACGCTGGAGCGCATCAAGTCGAACACCGTCGAGTCGAGGCTCCTCAACGCGCGCGGCCTGCCGAGCTTCGACGTCCGCTTCTTCCTGCTCAACAAGCAGGGGGAGACGGCGGGCGTCGCCCTGTACGGCTCCGCGGAGACGCACTACGCCGTCTGCACGGAAAACGGCGCCGAGGAGCGCCCGTTCGAGGGCCTGCTGGAGGGCTCGCCCCGCGACGCGTAACCGGGACTAGCGGTTGTAGGCGGGCGTCGGTCCGCGCAGCCGCGCCCACACGCCGTCGCAGGCGTCGAGCACGTCGGCGTCGAGCGGCGGCGCGTCGAAGGCGTCGAGGTTCTCCTCGAGGTGCTCGATGCGCGAGGCGCCGACGATGATGCAGTCCGCGCCCTCCTGCGCCCGCAGCCACCCCAGCGCGAGCTGCACCGGCGTCAGGTCCGCTTCCCGCGCGATGGTCTCGACCTCGGCCACGGCGCGGAAGTACTCGTCGTGCCAGAAGCGGTCCAGGTACATGCGGTTGCCGTCGAAGCGCGTCCCCGGCAGCGGCGCTTCCGGCCGCTGCTTCCCGGTCAGGAGCCCGCCCGCGAGCGGATTGTAGACGACGTTCGAGATGCCGTAGCGGTCCGTGAAGGCGAGGTATTCCTGCTCGATCCCGCGCGCCGCGAGGTTGTACATGGGTTGCGCGATCCACGGCTTCGCCCACCCCTCGCGCTCGCAGATGGAGAACATCTCGCACATCTGCCACGCGCTGTAGTTGGACGTCGCCGGATAGCGGATGAGTCCCTCCGCCCGAAGCTCCTCCAGCGTGGCGAGACTCTCCTCGATGGGCGCCTCATAGTCCGGCAGATGCAGGTAGTAGACGTCGAGATAGTCCGTCCCGAGCCGTCGCAGCGAGTCGTCGATCCCGCGGCGAATCGCGTCGCGCGAGAGGCCGGTGTATTCGACGGGGTCTCCCATCGGATTGCAGACCTTGCTCGCGAGGATGACCTGCGCGCGCCGGCCCCCGAGGACCTCTCCGAGGACCTCCTCCGACTGCCCCTGGTTGTAGACGTTCGCGGTGTCGAAGAAGTCGACGCCCCGCTCGAAGCACAGGTCCACCATCGCCGCGGCCGCATCGACATCGGTCTGCGACCCGAAGGTCATCGTGCCCATGCAGGCGCGGGACACCTCGAGGCCGGTATGCGCGAGTTTTCGTCTCTCCACGTTCTTTCGTATCCTTCCATAGGGAGCCGGTGTCCGGGAACGCCCGCTCACCCGGGGCGGACCGGGCGGTGCCGGCAACGTAGCAGAACCTCAGCGGGGGATGGAACCGATGACGACCGGCCCGGTCCGGACGCGGACGCTGGAGCAACTCGCGGCCGACGCGGCGGCCCGCTACGCGGCGGCGAATCCCCTGAGTCAGGCGAGCTTCGAGCGCTCGACGAACTACCTGCCGGGGGCGGACACGCGAACGGTCAACCACTACGACCCCTTCCCCGTCACCATCGTCCGCGGCGAAGGGTCGCGACTGCACGACCTCGACGGGCACGTCTACGTCGATTTCCTCAATGACTATACCGCCGGGCTATACGGCCACTCGAACCCCGCCATCCAGGCCGCGATCGTGGACGCGGCTGGGAGGGGCCTGACCCTCGGCGGCCCGAGCCCGAACCAGCAGGAGTTCGCCGAACTCATCTGCCGGCGCTTCCCGTCCGTCGAGCGCGTGCGCTTCACGAACTCGGGGACCGAGGCCAACCTCATGGCGGTCAGCCTCGCGCGCGCCGTGACATACCGGGAGGGCGTGCTCGTGTTCGACGGCGCGTACCACGGTGGGCCGCTGAGTTTCGTCGGCCCGGACCGGCGCCTCAACGTGCCCTTCCCGTGGACGGTCGCGGACTACAACGATGCGGAATCCGCGCGATCGCTCATCGCGGAACGGGCGACCGACCTCGCCTGCGTGCTCGTCGAGCCGATGCTCGCGGGCGGCGGCTGCATCCCCGGGACCCGGGTGTTCCTGAACGCGCTGCGCGACGCGACGCGCCGGGCCGGCGTCCTGCTCATCTTCGACGAGGTCCAGACCTCGCGGCTCGCGCCGGGCGGCCTGCAGGAGGCGCTCGACATCCACGCCGACCTCACGACCTTCGGAAAGTACCTCGGGGGCGGCGCCTCCTTCGGCGCCTTCGGCGGGCGCGCGGACCTGATGGATCGCTTCGATCCGCGCCGGGAGAATCACCTGAGCCATCCCGGCACGCACAACAACAACTCGCTGACGATGGCTGCGGGCCTCACGGGGCTGCGCGACGTGTTCACGCCCGACGCCGTGCGCCGGCTGACCGTGCGGGGCGACGCCCTGCGCGCCGCCCTCAACGGGGTCGCGGCGGCGAGGGACGCGCCCGTGCAGGTGACGGGCCGCGGGTCGATCATGACGGTCCACTTCCAGCGGGCGCCGATCCGCCGTCGCGCCGACGTCGCCCACACGCCGATGGCGGCCCGCGACCTCTTCCAGCTCGAGATGCTGCTGGCGGGGTTCTACATGGCCCGCCGGGGGTTCGTCACCGTCTCGCTCGCGCACGATGACGAGGACTGCGACGCGCTGGTCGCGGCATTCGACGCCTTCCTCGCAAGGCACGCCGCCGCCATCGACGCGGCGCTCGGCTGATGGGATCGAAGATGAGGTTGGGGCGGGCGGCGCTGGTCGCGGCGCTGCTGTCGATGACCGCCGCCGGTTCCGCCGCGGGCCAGGAGGCGGCGGAGTGCGGGGAGCGGGCGTCGCTTCACATCCTCGTCACGGAGGAGTCCGGGGCCCTCAACCTGCCGGGGGCCACGGTCGTCCTCCGCTGGACCAGCGAGCAGGTGCTGAGGCCGCTGCGCGAAGCCGCCGGAGCGGACGGGCGCTTCTCGCTCTGCGTCCCCGCCGACGCGTCGGGGGCGACGGTATGGGCGGAGTTCGGGGATGATTCGAGCGAGGAGGCGACGCTCGCCTTCGAACCCGGCACGCCGGTCGAGGTCCACCTGCGCGTCCTGTTCGGAGACACGGAGCCGGGGAGGATCGTGGGCCGCGTCCTCGATGCGTCCACGGAGGAGCCCGTGGTCACGGCCACCCTGTCGCTCGTCGGCCGGCCGGCCGAGGTCCAGAGCGACCGCCAGGGCCGGTTCGCCCTCACCGGCGTGCCCGGCGGCGAGCACCTGCTCGAAGTCGAAAGGATCGGCTACGCTTCCCTCCGCTATCAGGTCACCGTGGTCCGCGGACTGAGCACGGAACTCCAGATCGGCCTCGTGCCCGCGCCGGTGGCGATGGAACCGCTCGTGGTGACCGCAACCCGGCCCCGGCGGCTGGAAGTCAACGGGTTCTACGACCGCAAGTACTTCGGCGAACTGATCGGCGGGGGCACGTACTTCACGGTGGAGGACATCGACCGCCGGCGTCCGCTCCGCGTCTCGCACATGCTCGCCGACGCGCCCGGCATCCGCCTTCGCTGCCCCGGCTCCGGGTTCCGCGACTGCTGGGTCGAGAGCCGCAGGGCGTCCGGAGGGTTCACGCCCGGGGGCTGCGAACTCAGCGCCTATCTCGACGGTTCTCCGATTCCGGTCCGGGAACTGGACACGCTCGTGTTGCCGGCGGAGGTCGGCGGCATCGAAGTGTACCAGGGAGCCGGCGAGCTGCCGCCCGAGTTCGGCGGATACGACGCGCGCTGCGGGGCCGTGGTGATCTGGACGAAGTAGCCCGGCCGCGGCTCTCCGCGTCGTCGGCGGCCCGCTACCTCACCCGCACATGCTTCTCGAGCATGCGGCGGCGCACGACGCCGCCGTAGACGTTGCCCTCCGAATCCACGCCCACGGCTTCGGCCCCGCTGTGCTCGATCGTCGTGGACTCGATGTCCTCGATGAAGTACGAGACCGACCCGTCCCGCGCGCTCCCGACCCGGATCCCCTTCTTCCAGCCCGGGTTGTTCGGCCCCCAGCTCTCGGAGTCCGCGACGTAGATCGTGTCGTCCTCGTCGATGAAGATCCCGCTCGGGCGGCTGAACTGCTTCCACTCCTCCAGGAACGTCCCGTCCTCGAGGAAGATCTGGATGCGGTTGTTGGCCCTGTCGCCGATGAAGATCCGTCCCTGCGAATCCCGGGCGATGGCGTGCGGCGTGCTGAACTGGCCGGGCCCCGAGCCCGGTCCTCCCCACGCGTCGAGAAAGTCTCCTTCGGGATTGAAGCGCACGACGCGGTCGTTGCCTTCGCCGTGACCTTCGATGACGAGGAAGTCGCCACCGGGAAGGACGAGAACGTCCGTCGGCTGGTTGAACACGTCGGGACCGAGACCCGCGACGCCGGCCTGTCCGAGCGTGAGCAGGAGCTCGCCGTCGGAACTGAACTTGAACACCTGGTGCCCGAGTTCCCCGTTCCCGCGAGCGTCCGTCGCCCAGACGTTCCCCTCGTGGTCGATGTGGAACCCGTGCGGATAGTTGAAGAGTCCCGCCCCCCAGGAATCGAGCGCCTGCCCGGACATGTCGTATTTCACGATCGGGTCTTCGGGCCGGTCGGCGCAGCTGTTCTCGAAGCAGCGGTGCATGACGTAGAGATGGCCGTCGGGTCCCTGCTCCACGCCCGTGACCTGCCCCCACTGCACCGCGCCCGGGGGCATTTCCGCCCACGGCTCCAGGCGCTCGTAGGGGTTGGGCAGGTCGTTGACGGGCTCAAGCTCCGGCGTCGCGCCGTCCGCGTTCGCCGCCCCGCCTTCGTCCGCGGAGCCGCCGCACGCGGCGACGGCCGCGGGGGGGGGGGGGGTGCCGGGTGGTGGGGGGGGGCGGGGTGTGGGGGGGAGGCCGGAGCGGGGTGGGGGGGGTTGGGCGGGGGGGGGGCC
>VXOJ01000032.1 GCA_009840115.1 Gemmatimonadales bacterium | reverse complement strand
CCCCCGACCGGCCCCCGCCCGCGCCGCTCCCTACCGGCCTCGAAGACCGGGTCGAGGAGGCGAGCCAGATGCGGAAGGCGATCGCGCGCCGGCTCGGCCAGTCGATCGGGCCCGTCCCCCACTTCTTCCTCACGACCGAGGTGGACATGGGCCGGGCGCTCGAATTGCGCGCGGACCTCAACGCCCGCTTCGCGGACGGCAAGATCGGCGTGACGGACCTGCTCCTGAAGGCGACGGCGGAGGCGCTGAACCGCCACCCGGCGGTCAACGCCTCGTGGGAGGATACCGCGATCCGCTACCACGGCGCGGTCCACCTCGGCATCGCCGTGGCGCTCGACGAGGGCCTCATCACGCCGGTGCTGCGAGACGCGGGCCGGAAGGGGCTGCGGCAGATCTCGGTCGAGGCGCGGGACCTCATCGCCCGGGCGCGGGCGCGAAAGCTCGCGCCGGAGGAGTACCAGGGCGGGACCTTCTCGGTCAGCAACCTCGGCATGTTCGAGATCGACCAGTTCACGGCGATCATCAACCCGCCGGAAGCCGGCATCCTCGCCATCGGGCAGACGGTCGAGAAGCCCGTCGCCGTGGACGGCCAGGTCGTCGTCCGCAAGCGGATGCGGGTGACGATGTCCTGCGATCACCGCGTCATCGACGGCGCCACCGGCGCGGCGTTCCTCGGCGCCTTCAAGGCGATGCTCGAGAACCCGCTCGAAATGATCCTCTAGAGAACCAGAGAACCAGAGAGTGAAGGGATAGATGTCGGAGACATACGACGTCGTCGTAGTCGGGGCCGGACCGGCCGGCTACGTATGTGCGATCCGGGCCGCGCAACTCGGACTCCGGACCGCCTGCGTCGAGAGCGGGTCGTACGAGGGTGGCCTCGGCGGCACCTGCCTCAACTGGGGCTGCATCCCCGCCAAGGCGCTGCTCGAGAGCGCCGCGCTCGCGCACAACCTGCAGCACCACGGCGCCCGCATGGGCGTGAAGCCCGTCGAGGTCGAGTACGACTTCCCCGCGGCCGTGAAGCGGAGCCGCATCATCACCCGCAAGCTCACGGCCGGCGTGAAATACCTGCTCGGAAAGAACAGGGTCGACATCGTGCAGGGCCGCGGCCGGCTGGCCGGGGCGGGCCGCGTCGCGGTCGAGTCGGAGGACGGCGAGACCCGGGAGATCGCGACCCGCAACGTCGTGTTCGCGACGGGCTCGGTGATGCAGACCTTCCCCGGCTTCGAACTCGACGGCGAGAAGGTGATCGGCAGCCGCGAGGCGCTGGGCCTCCAGGAACTCCCGGCGAAGATGGCGATCGTCGGGGCCGGATTCGTGGGCGTCGAGTTCGCCGACGTCTTCAACGCCTTCGGCGTGGAGGTCACGCTGATCGAGGCGCTCGACACGCTCGTGCCCTTCGAGGACCCGGAGATCGGAAACGCGCTCGAACGCTCGTTCAGGAAGCGGGGCATCCGCAATCTCACGAACACCCGTGTCAAACACCTGGACCGCGACGCGAGCCCGATGGTCCTCACGGTCGTGAACCCGGACGGCAGCGAGACGGCCGAGGAGACCGATCTCGTGCTCATGGCCGTCGGACGGCGGCCCGTGACCGAGAACCTCGACCTCGAGAAGAACGGGGTCGCGGTCGAGGACGGCTTCATCCGGATCGACGAGTGGTGCCGAACGAACCAGCCCGGCGTCTACGCGATCGGGGACGTGGCCGGGCAGCCGATGCTGGCGCACGTCGGGTCGCACGAGGGCATCGTCGCCGCCGAGCATATCGCCGGCGTGGCCAAGCACCCGATGACGTACGGGAACATCCCCTCCGTCGGGTATTGCCACCCCGAGGTCGCCTCGATCGGCATGTCGGCGGCGCAGGCCGAGGAGGCGGGCCACGAGGTCGTCACCGGCAAGTACCCGCTCGGGGCGCACGGGCGCGCGCTGACCGCCGAATCCGCGGACGGTTTCGTGAAGATCGTGGCGGATGCCAAGTACGGCGAAGTGCTGGGCGTCCACATGATCGGACACAACGTGAGCGAACTCGTGGCGGAGGTCGGCATGGCGCGCGAACTCGAAGCCACGCTGGACGAGATCGTGGGTCACGCGCACGCACACCCCAGTATGGCGGAGGCCGTGATGGAGGCCGCGTTCGCCGCGCTCGGGCGCTCGATCCACATGTGAGCGGGGAGCGGCAGCTTCGGGTGGTCGACCTCGGCCGCCGCGAGTACCGGGAGGTACTCGAGCTTCAGCGCTCCATCGCCCGCTGGCGCCGGAGTTCTCCGCCGGACCATGATCTCCTGCTCCTCGTCGAACACCTGCCGGTGATCACGGTGGGGCGGGGATCGAGGGGAGACTTCACGCCCCCCGACGAGGCATGGCTCGCCGAGTCGGGGCTGGACGTGGTCGAGATCGAACGCGGCGGCGACCTCACGTATCACGGCCCCGGCCAGCTCGTGGGCTACCCGATCCTGGACCTCCGCGCACACCGGAAGGACCTCCACTGGTATCTGCGCCGCATCGAGGAGGTGCTGCTGCGCGTCCTCGCGGAGTGCGGCCTCCCGGCCTTCCGGGTCGAGTCGTACACCGGAGTGTGGACGGGTTCACCACCCGCGGGGAGCCTCGAGACGGTCGAGGACGATGGGTTCGGAACGGTCGCCGCCGGACGCGCGGACGCCCTCATCGGGGCCGGCGCGATCCGCAAGGTCGCATCGATCGGCGTGCACGCGAGCCGCTGGATCACGTCGCACGGGTTCGCGCTCAACGTGACGCCCGAGCCTCTCATGAACTTCCGCGGAATCGTGGCGTGCGGCATCCACGGCGTCCGCATGACGAGCCTCGCGTCCGAAGGCGCCTCTCTCACCCTCGAAGAGGCCGGCGAAGCCGTGGTGCGCGCCTTCCCCGCCGCGTTCCCGAGCCTCGCGCCGTCACCCGCCCCCGAAGTCGGCCTCCGCATCTGACGTTCCCGCGGGAACGCGCGCGCGGGGACGAACCCGCTGGCGGGGACGTTGCCGAAACGCGGGTTCGGGCCGACCTTGTGGCGCGTCGCCCGCCGATGCGGGCGACGCGATGTCCGTCGCCGAACCGCCGCACAAGGATGGCTTGCGAAGATGAGTACGATTCTCGGGATCCTGCTGCTCAGCACGGTGGTCGTCGCCCTGCTGCTCGGACAGCTCGCCCGGATGTCCCTCCGGGAACGCATCCTTCAGACCACCGCCATGCTCGCCGCTGCCTTCATCTTCTACGGTCTCGTCGTGCTCCTGGAGTCCGCCACCCACTAACCGCCCGATTGGGCGGCCGCGGCGGTTTCGTTGGGGCCGTGGACAATCTTCGAGCCCTGCCAGGCGGCGATTCCGATCATGAAGGTCGCGAACAGGCCCAGCAGGAGGACGAACCGCCGCAGCCGACGGTCGTCGCGCTCGTGCAGCGCGAAGGCGGCGAGCGCGCCGGCGGTGAAGGCGGGGACGGCCGCCCACGTGGCCCAGAAACGGTGGGTCTGGACGATGCCGGGCCGCACGAAGGTGCGGTCCGCGACGACGTCGGCGGCGGCGAGACCGGTCAGGTAGGCGGGGGCCACGAAGGCGCCGGCGATGACGAGGGCCACGAGCCCCCACAGCTCGAGCGGCTCGCGGCCGCGCGCCCACCCGTACAGGCCCACGGCGCTCCCACTCGCGGCGAGGACGATCGGGAACGAGTGCGAGACGATGTGCAGGTGTTCCCAGCTCATAATCTTGACACGCCTTCCAGCCCGACTAGAATATCGCTTCCCAACTCCGCCCCCTTCGTCTAGTGGCCCAGGATACCTGGTTCTCAGCCAGGAGACAGGGGTTCGATTCCCCTAGGGGGTATGAAACGCCGCGGCGGGTCCCGACCGGACCCCCGCGGCGTTTGTCATGTTACGGGACGTCCGGCGCGTTCAGGCTCCAGTCGTAGTCGTGGTCGAGGGACCCGTCAAAATCCCGAAGCTGCTCCGCCAGGTCGCCCTCGGCGTACTTCCGAAGGTGTTCGAGCACGCCCGCCTCGGAATCTCCGAAGTCCTCCTGATACCAGAAGTAGATGCTGGAGACGATACCCGACGTTTCGTCGCGGAGCGTCACGCCTCGCGGATGATTCACGTAGTCGCGCGCCGCCTGATCCAGGAGCCGTTCCAGGTTTTCGGCGGTATAGGGCTCCGGGGCCAGATTCGGACAGCCGATGCTGGCGCAGTTCACGCCGTAGTGGATCCGGGCGTCCCGCCAGATGGGGCGCAGGATGTCGTGCTCGATGTTGTCCAGCGTCAGCGGGTGTCCGGCCACGTTCGCGTGGATGTCGCGCCATGGGCCCGTGGCGGGAATCAGGCCTTCGTGGATGTCCTTGATCGACTCGACGGGATACTCGTCCACGACGACCCGCAGCGTCACGGCGTTGTAGAGGTTGATCCAGTACGCCATCTGCACGTCCTTCGCGTACTGCCGCGGATCCAGTCCCTGCAGGTAGTCGATGTAGCCGGCCAGGCGCGCCCGGTCGGCGGCGTTCGCCCGCAGCTTCGCGTAGTCGACGAGGGTGACGCCGGACGGGTCGTCGGTGATCAGGTAGGCGTCGAGCAGCGCCTGCCATTCGCCGTGGTCGAGCCGCGCGGCATTCGCCGGGTCGTGCGCGTCCCAGGCGACGTCGGTGGACGGCCCGGCGCACGAAATCCCGCCGAGCGCCACGAGACCGAGCAGCCCCCACCGGGCGACCCGCGCCGTGATTCCTGTCATCTTCCTGCCTCCTGCGGCCGGGAGGAGCGCGCGGCGCGCCACTGCCGCCAGCGGAGCCGAGCGATCATCGAGAGGATGCCGGCGCTGGCGCCGACCACTCCCCGAACCGTGCCTCCCACCTTCGACCGGCCGAAACGGCGCCGCAAGGTGTCCACGGGCACTTCGACGACACGCAGATCGTGCTGGATGGCCTTGACCTGCATCTCCACGGTCCAGCCGTACGTGCGGTCCCGCATGTCGATGCGGCGCAGCGCCTCGGCCCGTATGGCACGGTAGGGACCGAGATCGGTCACCTTCGCCCCCCACAGCAGGCGTATCAGCAGACCGGCGACCCGGTTGCCCGCGATCTGCGGGGCCGAGAGGGCGCCCGGCTCCCTCCGGCCCAGCGCGCGCGATCCGATGGCCAGGTCCGCGCCGGCGGCGACGGCGTCGAGCAGCCGGAGCCCCTGCACGGCCTCGAACGACCGGTCGCCGTCCGTGAACAGCACGATGTCGACGGGACGCAGGTGCGCGAGAGCCGTCAGGCAGGCCAGCCCGTAGCCCGGCGTATCCTCCCGGACGATCCGCGCCCCCGCCTCGCGCGCGCGGGTCGCGGTGGCGTCCCTCGACCCGTTGTCGCAGACGACGAACTCGTCGACCACGCCACGGCCGCGGTCATCGCGCAGCGCGAGCAGGTCGGCGACGACATCGCCGATATTCCGCTCCTCGTCCCTCGCCGGCACGACCACGCCCACCGTCATTCCCGCGTACACGCCGCCCCGGCCCCCGCCTACCCGCTCCGGCTCAGAAATCGACCTGGGCGAGGAACTGGAACTGGCCATCGGACAGCGTCGGCGCGTGGGGCGAGTCGTCGAGCGCGGTGGCGTACTGCAGCCCGAACCTCGCGTAGCCGTCCGGATACAGGTTCAGTCCGAACACCATGAACTTCCGGTCGGCGCCCAAGGCCGGCCGGAATCCGTCGTACCGCACGACGCCCTCGAGCAGCCCCCAGGGCCGATAGCCGAACTGCACCCAGCCGCCGGACGCCTCCGTCTCGGCCGACCCGCTCCCGCTGAGCGGAGCATCGAGATCGAAGTCCGCCCGCAGGTACTCGCCCGTCAGCGTCAGGCTGTGGTAGGAGACCTGAACGTCCGCACCCCAGTACAGGCGGCTGCCCGCGAAATCGGACGTGATGCCGGGCGCCGCCGACCGGTCTCCGGTGATGATGCCCTTGCCGAGCGGGGCGGATGTGTCCTCCGAATAAGCGAGGGAAGCTCCCGCCTGCACGACGAGTTCGTCGTAGAAGGCGATCGTGCCGATCGAGTTGTACTGCACGCGGCCGGCGAACATGTAGTCGTCGCCGTCATTCGCGATGGACCGGCCGTTGCCGTTGTAGAGGCCGGCCCCGTAGGTGAACCGGCCATCGAGCGCCTGCCCGCCCGCCTGCACGCCGATCTGCCGGTCCGGCCTGAGGGCGGTCGCGGCCTGCGAGCGCTCGACGAACGTGATGTCGCTCCGCGACACGGTGGCTTCGTAGCCGAAGTAGGGCTTGAACATGCCGAAGCTGAGCTCGAATTCCGGGATCACCGGCATCGTGACCACCGCGTCGTGGATCCGGTACGCGTCCCGCGACGCGTCGTAGCGGACAACGAACTTGTAGTCGAAGACGAGTCCGACGGCGCCCTCCACCTTGAGGCGGGATTCGAAGAGCCGGAATCCCTGCCCGCCGAGGGTGGAATCCGCATGCGCCCGGGCTCCGGCGCGCAGCAGCCCCCCGACCTCGATCGGGGAGGCCTCCTGCGCCGCCATTCCCGCCGGAATGGCCAGGCCAAGCACGACGACCGTTCGCGCGCACATTTTGGCGATCATGTATCACTCCTCATCAGGTATCGCTCCTCATCATGTTTCGGGTTCATCGGGTTCGTCGACATCGAAGTTCGCGTGGAGGTAGCGCCAACCTCCGAGGCCGATCGCCGCGTTGATCCAGAAGTGCCCGACGATGGACGGGAACAGACTGTCCGTCCAGATGACGGTCACCGCGAGCACGACGCCGAGCGCCGTCGCCCGGACCACGCCGACCAGCTTCTGGTATCCGTGAGCGAGTCCGAAGGACACGGAGACCAGCGCCACGCCGAGCCAGGGGTTGCCGGTCCATGCCGAGACGGCCCACAGGCCGAATCCACGATAGGCATACTCCTCGCAGACCGCCGCGATCCCGGAGAGCGCGAGAAACCAGCGTTTCTCCGAGGCGTTTCGCGGCATCAGCAGCAGGACGGCCCCGGTCTCCCGGAGCCCGGCGATCCGCGCGGCCGCGGTGATCAGCCAGGCTGCCAGGAGCCCGACGGCGGCCACGCCCAGGCCCTGGAGCAGCGCGGCCGGCGGCGCGTCGACCCTCCAGCCGAGCGCGACCGCGGGGACGTTCTGCCACGCCGCGACGCCGAGCGTGACCAGGCCGAGGACGACGAGCGATGCCCCCACCGACACGTACAGCAGCCGGCGGTGTTTCGCCGCTGCGGCGAGATCCGCCCCGCGACGGGCATCGAGGGCGGCGAGGAGGGGCATGCCGATCAGGAGCAGCAGAGCGTACGCCGCCGCGATCGGGGTCGGAGTCTCCGGCATCGCGGACGGATAACGTGGCGCGGGCGCCGCGTGCAACACGCGCACCGAACGACGACGGCCGGGCCCGTTGACAGCGGCGCGCGCTTCGGGGACGTTCACGCGCATGCCGCTCGATATCGCGATCGCCCAGTTCCGGCCCTCCAAGGGCGACCTCGACGCGACGCTGGACGGCTGCGCGGGGATCATCCGGCGCGCGGTCCGGTCGGAGCCGCGGCCCCGCTTGATCGTGTTTCCGGAGACCGCGCTCACCGGCTATTTCCTGGAGGGCGGAGTCCGCGAGCAGGCCATCCCGGCCCCGGAACTGTTCGAGGCCCTCAACGCGCGCGCCGGCGACGCCGCGGACGGTCTCGATGTCGCGATCGGCTTCTACGAGCGGGACGCCACGGGCATCTACAACTCGGCCCTCTACGCGACGCTGGGGCCCGGCGGCGGGATCCTTCACGTCCACCGCAAAGTGTTCCTCGCCACCTACGGCGTCTTCCAGGAAGAGCGGTTCGTCGAGGCGGGGGCCGGAATCCGGGCGTTCGATGCGCCGCCGGGACGGACCGCGCTGCTGATCTGCGAAGACGGCTTTCACTCGGTGTCCGGCACGCTCGCCGCGCTCGACGGCGCGTCGATCATCCTCATTCTCAGCGCCTCGCCGGCGCGGGGGGCCGCCCCCGGGGCCGGAGTGCCCGGCAACGTCGTCCGCTGGGGCGCCCTCGCGAGTGCGATCGCCGCCGAGCATGGCGTGTTCGTCATCGTGTCTCAACTGGTCGGCTTCGAGGGCGGCAAGGGATTCGCCGGCGGGTCCGCGGCCTACGATCCGCACGGACACCGGCTCCTCGCGGGGCCGCTCTGGGAGGAAGCGCTGCTGCCCGTACGGGTGGACCTCGACGAGGCCGCGCGCGCCCGCACCGAAGAGCCGCTCTTTTCGGACCTCGAACGGTCCTGGACCCGTCTTCTCGTGAACAGTCCGGGATCCGGCGTGCGCCGGCCGGCCCCCGACGGCGAATGACCGGCGCCTGGCCGCCGCCGGGCACCGCGGAGGCCCGCGCTCCGCACCCCGCCGACCGGGGCCCGCTCGACATCGATACGGACCTCGTGCGGGATTGGCTCGTCCAGTTCCTTCGAGAGGAGATCGAGCGTCGGCGCGGTTTCCGCCGCGTGGTGGTCGGGTTGTCGGGAGGCGTGGATTCCGCCCTCACGGCGGCGCTGTGCGCGGAAGCGCTCGGTTCCGAAGCCGTGCTCGCCCTCCTGTTGCCCTACCGGACCTCGAGCCCCCGGAGCCGCGAGCACGCCCTCCTCGTGGCGGGGGAATTCGGGATTCCGACGCGCACGATCGATGTCACGCGGGCCGTGGACGGCTATCTCGACGAGTTCGAGCCCGGGGCGGGCGGACACCGGAGGGGCAATGTGGCCGCGCGCCAGCGCATGATTGTCCTCTTCGACCAGGCCTTCAAGCTCTCCGCCCTCCCCGTCGGTACCGGAAACAAGTCCGAGCGTCTCCTCGGCTACTATACCTGGCACGCGGACGACTCCCCGCCGGTGAACCCGCTCGGAGACTTGTTCAAGAGCCAGGTGTGGGCGCTCGCGCGGGCCGTCGGCGTGCCCGCCGAGGTCGTCGACAAGCCGGCGACGGCGGATCTGATCCAGGGACAGACGGATGAGGACGACCTGGGAGTCGCCTACCCCGAAGCCGACCTCATCCTCCATCACCTGATTTCCGGACGCGGGCCGGATGATCTCGTCGAGGCGGGGTTCGAGAGGAAGAAGGTCGAACTCGTCGCCGAGCGACTCGAAAGCACACACTGGAAGCGCCACCTGCCGACGGTCGCGATGCTCTCGCCGACCGCGATCGGGGAATGGTACCTGAGACCGGTGGACTACTGACGGACTTGTCATGGGGGGAGGATAGGCGGGCCGGGTAACGTCTCCAGACAGGGAACTGTCACGAGTTCGTCACGGGTCGAAACGCGCTCTGTCGCGTGTTACGATACCGCCCGCCCTGAACCCGTTGGACGCGGATGGAGTGATGCCGGACGCACAGATCCTGGTGGTGGACGACGAACCGGACATCCTCAGCGTGCTCGTCTATCACCTGAGCCGCGAAGGATACCGCGTCACGACTGCCGTGAACGGGCAGGGAGCGCTGACCTCGGCGGAGGCCGAGCAGCCGGACCTCATCATCCTCGATCTCATGCTGCCCGGCATGGACGGATACGAGGTGCTGCAGCGGCTGCGGGGCGCCGAGAGCACGAGTTCGATGCCCGTGATCCTCCTGACGGCGAGGCGGGAGGAGGACGAGCGGGTCAGGGGATTCGAGGTCGGCGCGGACGACTACATCACGAAGCCGTTCAGTGCCCGCGAACTCACGCTTCGGGTCGAGGCGCTCCTGCGGCGGTCGAAGGCCGAACCCGTCTCCACGTCGCGGAGGGTAACGGTGGGACCGGTCGTACTCGACCGGGAGGCGCACCGGGTTTTCTCGGAGGGCGTGGAGGTCGACTTGACGCGGCTCGAGTATCGCCTGCTGGAAGTGATGCTGGAGAGACGGGGGCGCGTGCAGACCCGCCGCCAGTTGCTTCAGGCCGTCTGGGACACGAACGCGGCGATCGAGACGCGCACGGTCGACATGCACGTCGCCCGGCTGAGAACCAAGCTTGGCAATGCCGCCTCCCTCCTCGAAACGGTGCGGGGGATCGGCTACCGATTCCGCGCGCTCGACAAGTAGCGCGCTCGAGAGGACCCGCTCCGTGAGACTGGCGAACCGCTTCTTTCTGGCCGCCGCCGCGGTGCTCGTCGTGGCGTACGCCGCCGCCCGGTTCAGCCTCCGCCTCGACGGGACGGGCGTGGGGGTCGAGTTCGCCGTCCTCGGGGGAATCCTGCTCCTGCTGTGGCCGGCCGCCCGACTCGTGGCCCGCAAGACTGACCGGGAACTCGGAGAGGCGCGGGAAGCCGTCGACCGCATTCGCGACCGCGTGAAGGTCTCCGAACGCGAGTCCGGCGACCTGCGGGTGCTGTTCGACCGGCTGGACGATGGCCTCGCCTTCATCGACCGGGAAGGACTCGTGAGTCTCTGCAACCCCGCCTTCGAGCGCTGGGCCGGGCGCGATGTCGCCCCCGGGGCTCGAGTCGGCACGCTCTTCCGTTCTCCCGGCATCGCCGAGGCCGTGAGCGCCGCGCAGGGGGGAGAATCCACGACGGCGGAGGTGGAGCTCGGCGAACACACCGTGCTGATGTCGACCCGGCCACACCGGTCGGGCGCCATCATCGTACTCCACGACCTCACCGTCCTGCGGCGACTCGAGGGGGTCCGCCGGGATTTCGTGGCCAACGTGTCGCACGAACTCAAGACGCCGCTCACGAGCGTGGTCGGTTTCGCCGAGGCACTCGTCGAAGGAGGCATCGACGCGGATCAGGCAGGTGGGTTTGCCCGGCGCATCCTCTTCAATGCGACGCGCATGCGCTATCTGGTCGATGACCTGCTCGACCTGTCTCTCCTCGAATCGGGCAGCTGGAGCCCCGAGCCGGAGACGGTCTCGGTCGGGGCGATTGCCCGGGAGGCCTGGGAGACGCTCTCGCCGAAAGTGCGGGCGGACGACCTCGAGCTGCGCGTGTCGGGGACCGGGGAGTTCGCCTGGGCGGACCCGGATGCGGTACGTCAGGTCATGCGGAACCTGCTCGACAACGCGGCGCGCTACAGCGACGAGGATCCGGCCATCAGCGTGCGGGTCGCGTCGGATGGACGGTTCCAGCGCGTGGAAGTCTCCGACCGCGGGCCGGGGATCGCCTCCGTGCACGTCGAGCGCGTGTTCGAGCGCTTCTACCGGGTTGACCCGGCCCGTTCGCGCGCGCGGGGAGGGACCGGACTCGGGCTCGCGATCGTGAAGCACTTCGTCGAGGCGCACGGCGGCGAGATCGGGATCGAAAGCGCGCTGGGTCGGGGGACGACCGTGTGGTTCACGCTCCCGGACGCCGCCCGGAGACCGGACCGAGAGAGCGTCGATGTCCCGGCCTGACGGACGGCTGCGGCCTCATGGGCGGCTTCGAGCCGGTCGCAGCCGGTGGGGCGAGCGCCTGATCGGGGCGCTGCTCTTCGGCTGTGGCGCGGTCTCGATCCTGACGACCGTCGGGATCGTCGTCGTACTGCTCACCCAGTCACTCGGCTTCTTCACCGAGGTGTCCCCCCTCGAGTTCCTCGCCGGCACGCGCTGGTCTCCGGATCCGGCTCCACGGTCTTTCGGGATTCTCCCGCTCCTGAACGGCACGCTCCTCGTCGCGGGGGGGGCGGCGCTCGTCGCGCTCCCGGCGGGCCTGGCGACGGCGATCTACCTCAGCGAATACGCGTCGAGACAGACGAAGCGGATCGTCAAACCCGCGCTCGAGATCCTCGCGGGCATTCCGACCGTCGTCTACGGCTATTTCGCCGTCGTCTTCGTGACCCCGATTCTGCGGGCCGTCTTCCCGGGCGCCGGAGTCTTCAGTGCCGCGAGCGCGGCCGTCGTCGTCGGCATCATGATCCTCCCCATGGTCTCATCCCTGTCCGGGGATGCCCTGAGCGCAGTGCCCCGTTCGCTGCGGGAGGCCGCGTACGGCCTCGGCGCCACCCGGCTCGAGGTGTCGACGCGTGTCGTCGTGCCGGCCGGCCTCCCCGGGATCGCGGCCAGCTTCATCCTGGCCATCTCGCGCGCGGTCGCCGAGACGATGGTCGTGGCGCTGGCCGCCGGCGCGACGCCGCGGATGACGCTGGACGTGTTCGAGAGCGTTCAGACGATGACGGCGTACGTCGTACAGGCGAGCCTGGGCGACGCACCCTCCGGGACCATCGGATACCGCGCCCTCTTCGCCGTCGGCCTGGTCCTGTTCTTCATCACGCTGGCCCTCAACCTCGTGAGTCAGCGCATGGCGGCCCGCTTCCGCGAGAGTCACACGTGAGCTTCCCGTCCGGACGGCTTCGCGGCGGCCGCTTCGAACCGCGCGTCGAGGCCCGGCGCCGCGCGGGCATCCGCTTCATGTGGCTGTGCCGCTTCGCGGTGGCATTCGGCGTCGCGTCGCTCCTGGTCCTCCTCGTGAGCATCCTCACGGTCGGGATTCCGGCGCTCTCGCCCGACTTCCTTGCGAACGATCCGTCGCGCTTTCCCGAACGCGCGGGGATCCGATCCGCCATCCTGAGCAGCGCGGGGATGCTGGCGCTGGTGGCGGCGATGTCCTTTCCGCTCGGGGTGGGCGCCGCACTCTACCTCGAGGAATACGCGCCCCGGAACCGCCTCACGAGGCTGCTGCAGACGAACATCGCGAATCTGGCCGGCGTGCCGTCCATCGTGTACGGCCTCCTGGGCCTGGCGGTGTTGGTCCGTTTTCTCGCGCTGGAACGGAGCCTCCTCACCGGGGCGGCGACGCTGTCTCTGCTCGTGCTCCCGCTCGTCATCATCGCGGCCCGCGAGGCGATCCGCGCGGTGCCCGGCTCGCTGCGGGCGGCCGCGTACGCGCTCGGCGCCACGCGCTGGCAGGCGATCCGGCATCACGTGCTTCCGGCGGCCATGCCCCGAATCCTCTCGGGGACGATTCTCAGCCTTTCCCGCGCGGGGGGAGAGACGGCCCCGCTTCTCGTCATCGGGGCCTTCACGTTCACCGCGTTCGATCCCGTCTCGGCCACGGACCCGTTCACGGCCCTCCCGGTCCAGATCTTCAACTGGACGACGGAACCGCAAGGGGAGTTCCGCGCGCTGGCGGCAGGAGCCATAGTTGTACTCCTGGGGGCACTGTTGCTGATGAACGCCGCCGCGGTCCTGATTCGAAACCGATACGAGAGGTGATCGTGCCGTCGGATGCGGTCCTCGAGACCATCGGACTCGGCGTCCGCTATGGCGAGACGCGCGTGATCGAAGACATCTCGCTCCGGATACCGGAGCGGCGGGTGGTGGCCTTCATCGGACCGTCAGGCTGCGGGAAGAGCACACTCCTGCGCTGCTTCAACCGACTGAACGACCTCGTGCCGGAGGCCCGCCTCACCGGGCAGGTGCTGTTTCGGGGCCGGGATCTGTACGGGCCGGCGGTCGATCCGGCGGATGTGCGGCGCTCGATCGGGATGGTGTTCCAGAGGCCGAACCCCTTTCCGAAATCGATCTTCGAGAACATCGCGTTCGGGCTGCGGATCAACGGCTTCAAGGACGACATCCGCGATCGCGTGGAGGTTTCGCTGCGGGCGGCGTCGCTGTGGGACGAGGTGAGCCACCGGCTCGACGCGGACGCCCTCGGCCTCTCGAACGGACAGCAGCAGCGGCTCTGCATCGCCCGGGCGCTGGCGGTCGAGCCGGAGGTGCTCCTCATGGACGAACCGGCGAGCGCGCTCGATCCGATCGCGACGGGCCGCATCGAAGACCTCATCGGGAGTCTGCGCGGGGACTACACCATCGTCATCGTGACGAATAACATGCGGCAGGCCGCCCGCATCAGCGACGACACCGCCTTCCTCTACATGGGCGAACTCGTCGAGTACAAGGAGACGCAGCGCTTGTTCACCAACCCGGAGGACCGACGAACCGAAGACTACATCACGGGTCGGATGGGCTAGCGCAGTGTCCTTCAGGCAGTTCGACGACCGGCTCGACGATGTCACGCGCACGCTCCACCGGATGGCGCATGACATCGAGCAACTCGTTCAGCGGGCCATGGCGCTCGTGGGCCAGCCGGCCGTGGATGCGGAGCCGATCCGGGAAGCGGACGACGCGATCGACCGGGCCGAGGTGGAGGTCGAGGAATCCACGGTGGAGATCCTCGCGCTCCACCATCCGGTCGCGAGCGACCTCCGGGTACTCGTCACGGTCCTCAAGATCAACAACGACCTCGAGCGGATCGGCGACCACGCGGTGAACATCGCCGAAGCGGCCGAGCGGCTGGCGCGAGCCGAGAAGAAGGTGCCGATCCCGCCCGAACTGGACGAGATGAGCCGCATGGCGAGGGCGATGCTGCGGGATGCGCTCGACGCGTTCGCGCATCGGAACGCGGAGGACGCCCGGTCCGTGATCGCGCGGGACGACCGGCTGGACCAGCTCCAGGATTCACTGAGCCGGGTGATGATCACGCATATGCCGGACTACAACCTGTCGGCGTGCCTGCAGGTCATCCTCATCGGCCGCAATCTCGAACGGATCGGCGACCTCGCGACGAACATCGGCGAGGACGTCGTCTACATGGTCCAGGGAATCACGATCCGGCACCAGGAGAGCTCACCGGACCCCGCCTAGCGCCGTGGCTGCGCTTGGCGCAGCGGTCGCCCGTGCGTCGCCCGGCCTGGGTCAGTGCGAGGCGCTCCAGTGATCGTCCACCTTGCGGCGGCGCTTCCGGACCGCTTTCAGCATCCGGCTCTGGTAGTCGATGGGACGCGCGTCCGGCGCGGGCTCGCATAGCACGTACTCTCCCGTCGGCCGCAGTTCCCAGGCGCGCTGATTGTCGCGGAGGGCGAAGCGCAGGGTCTTGCGCAGGCGCTTCCGGATCCGCTTGTCGCGGACGGGCAGCAGCACCTCGACGCGGTTGTCGAGGTTTCGGCGGCGCCAGTCCGCGCTCCCGATCCACACCTCGGGGCTCCCGTCGTTCTCCCACCAGAAGATCCGGTCGTGCTCCAGGAACCGTCCGACGATGCTGCGCACCCGGATGTTCTCGCTGAAGCCGGGGATCCCGGGGCGGAGCCGGCACTGGCCGCGGATGATGAGGTCGACCTTCACGCCGGCGGCGGACGCGGCGTAGAGGGCGCGGATCATCTTCGGGTCGTCGAGACCGTTCATCTTCATGATCATGCGGCCCTTCCGGCCGGCCTCGACGTGCGAGATCTCGCGCTCGATCCGGGCGGTGAGGGCCTGTCGCAGATCGCGGGGAGCCACGATGAGTGCCTCGTACTGCTGGTCGGGGGCGTATCCGGTCAGGTAATGGAACAGGTTCACCGCGTCGCGGCCGATTTCCGGGCGCGACGTGAGGATCCCGAGGTCCGCGTAGATCTGCGCGGTCTCGGAGTTGTAGTTGCCGGTGCCGATGTGGCAGTAGGTGCGGATCTCGTCCCCTTCCTCGCGGACCACGAGGGCAACCTTCGCGTGCGTCTTCAGCCCGACGAGCCCGTACGTCACGTTGACGCCGGCCTCCTCCAGCACGGACGCCCACTCCATGTTGTCGGCCTCGTCGAAGCGGGCCGTGACCTCCACGAGCACGGCGACCGCCTTGCCCGCCTCGGCCGCCCGCACCAGCGCGGCGATGATCCGGGAGTGCTCCGCCGTCCGGTAGAGCGTCTGCTTGATGGCCACGACCGCGGGGTCCGCGGCGGCCTCCTCGATGAACCGCTGCACCGTCGCGGTGAAGGACTCGTACGGATGGTGCACCATGAGATCCCCGGCACGAATCACCGTGAAGATGTCGGGACGGTCCTCCGTCTCGCCTTCGCGGATCAGGCGGGGCGGGATCATCGGCTCCCAGGGTTCGTACCGGTGCTCCCAGGGGCCCTCGGCCGCGATCTGCCAGAAACCCGACATCTCGAGCAGGCCCGGGATCTCGTACAGGTCTTCCTCGTCCAGTTCGAGCTGGCGAACCAGGAACTGTCGCACGTCGTCGGGCATGCCCGGCTCCACCTCCAGGCGAACCACGCGCGCGAAGCGCCGCTCGCGGATCTCCTCGGAGATCATCTGCAGGAGGTCGTCCGCCACCTCTTCGTCCCGGGCCACGTCCGCGTTCCGGGTGACGCGGAAGAGCGAAGCGCTCTCGATCGTCATCCCCCGGAAGAGCTCGCCCGCGAAGTGCCGCACGACCTGCTCGACGGGGACTACGTGCCCGCTCTCCGGGAGTTCGACCCAGCGCAGCGCCGTGGGGATCTTCACCCGGGCGAAGTGGCGGGTCCGGCGTTCCGGGTGCTCGAGCATGAGGGCGAGCGAGAGGCTCATGTTGGACAGGAAGGGGAACGGGTGCCCCGGGTCCACGGCCAGCGGCGTGAGGACCGGATAGATCCGATCCGCGAACACGCGGCGCACATGCTCGCGTTCCTGGTCGTTCAGGTCCTCGAAGTCGCGCACGGCGATGTCGAGTTCCGCCGCGAGGCGCGGCCGGAGGTCGCCCTCCCACACCTCGGCCAGCCGGGTCCGCATGGTGCGGACGCCCTCGCGCACGAGGTCCAGCTGTTCCGCGGGCCCCAGGCCGTCCGGCGATGGCTTCACCACGCCCGCCCCCAGCACGCGCTTGAGGCCGCCGACCTGCTTCATCACGAATTCGTCGAGGTTGTTCTCCGTGATCGCGAGGAAGCGGAGCCGCTCCAGCAGCGGCGTCCGCTCGTCCATGGCCTGGTAGAGCACGCGCCAGTTGAAGTCCAGCCAACTGAGTTCCGCGTTGAAATAGAGCGACGGGTGGCTCGGCTTCGCGCCGTCGGGAACAGGGTTCGGGGCTACGGCGCGCGGGAGCACCGGGACGCCCCCCACGCGGTGGCCGAACTCCGGGCCGGACGGACGCGGCGTGGGATCGGCGCCGTTCTCCGGGGCCGGCGAGATCTCGACGGGCGGCGCGGCCTCGGGCGTCGGGGTCTCGCGGGTCGGGGTCTCGCGGGTCGCGGCGTCCGGCGTCGGAGGGGGGTTCACGGCGGCGGAGCGGGACGGCGCCGACGGAGAAATCCCGCCGGGACGGCGGCTCCCGTGGTGGACCCACGACCGACGTGACGTCTCGTTCGAAGTCTCGTTCGACTCGGATGACATACGGCTCTCCGCCACTTTCTTCCGGCCACCTCGCCGGCCATTTGCGAACACAGGGCCTGCATTATAAGCCACGCACCCCCGGTTCCGCTCGTTTCGGGCGCCTCAGTCGGTGGGAGGCCAGGTCGGATCGGTCCGGTGGGAGGCCAGGTCGAGTCAGTCGGAGGCCAGGTCGAAGGTGACGTACGGTTCGAGGCCGAAGATGCGGGCGAAGAGCTTCCCCTTCTTGCGTAGCGCCCACTGCTCGAGGAGCAGGCTTCCCCTCCGCTCGAGACGGAGTTCGAGCCTGTGCTCGTGCACGCGCGCCTCGATGCTCTGCACGCGCTGGAGGTGCTCGCGGTCCAGCGAGTCCGCGATGCGCAGGAGGGCGGCGAGCCTCTCCACCCGTTCGCGGTCGGGAGGACCCAGGTCGCGGTACAGGTAGTGGCTGCGGCGCGGTTCGGCTCGCCGGTGGTAGCGCGCGACCAGGGCGACGAGCGGGAGCTCGTTCGGCGCGATGCCCGGGATCTCGCTGTGAAGGATCAGATAGAGGGAGTGCTTGTGGTGTTTCGCATAGGAGATGTGCTGCCCGATGTCGTGCAGGATCGCCCCCGCCAGCAGAATCCGCCGGTCGCGCGGTTCGAGGCCGTGGACCTCGGTGAGCTGGTCGAACAGGGAGAGGGACAGCGACGCGACGTGCCGCCCGTGATCCTCGTCGAAGAGGTATCGGCGCCCGAGCGTGAGCGCTCCTTCGTGGACGATCCGCTCCAGCCGCCCGAAACCGGCGCCGCTCGTCAACTCGTCGACGAGGTCGAAGAGCACGCCCTCCTTCACGCCGACTCCGGGGACGAGAATCTCGTCGGCTCCCGCGAGTTCGGCGACGCGGTCGTACACGATCGCGGCCGGGAGAATCACGTCCGCCCGGTCTTCGCGCAGACCCAGCCGGCCGATGCGCTGGCTGTAGGAGAGGCGGGAGAACTCCTCGATCGCCATGGCGAGTTCGGCCCGCGTGATGCGGCGAGTGCCGTCGGCGGCGCCGTGACCCGCGAGGCGCGCGAGTTCCTCGATATTGCCGCCGGTGGCGATCAACTGCACCGGCGTCCAGTGCTTGCTCGCGTGCGGAATGCGGAGCGTGGCGGCGTATTCCGCGAGCAGATTCGCGAAGTGCGCGGGCGCATCGTCCGCCCCCGTGAGTTCCTCGAGCAACCGGACCGATCCCATGCGGTGCGACTGGCTCCACATGATCCCGGACCGATCCGCCAGCGACACCTCGACGCTCCCGCCGCCGAGATCCACGAGCATCCACTTGGCGTCGCCGAGATCGAACCGCTGCTTCACGGACGTCCACACGAGCCGCGCCTCATCCGTGCCGGAGATGAGATCGAGCCGGATTCCCGCCTCCGCTTCGACGCGGCGGACGAGATCCGCGCCGTTGCGGCTCTCCCGAACCGCGCTCGTGGCCACGGCGCGCACATGCTCGACGCCCAGGCGGTCGATTTCCTCCCGGAAGCGCCGGAACCCCTCTACGGTCCGGTCGATGGCGGAAGGCGACAGTTCCCCGGTGAGGAAGGCCGAACGTCCCAGCCGGACCGGGACCCGCTCCGACGCCAGTTCCACGTAGCGGTCCGGGTCGCTGAACTCGGCCGCGACGAAGCGGAACGCGTTCGACCCCACGTCGATGGCGGCGACGCGCAGCGGGAACGGAAGCGGCTCCCGGCCCTGGGCGGCCCCGCGTGGCAGTGGTGGCGTCGTAAGCTGCATCGGGGGCAACGTAGCCGAATCGATGGCGGCGCGCTCCTGTTCACGACCCGCGGCCGGAGTCATCTTGGTGGCTTACGGTCAAGATCCCGGAGGTGCCCAATGTCCGCCATCGCTGCAGCCGCCACCGCGTCCCGACGCTTCCGAGTCGCCCGCAATGTGGGCGTCCTGCTCGCCTGCCTGGCTTCCGCGACGCCCGCGGCCGGCCAGAGCGTGGCGGTCGCCTTCACCGGCGCCTCGGTGATCGATCCGGGGACTGGCGGCGTCCTCTCGAACGCGACGGTCGTCGTGCGGGAAGGCGTCATCGTGTCCGTGACGGAGGGGGGCGAGGCGCCCGCCGCGGCGCGCACGATCGACCTCGGCGGCCGCTTCCTCGTTCCCGGCCTGATCGACGCCCATGTCCACATCGGGACGCTCGAGGCGGCTCGCCGGGCCCTGCTCTCCGGAGTCACGACGGCGCGCAGCATGGGGGCGGGGTTCTTCGCCGACGTCGGCCTGCGGGAACTGTTCCGGAGCGGGGGCTTCGACGGCCCGGAGATCCTCGCCGCGGGCTACCATGTGCGGCCCCGCCCGGCCGAGGGACTCTTCCTCGATGAGCCGGGACTCGGCGATCTCCTCGGGCGCGACGTGCGCGGCTCCGAGGCGATGGGGCGGGTGGCGCGCGCGATGCTCGATCGCGACGTGGATTTCATCAAGGTCAACGCGACCGAACGCGCCGGCCTGCCGGAGACCGACCCCCGCAAGCCGTTCTTCACGGAGGCCGAACTGTCGGCGCTGGTGGCGGAGGCCTCGCGCGGCGGCGTCCCCGTGGCCGCGCACGCGCACGGAGACCGCGGTGGCCGGGCGGCCGTCGCGGCCGGCGTGCGAAGCATCGAGCACGGAACGTATCTCCGCGACGAAACGCTCCGCCTCATGCGGGAGCGGGGCACCTACCTGGTGCCGACGATCGCCGTCGTGTCCGATCTCACGATCCCGGGCGGCGACTACGACGATCCGGTGCTCCAGGTGCGCGGCCGGCACATGCTCCCCCGCGTCCGGGAGACGGCGGCGGCGGCCCACGCGCTCGGAGTCCCGCTCGTCGCCGCCACGGACACCGGCTACGGGTCCGGGAGCGTCCTCCGCATGAGCCACGAACTGATGGAATTCGTGGGCATCGGGATGAGCGAACTCGATGCGATCCGGGCCGCGACCACGGTGGCGGCGGAGTTGCTCGGCATCGCGGACCGGACGGGACGGGTCGCGGCGGGGTTCGAGGCGGATCTTCTCGTCCTCGACCGCAACCCGCTCGATGACATCGGCCAGTATCAGGATGTGCTGTTCGTGATGAGCGACGGCGTGATCGCGCTCGACCGGCTCGACTTCCGCGCGGATGTAATCGGGGCGGACCGGATCGGGACGGAGGAGACCGGGACGCGGCCATGAGCGAGGTCGCACCACTGGCGTACCTGGCGCTCCTCGCGCTGCTCGCCCCCTTCGGGGCGCACCGGCTGCGCCTGCTCTGGCTGCGGATGCGCCGGCCCGCCCGGGTGGAAGCGCGCGCCTGGGACGGCCCGCTCCCGGTCGTCACCGTACAACTGCCCGTCTTCAACGAAGCCAACGTCGTCGAACGGCTCATCGACGCCGCCTGCCGCCTCCGCTACCCGGCGGACCGCCTCGAAATCCAGCTGCTCGACGACTCCGACGACGAGACGGTGGCGATCGCGGCGCGACGGATACGCGAATGGCGGGCCCGCGGCGTCGACATCCGGCACGTGCGGCGGGGATCCCGCGAAGGGTTCAAGGCCGGCGCGCTCGCCCAAGGCGTATCCCTCGCCCGCGGCGACTTCCTCCTCGTACTGGACGCGGACTTCGTTCCGCCCCCGGAGTTGATTCGGGAGTTGCTCCCGCCGTTCGCCGACCCCGGCGTGGGGGCGGTGCAGGCGGCCTGGGATCACCTCTCGCCCGACGCGAGCTGGCTGACGCGAGCCCAGGCGCTCTTCCTCGACGCGCACTTCGCGATCGAGCACGAAGCGCGATACCGCGCCGGCCTCTTCTTCAACTTCAACGGCTCCGGCGGAATGTGGCGCAAGGCGTGCGTGCAGTCTGCGGGGGGTTGGCAGAGCGACACGCTGACCGAGGACGTCGACCTCAGCTACCGCGCCCAGCTCGCGGGCTGGCGATTCGTGTACCGGGACGACGTCCGGGTCCCCGCCGAGCTGCCGGCGAACCTGCGCGCGGTGGAGATCCAGCAGAGCCGCTGGACGCAGGGCGGCATCCAGAGCGCACGGAAGCTGCTGCCGCGGATCTGGCGCGCCCCCGTGCCGGCGGCGATCAAGTTCGAGGCGACGGCCCATCTCGTGGGACACGTCGTCCATCCGCTGACGCTCACGATGGCGGCGGCGCTCGCGGGGGCCGGGTGGGCGGCCGCGACCGGCTTCGGCCTCCCGGCCGCCGTTCATGTCGCCGCCGTGCTCCTCGCCACCGTCCCGTTCGTGCTCTTCTACGGTTCCGCCGGGTGGATCCGCCGGCGCGGACACCTCGGGCGCCGCATCGTCGAAGCCCTGCTCCTGGGGCTGGGGCTCGGCGTGCCCCTCACCTTCGCCGTGGCGCGGGCCTGCCGCGGGACGCGAACCCCCTTCGTCCGCACGCCGAAACGCGGCTTCCAGCCCGTCGTGGCGTACCGGGTCCGGCTCTCGAGTGGGCCCGCGCTCCTGCGCCTGGCGCTCGCCGCGGCGCTCGCCGGCGCCGTCGTGAACACGGCACTCGTCGGGTCACCCGCCGTCCTGCCCTTCACCGCCCTCTTCGCCGCGGGTTACGCCCTCACGACGCGCGAGTCCCTGAGAACCCCGCCCGCGCCAGCCATCCCAGGCTAGGAGGGCCAGCGGCGGCCCGTGGATCAGCCACGTCAGCCAGGCGGGTTCCGGCCACGCCCCGGTGGCGAGGTAGACACCCCTCCCGGCGTAGGCGAGAAACACGGTTCCGCTGAACAGAAGCCATCCCCGGCTCGCCGAGAGGCAGGCGAAGGGAAGCACCCAGAGCAGATACCACGGGTGGAGGGTCGGAGAGAGGAGGAGGGCGGCGCCGATCGTCCACAGGAGGGCGCGCTCCAGCGGCCAGCGGCGGAGCGCGGCGCGCAGCGCGATGGCGCCGACGATCGACGCGCCGATCCACTTCGCGAGGTCGGGGTGCCCCGGCAGCCCTTCGAGCACCCGGTAGAGGCCGCCGTTGAACGCCCAGATGTCCGCGTACGTCCGCAGACCGTCGAAGAGGGCCGGCCCCGCGCCGACGTAGGGCACATAGAGAAGGAGGGGCACGAGGGCGGCGGCGGCGAGCGCCCCGGGGCCGCGCAGCCGGAAGAGAGCCGGGAGCGCGGCGAGCGGGGCGAACTTCACCGCGGCGCCGAGCCCCAGGAGGGCGCCGGACCTCCACGCCGGAACCGCCGCGCTGCCGGCCAGCGCCACGGCGCCCAGCATCGGCGCGACCCCGAGCGGATCGAGATGCCCGCTCCAGGCCACCTCGACGACGACGAGCGGAGACCAGAGATAGAGCAGGAGCGGGAGCACGCTCCGGCCGGACGAAAGCCGGTCGATGAGTCGCGCGACCAGCAGATCGGCCGCGAGCCACCCCAGCTTGAAGATCCACCACGCGGGGCCGGCGGAGGCCAGGAGCGCGAATACGATCTGAGCCGCCGGCGGGTAGATCGTGGACACGTCCGCGTGATTGATGAGCGGCCACCACGCGGTGCGCAGCTCCTCGAGCGCTGCTGCCGAGGGGGGATGCGCGTAGGGATTCACTCCGTTGGACTGAACCCAGCCGTCCCACATGTACCGGTAGACGTCCTCGGACAGGGCGGGCGCCGAGGGAAAGACGCCCGCTCGAAGGGCGATCCCGGCGGTCCAGACGTGCCGGCGGATCGAACCCGCCCGGCGCGGCGCGGTGGCGTAGCGGGCCGCGCAGAGATAGGCCGCGAACGCCGCGACCCACAGCGGAATCGCCGGCCAGGGAGTCCCGGACCCACCCCAGGCCATGCCCCAGAGCGCCGCCGCCTCGACGGCCACGAGCAGCCAGAGCCAGCCCGGCCGACCTGCGCCTGTGTCAGCGGGTGACCCCGCCGACGTCACCGCCGGGCCGAACTGAAGAGCTGTTGCAACATGGGCTCGGGGAGTTCGGCGGCCCGCTCGACGACGCGCGCCACCGTTTCTTCCAGGATCACCGGAGCCGTGTCGTACTTCTCGTCGTCGAGCCGGAAGGAGAGCCAGCCCCGGACGAGGTCTTCGGCGACCGGTTCGGCGATGACGAGGATCTTCCACCGCCGTTCCCCGTCGTCGAGGCTGCCGATGGCCGTTTCCTGGCCCGCTTCGTCCCACATCCGCAGTTGGGGGCGTCCTTCCTCGGCGCTGTCGGCTGCGTCGTACTGATCTTCAGGCATCCGTCCTCCGATTCGACCGCGATTCAATCGGTCTCCGGGGCCTCCTCCTCCGAACGCTGCCGCCACAGGCCCATCAGGTACGCTTCATACTCCTCGGGGGCAGCTTCGTAGTCGCGGCGCCACGTCTCGAAATCGGGCAACGGCACGCTCTCCCGGAGTCGCTTGGTCGCGAGTCGGACCATCGTCTGGAACCCCAGGCGCTCCTGGCCGAACGCCTGCGCGCGGGCTTCCTCTTCCACGATCTCGTAGATGCGTTCTTCGGACAGGGAGAGGAATACTTCGGTGAGTTGAGCCGAGCAGTAGTCGGCGTATTTGGCCCGCAGGACGCCTTCGTCGGACTCCGATCCCCTCTCGGCATCCCGACCGGGCGCTGGACGCTCCGTATCGGAGGACACGGCTATACTCGGCTCGCAATCGCTGGCCAACCCCTCACCTCCCCGCTCACCACTCCCTGCGCGATGTAGCCCCGGGTGGGACGGGCGTCAACGGTTGGCAAGCCTCGGCCGGGATCGCGGGTCCGCGGCGGAATCCGCGCCGACGCGAGCTCGCCGGCCGTTTCGTTCAGCGGTGTCTCGAGGCGGGGGTCTTGAGTTCTTCGAAGATGATTCGGCGGGCCAGCACGTACTGAATGGCACGCTCGAGGAACTCGGGATCTCGCTGGCGCACGGCTTCCACATCAGCGGCAAGTTCCTTGGGGAGATCCACGACGACGTTGACGAGGCTACAGTCGGATGATGCCATCATAGTCAGGGGCACACTCGCAAGAAAATTCGAGGGTTTCGCTCTCTGTATCCGAACGGACGCCGGAGGTCCGCGGCAATCAGGGGCCGTGCATTTCCCGTCGCGCTTTGAGGATAGGATCGACGTTCCCGCCCCTGCAAGCGGACGACCCGTTCGCCCGGGGATCGGCGGATTGTGCAGTGAGGTCGTAACAATTTGTGTTGTAGCGTATTACGTGACTGTTGAATGATCGTCCAAAACTCCCGATCACGTGTGGATTGTGCCGCTAATCCGCGGCGTGGCGGCGGCACTCGCGTGCGGCGTTCATGCATGTTACATGCGGTGATGAACGGGCTGTGGCGACAGCTCGAAGGAACCGGATCGCGCATGATTTTTTTCAAAAAATATGGATTGCCTCCGATCCGCGGCCCGCTCGCCGGATGCGTCGCCGTTGGGGGTCCGGCAGCCCTGGCGAGCCCCGCCGCGCCGGCGTTCGAGCGGCGCCGACGCCGGGTTTTCCCCCCCACATTCGGAGGGCGCCGGACCGTGCGACCCGGGGGGCGGGCGGCTATGCTGTGCGCTCCACCTCCCGGGGGCGACCGAGACCGGGAGAGTGGCCCTGTAACGGACCGCAACGGAGGGATACGAGTGACGGATTCTGCGCCCGGCGCGTTGATTCTTGGAGCCTCGAGCGGCTTTGGCGAAGCGGCGGCGCTCGCCTTCGCGGAAGCCGGCTACGACATCTACGGGATACACCTGGACCGGAGAGCGGGGCTCGCGCACGTCGGAGAGATTCGGGCGCGGATCGAGTCGCGCGGACGGCGCGCGCTGTTCTTCAACGTGAACGCGGCCTCCGCGAAGAAGCGCGACAGGGTGCTGGACGAAATCGCGGAAGGCGCCGGGCCGGGTTCCGTCCGGGTGCTGATGCACTCTCTGGCCTTCGGAACCCTGCTCCCCTTCGTGCCGGACGACGCGGCCGGGATGAGTCCGGAACAGATGAACATGACGCTGGACGTCATGGCCCATACGCTGGTCTACTGGACCCAGGGGCTGCTCGAACGCGGCCTGATGGGCGAGGGCGGGCGGATCTTCGCCATGACCTCCTCCGGGGGCGACCGTGTGATCCCTTCCTACGGCGCCGTCTCCGCGGCCAAGGCCGCGCTCGAATCGCACTGCCGTCAACTCGCGCTCGAACTCGCGACGAGGGGCATCACCGTGAACTCGATCCGCGCCGGCGTGACCGACACGCCCGCCCTCCGCAAGATCCCCGGCGCGGAACACATGATCGCCGAGGCCGCGGCCCAGAACCCCCACGGGCGACTCGGAACCCCGGAAGACGTGGCGCGGTGCATGGTCGCGCTCGCCGCGCCGGAAACGGGGTGGATGACGGGAAACACGATCCGGGTGGACGGCGGCGAGGACTTCGTCGGCTCCCGGCCGCCCGGGGACTAGCGTAGTGGACGCCCGGCGGCTGGCCGGACCGGTGGCGGAGGTGGCCCGCGAGATCGTCGCCGACGAGGTGGAGTACTGGCGGAGCGAGATCACCCGACCCTGGCGGACCGGACGGCCCGGCCGCTGGGCGGAGGTCGGCCGCTGGATCGGGACCGGCCTCGCGGTGGGAGCAGCGGTGTGGGGCGTGATCGCCGCGGTTCAGGCGGAGCGCTCCCGGGACTGAGGGTCGCGATGCCGCCCCGCCGCGGCTCGCGTCAGTTGCCGGGCAGGGTGAGGACGATCTCGATCCGGCGGTTCCGGGCGCGTCCCTCCTCCGTCTCGTTGCTCGCGATCGGGCGCTCCTCGCCGAGGCCGGCGGCTTCGACCCGAGAGGACGGGATGGGCACCCGGGCGAGCAGATGCTCGCGCACGGCGATGGCCCGCCGCTGGCTCAGCGCCTGATTCCCGCGCGTCCCGCCCTGCGCGTCGGTGTGCCCCTCGATCCGCAGGGTCGCCCCCGGAAAGGTCGTGATGACGCGCTGCACCTTGGTGAGCAGGGGGTACAGCGCCTCGTCGATCTCGGCCCGCGCGGGTTCGAAGGTGAGGCCGAACAGCCGCAGGACGAGCCGGTCTCCCGTGAGCAGGACTTCCCCTTCCGACGGCGTGAAGAGGCCCTGGACTTCGCGCAGCCGCGCCTCCCGCTCGCGGACCGCGAGCAACTCGTCCCGGGCTCCCGTGAACCGCCGTTCGAACTCGGCCAGGCGGTCCTCCAGCGAGGCCAGCCGGCTGCCGAGTTCCGACGTCCGCGCGCGTTCGTCCGCCAACTCGGCGCCCAGCCGCTCGTTGTCCGCCCGGAGCCGGGAGATGGCCCCCTCGATGCGCGCGGTCGTTTCGCCGGCATCGCTCCGGAGGGGCTCCACGTCCGCGGCTTCCGCAAGGCGTGCCAGGTCCGCCTCATGTCCGTCGAGCAATCGTTCGACCGTCACCTGGCGCCGGCGCACGCTGTCGAACAGAGCGGCAATGCGGTGCGCGCGGGAGAAAGCGGCGAACGCGGCTTCTCCGGACCGCGCCGGCCCCTCCACCGGAGCGAGGATCTCGATCGCCGCTTCCGCGCGCGCCAGGTGCGCCTCGCCCGCATCGAACGCGCTCGGGGCCAACTCGCTCGCCCCCGCGTTCATGGCGGCGGCGCGCGCCTGGACCGCCGCTCCCAGAAACTCGTCGCGCCGCGCGGCCCGGGTCGCCCGCCGGTAGAGCACGGTCGCGCGGCCCGTTCGCACGGCGACGTCTTCCATGTCCTCGCGCTCCAGGCGGCGGCCGGCCGCTTCCAGTTCCGCTTCGGCCCTCGCCCATCCTTCGCCCGCCCGCGTCACAGCTTCGGAGGCGCGGGCCTCGTCCCGGGCCGCGAGCACCTCCTCGAAGTGCGGCCGGCCCGCGGCCGCGATGCGCTCCGCCTGGGCGAGCCAGCGTTCGGCTTCGTCCAGCAACTCCTCGAACCGGTCGTCCCGCCGGCCGTCCCGCAGACGACGCGACGCGTCCTCCAGCCGGTCCGCGGCGTCCTCGAACGAAGACGGCGCGAGGAGGTAGACCACGTTCTCGCGGGCCTGGCCGAGGCGAGCTTCGAGGGCCCGCAGCGAACCCGCGCCTTCCTGGGCGGCGGCCGGACCCGGACACAGGAAGAGGAACGCGACGAGTACGGCCTCGACGAGTCCGCCGAACCGCCGCCGGCCCGCCTGTCGCGGGCCCGGCCGGGCTGCGAGCCTGTGCCTGACAAAGGCCATGTTTTCCGTGCTCTTCCCCATCGGCAAGCAAACGAATCCGGCGCACGTCCACTGCACGATACGAAGTGAACCGGGCACCTTTCAATCTCACTCCCGGGCCGCCAGATTGCGCCTCCCTTCGCGAAACATATTCACCCAGGGGGATCCCTTCATGAAACCACCTGTCGCCGAGGCTCCGCAGGGCGCAGATCCCGGAATTCCACGTCCCGGCAACGAACCTGTCTACGACTACGCCCCGGGCAGTCCCGAACGGGCCGCCCTCAAGGAGGAGTTGCGCCGCCAGCGGGGCGAAGTCGTCGAAATCCCGCTGATCATCGGCGGACGCGAGGTGCGGACGTCGAAGACCTTCGACGTGACGATGCCGCACGACCACGGCCACGCGCTGGCCCGCTGTCACATCGCCGGGGCCGACGAGGCGCAGGCCGCCATCGACGCCTCGCGCGCGGCCTGGGCGGAGTGGTCGAACTGGGCTTGGGAGGACCGCGCGGCGGTTCTCCTCCGCGCCGCCGAACTGCTCGCCGGCCCCTGGAGGATGAAGCTCAACGCCGCGACCATGCTCGGGCAGAGCAAGACGGCGTTCCAGGCCGAGATCGACTCCGCGTGCGAGATCGTCGATTTCTGGCGCTTCAACTCCTTCTTCGCGGGGCGCGTGCACGCGGAGCAGCCGGTCTCCGGGCCGGGCGTGCGAAACCGCATGGACCACCGCCCGCTCGAGGGGTTCGTCTACGCGATCAGCCCGTTCAACTTCACGGCCATCGGGGCCAACCTGACGACGTCCCCCGCGCTCATGGGAAACGTCGCGGTCTGGAAGCCTTCGACCACCGGCGTGCTCGGGTCCTGGTACGTGATGAAGCTCCTCGAAGCGGCGGGGCTCCCGCCGGGCGTGATCAACTTCATCCCGGGCGTCGCTTCGGAGATCAGCGATGTCCTGCTGTCGAGCCCGGAACTCGGCGGCATCCACTTCACCGGTTCGACCGGCACCTTCCAGCATCTCTGGAAGTCGGTCGCGCAGAACGTGGAGAACTACCGCGCCTATCCGAGACTCGTCGGCGAGACGGGAGGGAAGGACTTCATCGTCGCGCACGAGAGCGCGGACCCGCAGGCGCTTGCCGTCGCGATCGTACAGGGCGGCTTCGAGTACCAGGGACAGAAGTGCTCGGCGACCTCGCGCGTGTACGTACCCGACACGATGTGGGAGGACGTGCGGGACCGGGTCGTCGCGATGACCGGCGAACTTCGCATGGGCGACCCGGCGGACTTCCGCAACTTCCTCGGGGCCGTGATCGACCGGCCGGCGTTCGACCGCATCAAGTCCTACATCGACTACGCCCGCGAGTCCGGCGATGCGCGCATCCTCGCCGGCGGCGGCTGCGATGACAGCCGGGGCTACTTCATCGAGCCCACCCTCGTCGAAGCGGACGATCCCGGGCACCGGCTGATGTGCGAGGAGATCTTCGGCCCGGTCGTCACCCTGCATTCGTACCGCGCGTCGGACTGGGAATCCACGCTCGCCCTGGTCGACGGGACCTCGCCGTACGCGCTCACGGGCGCGGTGTTCGCGCGCGATCCGGAGGCCCTCCGAAGCGCGGGCGCGGCGCTGCGGAACGCGGCGGGGAACTTCTACATCAACGACAAGCCCTCCGGCGCGGTGGTCGGCCAGCAGCCCTTCGGCGGCGCCCGCGCGAGCGGCACGAACGACAAGGCCGGATCGGTGCTGAACCTCGTGCGCTGGGTCTCCCCGCGGACGATCAAGGAGACCTTCGATCCGCCCACCGACTACCGGTATCCCTTCATGGAGGCGGAGTGAAGAGGGGCGTTTGGCTGCTGGTGGCCGCGGGCGCGGCCGTCGGGTGCGGCGACGAGCCCGAGGTCAACAGCCGGGAGGTGTTGGAGAACGCGACGTACCTCACGCTGGACGGCGGCGAGATCACGCTCGCGGCGGGAGCGACGATCGGTCCGGACAACGTGCGGTACGAACTCCTCCTCACGGCCGACGGCGATCTCGATTTCGATTCGGACATCGACGCGGTCGCCGTGCTCGCGGCGGATCACGGGCGGGAACGGTTCCTGACCCTGCATGCCGTGCTGAGGGACGGCGATGAGATGCGGGACGTGTCCGCGCGCCTCATTGGAGACCGGATCGAAGTCCACCGGGCGGAGGTTCTCAGCGGCATGATCCGGCTGAACGTCCGGATTCGCAGGCCGGGCGACCCGGTCACGGTCCGCCCGTCGGTCGACCGGACCCCCTACTTCGCGCTCACGAATCGTGGACTGACCTCGGTCACCGTCATCGATGTCGCCGACGGGGAGGACGCGCGGGCCGATGGCGCCGAGGCGGGTGCCGGGAACGGGACGACGGCGGCCGCGCCCGCGCTGCGCACGCACGAATGGGTGCTCGAGTCGTTCGACAGCGGGGACTGGAGCGCGAACGTGCGCGCGCTGCGCGAACCGGTGACGCTCAGGTTCCGGGCGCAGCCGCGCGACGCCGCGGACGTCACCGGGGACCTGACGGGGTTCGCGGGCTGCAATCGGATCTTCGGGAGCTTCCGGGTGCATGAGGCGGAGGCCCTGCGCTTCTACGGCGTGACGGCCATGCGAAGGCTCTGCCGGGATCGGGAGGCGGACTTCGAGCAGCGGTTTCTCGAGGCGCTCCGTTCCGTGCGGGCGTTCCGGGTCGAGGGCGACGGGATGACGCTCGCGCTGAACGGCGGCGCGATTCGTTTCCGCGCCGGACGGCCGCTGGTCCCGGACGCGCCCGGCACGGCCCCGGACCCGCCCGGCGCGAGTTCAATGTAGATTCACGGTTCGCCCTCCGGGTGGAAGACCCGGCCTGGGCGGGAGAGGCGCGACGGTATGGGACGTTTCACAGACGAGGAACTGCAGCGGAAGGTGCAGGAAGGGTTCATCGTCGAGTCCGAAGAGGACATGACGGAGACCTACAAGCGGGCGCTGATCACGCAGCTCACCGTCCAGGGCGACACGGAACTGATCAGCGCGCCGGCCTACTTCATGGCCGCCCGCGACGCTCCGTCCACGAACACGATGGTCTCGGCCACGGCGATCATCCAGGACGAACTGGGGCACGCGAACATCGCCTACCGCCTGCTCGAGGATCTCGGCGTGGACCGCCACTGGCTGCTCTACGAGCGGGAGCCCGCCCACTTCAAGCACCCCTACGGCTTCGACCAGCCGCTGATGAACTGGGCCGAGCTGGTGTCGGCGAACGCGCTCTACGACCGGGCCGGGATCACGCTGCTGGGCGACGTACACCGCAACACGAGCTACGGGCCGCTCAAGCGCGGCCTCGTCAAGGTGAGCATGGAGGAGAACTTCCACCTGCGGCACGGCGAGGTCTGGATCCGCCGCTTCGCCGAGGCGGGGGGCGCCGCGAAGGAAGCGGTGCAGCGAACGCTCGACTGGATGTTCCCGATGGGCGTGGAGTGGTTCGGGATGCCGGACGACCGGAAGCACCACAACGCGCAGCTCGACTTCCGCCTCAAGGGGATGACGAACGACCAGCTCCGCCGGACCTGGCTCAAGGCGGTCGTGCCGCTGTGCGAGGAGCTGGGGTACGACCTTCCGGCGCAGTACGACGCCGATACGGACGAAGTGGAGCTGACCTACGAGCTTCCCTGCCAGTACGACCCGGAGGCGCGGCGCTGGCTCTTCAACGAGACGATCACCTGGAAGCAGGTGTTCGAGCGCTGGAAGGCGCGCGGCCCGATGAACGAGCAGTACGTCGATTCGCTGCGGCGCAGCCGATTCGCGGTCGAGCGGCTGCTCGCGGCATGAACGCCGACGCCCCGGCTCGCGGCGTGGCGCGCCCGCGGTATCTCCCGCGGTACGAGGCCGGCATGGATTTCGGCGCCGTGCTCCGCGAGACGCGGGGCGGACGGGAACTGCCGCCCCCTCCCGCCTTCGCCGAACCCGCCGCGGACCTCGCGGAACGGGCGCGCCGGGCGCTGTACGAGGTCGCGGATCCGGAATTTCCGATTTCGATCGTCGACCTGGGGCTCGTGCGCGGCGTCGAGGCGGACGAGGAGGCCGGGGCCGTCACCGTTCACCTCACCTTCACGGCCACCGCCTGCCCCTGCATGGACTTCATCGAATGGGACGTGCGGCAGCGCCTGCTCGAACTGGAGGAAATCCGGCAGGTCGAGATCGTGACCGGGTGGGATCCCCCGTGGACGACGGCCGCCATCTCCGCGCGCGGACGGAGGCTGCTGCGCTCGGTCGGAGTCGTCACGTGAGCGGGAACGGACAGGTGTACGAGGTGTTCGCGCGCAAGAAGAGGGCGGACCGCTTCGAGCACGTGGGCGCGGTGTCCGCCCCGAACGAGCAGTTGGCGCGCGTCTACGCGTGGCAGACGTACGACGAGGCGAAGTGGTTCGAGATGACCGTCGCCCCGCGCGATGCGTTCGCGGCGGTGAACCGGCCGCAGGCCCCGTTCACGCTCGGCGATCCGGGCGGCCGGGCGCCGGCGGATTCGCGATGACGGAGAGCGGCTTCCGGTCGGCGGAGGACCTTCCGGAGGGAGTGTCCGGGCACCTCGCCAACCTCATCCTCGCCCTCGCGGACAACAAGCGGCTGCTCGGCATCCGCTACTCGGACTGGATCCTCGGGGCGCCCTCGGTCGAGGCCGGCATCGCCTGCTCCGCCATGGCGCAGGATGAGTGGGGGCACGCCCGCATCCTCTATGCGATGCTGCGCGACTTCGGCCACGATCCGTCCGCGCTCGAGCACGAACGCGCGTCGGACGAATACCACAGTTCCGAACTGCTCGACCGGGACGTCGCATCGTGGGAAGAGTTCCTCGCCCTCAATTTCCTGTGGGACACCGCCCTTTCGGTCCAGTTCGAGATGCTGGTCGAGAGCCGCTACGAGCCGATCCACTACAAGGTGCGCAAGCTGCTCGAGGAAGAGCGGTTCCACTTCGATCACGGACAGGGGTGGACCTCCCGTCTGCTGAGCGCCGAGGGCGGGCGGGTGGCGCTGGCCGAAGCCTTCGGAGCGGCATGGAACGCGTGTCTGCGCGGGTTCGGCCCCGACGACGACCCGCTCAGCGGGACGCTCGCCGCGCACGGAATCGTTAGGCGGGATGCGGCCGGGGCGCGGGCGCGCTGGCTGGAACGGGTGGGCCCGGTCGCCGCGGAGACCGGCCTCGCGCGAGACGCCGGATCGGAGTGGGTCAGCACGCGCGAACCCGTCTGGGAGGACCGCTGGCTCGCGCGTCGACGGGCGGTGGAGGGCGGCCCCGACGAAGACTCCCTCGCCCGGGTGCGGGGCGACCGCAACCGGGAACTCCTGATGGACTGACGTCCATGTCCGATGGCACGAAGCACGATGGCACGAAGCACGACAGCGCGAGAGGCGGTGCCCCGTCGGAGCGGTCGCCGCTGGACGATCCGGTCGAGTCGTCCGGCATGCCGGCGTCGGTCCCCTGCCCCTTCTGCGACTCGGAGGACTCCGATCCGTTCGCGACCTTCGGAGGGCAGGCCTCGACGGCCCAGTACTACTGCAACGCCTGCCGAACCGTGTTCGAGGCCGTGAGGTGGCGCTGAACTGGTAGCGCTCGAGCCCGGGCTCCATCGCGGGCGCGCCCCGCCGCTCGCCCCCTTCGCAAGCGCGCTGACGGCGTTCGCGGCGGGGGAATCCGATCCCGGACTTCGGCTGCGCAGCAGTCTCGGGGAAGATGCATCGCTGCCGGCCGGGTTCTTCTTCCGGACCCCGGATCAGTGGATGGACTTCGAGCGCCATGCCGTCGAGTTGTGCCGCGGCCGGGTGCTCGATCTCGGAGCCGGGGCCGGACCGCACACGCTCGCGCTCGAGGCGCAGGGATCCCCCGTCGTCGCGGTGGAAGGCTCCGCCGACATCGCTCGCCTGCTGCGGGCGCGCGGGGCGGCGTCGGTCGTCCACGCCGACTTCCGCCATTGGTGGAAACCGGGATTCGACACGGTCCTCATGCTCATGAACGGGCTGGGGCCGGTGGGAACGCTGGCGGGCCTCGACCGCTTCCTCGCGCACGCCCCCCGGTTCCTGTCGCCGGGCGGACAGATTCTGGTCGACGGCGCGGAAGCCGTCATTCGCGGACCCTCGCCGACGGCGGGCTGGCCACCCGCCGGCGCGTATCCCGGTCAGGCCTGGATCGAGCTTTCGCACGCGGGCCGCGTCGGCCGCCCCTTTCGCGAGTTGTACGTCGATCTCGAAACGCTCGCGCGCCACGCCGCGAGGGCCGGCTGGCGGTTGGAGGTGGCGTTCGAGGGCGGGGACGGGGTCTATCTCGCCCGCCTCACGCGACCGTCGTGACCTTCCGGCGCATCGCGAACCGATCGCGAACCGATCGCGAAACGAATCGCCAAACGACGGGGCGCCTGCCAACCATTTCCTCGATTCCGGAGTCGAACGTTCAGGAGCCGGGAGAAACTTTCTCTCATTTTTCCCGTACCACGAGGTACAGATCGCAATCGCCGATTCCGGGGAAGGGACAGATCGAATGGACAGGTTGTCGAAATGGGCGACCACGGGCTCTCTGGCTTGGCTGGTGATGGCGGTTGGGTTGATTCTGGGCACGCACAGCGGGTCCGTGCAGGGCGCGCAGGCGGCCGGGCCGCCGGAAATGCCGGCAACCGCAACATGTCCGGAGACTCCCGTCGCGGCGGCCCCCGCCACGGGGGATTTCGCCGCCCACAAGAGGTCCTGAACGGAGCCGCATCGCTCGCGACGCCGCCCGTCGGGCCGGGTCCGTACCGGGACCCGGCCTTTTTTTTTAGTTTCCGCCCATGCCACAACGAGAGCGTCTGGATTTCATCCGTCAGATCGTCGCCGAAGATGTCCTGAGCGGGCGGCACGGGGGGCGCGTGCTCACGCGCTTTCCGCCCGAACCCAACGGCTTCCTCCATGTGGGCCACGCTTCCGCCATCTGCCTCGACTTCGAGGTGGCGCGGGAGTACGGCGGCCGCACGACGCTGCGCATGGACGACACGAACCCGACGACCGAGGACCCGTCCTACGTCGAGGCGATCGCGCGGGACATCCGCTGGCTGGGGTTCGAGTGGGACGGCGAGATCCGCTACGCGTCGGACTACTTCGGGGCGCTCTACCGGATGGCGCTGCGGATGATCGAGGATGGCTTCGCCTACGTCGACAGCCTGTCCGAGGAGGAGATCCGCGCCCACCGCGGGTCGGTGCGCGAGCCCAGCCGGCCCAGCCCGTATCGGGATCGCTCGACCGAGGAGAACCTGGATCTCTTCCGGCGCATGCGCGCCGGGGAGTTCGACGATGGAAAGCACGTGCTCCGCGCGCGGATCGACCTCGCCGCGTCGAACATGAAGCTGCGCGACCCGCTGATGTATCGAATCCGGCACGCGCACCACTACCGGACGGGCGATGAGTGGCCGATCTACCCCTTCTACGACTGGGCGCACGGCCAGTCCGACGCCATCGAGGGGATCACGCACTCCTTCTGCACGCTCGAGTTCCAGGACAACCGCGCGCTCTACGACTGGTTCATCGAGCACACGCGTCCCTCTTCCGCCCGCATCGACCGCGTGCCGGAAGCGGAGGGCGGCGGCGGAGAGGCGCTCGGCTCGTGGGATCCGCGGCCCCGCCAGTACGAGTTCGCGCGCCGCAACCTGGACTACACGATCGTGAGCAAGCGGAAACTCCTCCTTCTCGTGGAGGACGGACATGTCTCGGGCTGGGACGATCCGCGCATGCCCACGCTGGCCGGCTTCCGGCGCCGCGGCATCCCGCCGGATGCGATTCGCGCCTTCTGCCGGCAGGTCGGAATCGGGAAAGCCGACAACCGGGTGGAGATCGCCACGCTCGAATGGGCGGTGCGCGAGGCGCTGAACCAGCGGGCGCCGCGCGTGCTCGCGGTGCTGCGTCCGCTCGAGGTCGTCGTCGAGAACTGCCCGGAAGGCGAGGTGGACTGGATCGACGCCCCGTACTTTCCACGCGGCGCCGATGCCCCGCCGGAAGGGTGGCCCGAAACGCGGAAGGTCCCGTTCACGCGGGTCCTTTACATCGAGCGGGATGATTTCGCGGAGGAGCCGGCCCCGGGCTTCCGCCGGCTCGCCCCCGGGCGCGAGGTGCGCCTGCGGCACGGCTATTTCATCACCTGCCGCGGCGTGGAGAAGGACGACGCCGGCAGGGTCGTGCGCCTGCGCTGTACGTACGATCCGGAGACGCGCAGCGGATCGGCGCCCGACGGGCGTACGCCGGCCGGCACCATCCACTGGGTGTCCGCCACGGAGTCGGTGCCGATGGACGTCCGCCTCTACGACCGTCTGTTCCGCGTCTCCGATCCGGCCGGGGACGCCGAAGGCCTCCGGGAGAGCCTCAACCCGGATTCGCTGGAGGTTTTGACCGACGCGCGCGGCGAGCCGAGCCTGGCCGAAGATCCGCCCGAGACCGCCTATCAGTTCGAGCGGCTGGGCTACTTCGTCCCGGACCGGGCCACACGAGCCGGGACGGCGGAGGCGGACGGGGGCGGCGAAGCTCCGGACGGCGGCCCGCTCGTCTTCAACCGGACCGTGACGCTCCGCGACGCCTGGAGCCGCCGCGCGAAGTCGGACGCCGCCCGCGACGCCGACTCCCCGGAGACGCGGGCCCGGGCGGCGGACGAGTCGTCCGGGCCGGCCGTTCCCGGAATCGACTCGGCGCGGGAAGCCCGCGATGCGGCGAGGCGCGCCGACCCCGCGCTCCAGGCGGCCTTCGACCGCTTTCGGGATCCGCTGGGGCTGCCGGACGAACTCGCCGACCTGCTCAGTGGTTCCACCGAGTCGGTGCGCTATTATGAGCGCGCGATCCGCGGCGGAGTGGATCCGGCCGCCGTCGCGACCTGGCTCGTGCATGAGGTCCGCGGCGCCGGGGGCAGCGAAGGCGACGCGGGCGCCCTCGAGCCGGAGGCGCTGGCCGAGCTTGTGGAACTCGTCCTCGAGCGCTCGATCTCGCGGGCGGTGGCGAAGTCGCTGTTGGCGCGGCTGGTGGAAGACGGTGGAAGCCCCCGGGAGATCGTTCGGCGCGAGGGGCTGGGCCGGATCGGCGATGCGGAGCAGATTCGCGAGGTCGTACAGGGCGTCGTGGCCGCTCACCCGGCCGAGGTGGCGCGCTATGCCGCCGGCCACACCGGCCTCGCCGGTTTTTTTGTGGGTCAGGTGATGCGCGCGACGCACGGACGCGCGGACCCGGCCATCGTGAGGGAACTCCTCGAGGAGAGTCTCAATGACGCGACGTGAAGCGGTGCTTCGATCCCTGCGGCGACCCCGCCGCGGGCTTCTCGTGCTTGCCCTCTGGGGGCTGTGGCCGGCAGCGGCGCTCGAAGCGCAGGATCCGGTGCCCGCGGACAGCGTGATTGCGCTGGGCGAGTTGATCGTCTCCGCGCTGCGCGCCCCGACTTCGGTCGGAGAGATCCCGGTCAACGTGACGACGGTCACGCGCGAGGAACTGCGTCTCTCCGCCGCGCAGACGCTCCAGGACGTTCTTCAGGAGGTGCCCGGACTCAACTTCCGCTTCCCGTTCCAGGCAGGAGTCGCCCACCCCTCCTGGCAGGCCGTCACGCTGCGCGGCCTGGGAGGCACGGCCGCCAGCCGCACGCTCGTGCTCGTCGATGGCGTGCCGCTGAACGACCCGTACTTCGGCTGGGTGCGCTGGAGCCAGGTCCCCGTAGAGGTCATCGAGCGCATCGAGATCGTGCGCGGCGGCGCCACCGTGAGCTGGGGCAGCCAGAGCCTCGCGGGCGTCGTCCACGTGATCACGCGCTCTCCCCGGGCCGGCGGCTTTACGGCCGGCCTGCGCCCGGAGGACTTCGCACTCCGCGGCGACGCCGTTGCGTCCTTCGGGGGCGACCGTGCGGGGGGCTACGTCGCGGGCGAGTTCCTGGACAGCGACGGCTACATCCTGACGGAACCCAGCCTGCAGGGGGCGGTGGACATCCCCTCCGCTTCGACCCACGCCACCCTCCGCGCCAAGGTCGAGATCGAGGCCGGCGAGCGGCTGCGCATCCACGCCCAGGGGAACTACTTCGACCAGGACAAGGACAACGCGACGCCGCTCCGCAACAACACGACGGAAGCCGGCTTCGGCCAGATCGGAGCCACCCTCCTGGGCGAGGACGGCTCCACGCTCGCGTTCAACACCTACATGCAGTCACAGTCCTACGTGAACTCGTTCTCGAGCGTCGACGCGGCCCGGGACAGCGAGCAGCCGTCGATCAGCCAGGACGTCCCCTCGTCCGGGATCGGCGCGAACCTGGTGTGGCAGAAACCCGGACTCGGCAGCCACAACCTCACGCTCGGGACCGACATCCTGAGCGCGACCGGCGAGGCCTCGGAGCAGTACCTGTTCAGAGACGGCGCGTTCACGCGACGGCGGGAGACCGGCGGCGACCAGACGTTGTACGGCTTCTTCATCCAGGACCGGATTCGCCTGGGCGACCGGTGGCAGTTGTACGGCGGCCTGAGGTTCGACCGCTGGCGCAACGCCGCGGGCATGCGCCGCGTCGCCGTCATCGGCGGGGACGTGCTCACGGACAACGCGTTCGAGGATCGAAGCGGCAGCAAGCTGAGTCACAACCTCGGCGTCCTGCTCGATGCGTCCGACGCGGCGACGCTGCGCGGGAGCTTCTACAGCGGCCTGCGGGTCCCGACGCTGAACGAACTCTACAAGCCGTTCCGCGCGGCCGGGAACGTCGTCAACGAATCGAACGAGGCGCTGAACCCGGAGCAGGTCCTGGGCGCGGAGGTGGGTCTCGACCTGCAGCCGGACCCCACCGTTCTCATCCGGCTCACGGCGTTCTGGGCCCGCGTGAGCGACGCGATCACCGATGTCACCATCCAGGAAGCCGAGACGTCCGGCGTCATCCAGCCCTGCGGCTTCGTGGCCGCCGGAGGCGTGTGCCGCCGACGCGACAACGTGGGCACGCTGCGCAGCGTCGGACTCGAGACGGAGATCGAGTTGCGGCCGTCCGGAGGCTGGCTCCTTGCCGTCAGCCACCAGTTCAACCCCACCGAGGTCACCGAGGCCCCGGGTCGCCCGGACCTGATCGGGAACGAGGTCCAGGGGAGCCCCGCCCACCGGGCCATCCTGCGGGTGGGGTACGGAGGCATCTACGTCACGGGCCGGTATCTCGGAAGCCGCTTCGACAACGACCTGAACACGGGAGAGATCGCGGGCTCCTTCCTCGTGGACCTGCGCACGCAGCCAACGCGGCTCTTCGTGGACTGGCTGACGTATGAGTTGGGTATACAGAACATCTTCGACACGACCGCGGAAATGTCGCACGATGCGAACGGGTTCATTCGCGTGGCGGCCCCGCGCAGCTGGTTCATCGGCTGGCGGGCGCGCTTCGGAGGCTGAGCGAGGCGCGGCGGCCGGCTACAGCCCTGCCAGCCGCGTCCGGCGCGTCAGTCGTCTAGGGCGAGCCGTGACAGGAGGGTGTCGATCTCCTGGCGGAGTTCGGCCACGAGGTCGTCGAGCGGGATGATGCGGCTCTCGCGGACGCCCCGGTGGCTGAGTTCGGCGCCCCCCGCCTCCAGCGAGCGCTCGCCGATGACGAGGCGCAGCGGGAGGCCGCGCAGGTCGGCGTCGTTGAACTTCACGCCGGCGCGGAGGTCCCGCCGGTCGTCGTAGATCACCTCGATCCCGGCGGCGCACAGCTCCTCGAACACCCGGTCCGCGGTCGCCCACGTCTCCTCCTCGCGCGCGAGCGAGACGAGCGAGACGTGATACGGAGCAACGGAGATCGGCAGCTTGAGGCCGTAGTCGTCCCGGTGTTCCTCGGCCACGCAGGCGAGGAGGCGCCCCGTCCCGATCCCGTACGACCCCATCCAGATCGGGCGCTCGGCCCCGTCCTCGTCCGTGTACGTCGCCTCCAGCCCCTCGGAATAGCGGGTGCCGAGCTGGAAGATGTTCCCCACCTCCACGCCGCGCGCCATGCGCAGCCCCTCGCCGCAGCGCCCGCACGGCGCGCCCTCGAAGGCGAGGGCGACGGATCCGACCACCGTGGGCTCGTAGTCGCGGCCGCAGCAGACGTTGCGGAGGTGGTAGTCCGTCTCGTTCGCCCCGAGCACCAGGTTCGGCGATTCCACGACCCAGCGGTCGACGACGAAGATCGCGGCGCCGGGCTCCACCCCCACCGGCGAGGCGAACCCCGGCACCATGCCGGCCGCGGCGATCTCCTCCTCGTGCGCCGGGCGAAGCTCGAGCGCGCCCGCGAGGTTCTGGACCTGGATCGGGTTCGCCTCGAGGTCGCCGCGCACGATCGCCGCGATCAGCTTCTCTTCGCGCGCCCCCTCCTCCCCCGCGAAGCTGCCCATGTAGAAGACCATCTTCCCGGTCTCCGGCGCGGAGATCCCGAGCAGCCCCGTCACTTCCTCGATCGTCGACGTGCCGGGCGTGTGGACGCGCTCCGGCGGCGACATCTCCCCTTCCCGGGGTTCGAGCGTGAACTCGGCGACCTCCCGGTTCGCCGCGTAGCCGCAGGCGTCGCAGAGCGCCAGGCTGTCTTCGCCGATCGGCGTCACGTACATGAACTCGTGGGCGATCTTGCCGCCCATCATGCCCGTATCGCTCCGCACGGCCGTGAGCGGCAGGGCGCAGCGGCGCCCGATGCGCTCGTACGCCTCGTAGTGCCGGTCGTACTGCTTCGCGAGCCCCTCCGGGTCCCGATCCAGCGAGTAGGAGTCCTTCATGATGAACTCGCGCACGCGAATGAGGCCGCCGCGGGAGCGGAGTTCGTCCCGGAACTTGGTCTGCATGTGATAGACCATGGCCGGGAGCTGCCGGTAGGACTGGATCTCGGACGCCGCGTGGAAGGCCACCACCTCCTCGTGCGTCATCGCCAGGAGCAGGTCGCGCTCGCGCCGGTCGACGAACCGCGCCATGGTCGCGTCGATGTCGTACCAGCGGCCGGTCGCCTGCCACAGCTCCGCCGGGTGCACGACGGGCATCGACAGCTCCTGCCCGTCGATCCGGTCCATCTCCTCGCGCAGGATCTGCTCGATCTTCCTCAGCGAGCGCCACGCGAGAGGCAGGTAGGAGAAGATGCCCGCCGCGATCTGGCGGACGTAGCCGGCCCTCAGGAGGAGGCTGTGAGACTCGATCTCGACTTCCCCCGGCGCCTGGCGCAGGGTCATGCCGAAGAGATTCGAGACTCGCTGTCCTGTACGTTCCGTTCGATTCACGGGTCGACCGTTCGGAGTGGTTCGGAGTGGGCTCGGAATGGTAACGAGATCCGCCGGACGGCGCGGAGAGACACGCGACGCTAACCGGCCGGCTGTCCGGGGGCCAGCGGTTCGATAAGATATCGGTCGGGCACCGGCTCGGCCCGACGACTCGGCCCGACACCGATACGACTTCATCCCCGGAGTGACCCGTGCTTCGAAGGTCCGCAGCGCCCAGCGTGAAGCCCGTCGTGATCGTCGTCCTCGCCGCCGCCGTGGCGATCCCCGTCGCGGCCCGCCCGCTGCGGGGCCAGGAAGCCCGGCAACCCGCGGCGGAACTCCAAGCGCTGCACGACATCGTGGCGTCCGTCTCGGCCGCGCGCGTGGAGGCCGACATCCGCCGGCTCGCGGGCTTCGGCACCCGTCACACGCTGTCCGACACGCTGTCCGACACGCGCGGGATCGGGGCCGCCCGGCGCTGGATCAAGGCTGAGTTCGACGCGATCTCCGCGGCCTGCGGCGGGTGCCTGGAGGTCTCGTACCAGACGTCCATGGTCATGGGCGCGGCGCGCATCCCGGAGGAGACGGCCATCGTCAACGTGCTCGCGATCCAGCGCGGGACGACGGACCCGGGCCGCTACGTCGTGATGTCAGGCGATATCGACTCGCGCGCTACGGGCGCCCTCGACGGCGTCACCGACGCGCCCGGCGCGAACGACAACGCGTCCGGGATGGCCGGCGTCCTGGAGGCCGCGCGCGTCCTCACGCAGTACGAGTTCAACGGGTCGATCATCTACGCCGGGCTGTCCGGCGAGGAGCAGGGGCTGTTCGGCGGGCGGCACATGGCCGAGGTCGCGCTCAACGAGGGCTGGCGCCTCCAGGCGGTGCTGAACAACGACATGATCGGCAACATCCAGGGCCAGAACGGCGTCTCGGACAACACCATCGCGCGCATCTTCGCGGAGGGCACGCGGGCGGACGAGACCGAGCAGGTCGCCGGCCGGAGGCGCGTCACCGGGGGCGAGGTGGACTCCCCGTCGCGGAACCTGGCCCGTTTCGTCGACCGTCTCGTCGACGGCTACGTCCCGAATCTCGACATGATGATGGTGTACCGGCTGGACCGGTTCGGCCGCGGCGGGCACCACCGGCCGTTCAACGACGCCGGCTTCCCCGCCGTGCGCATCATGGAGGCGAACGAGGACTACCGGCGCCAGCACCAGGACATCCGCGTGGAGGACGGCGTCGAGTACGGCGACGTGATCGATGAGGTCGAGTTCGATTTCGCCGCGAAGCTGACGGCGGTCAACGCGATCTCGCTCGCCGCCATGGCCTGGGCTCCCGCGCCGCCGCGGAACGTCGCGATCCAGGGCGCCGTCCGGCCGTCCACGACGCTGAGGTGGGACCCCGTCCCCGCCGACCACGCTCCGAACCTGGCGGGATACCGCGTCTACTGGCGGCTCACCGATGCGCCGCAGTGGCAGTGGAGCGTGTTCGCGGGCGACGTGACGGAGCACACGCTCGAGAACATCGTCATCGACAACTACCTGTTCGGCGTGGCCAGCGTGTCCGAGGACGGGTACGAGAGTCCCGTGGTCTTCCCGTGGCCCATCGGCGCGTTCGAACCGCTCGAATGGACCCAGCGCGACCCGGGCAGCTAGCAGGGGCTACGCGCGGCGCCAGGCCCAGCGGAAGAGGACGAAGCAGAACAGCAGCGCGACGGCGATCCACAACCCGCCCCAGACCAGCGTGGGGATACCGGTGAGTTCGGCCAGCATCCGGGCGTCCGACCGCAACTCCGGCCGGTCGAGGATGTCGCTCTTGATGTCCAGCACCGCGTAGAGGCAACTCGTGAGGCCGAGCGCGGTGAGCAGGACGCGGTTCACCGCGGCGCTCGCCCGCCAGGCCACCGCGAGCAGCGCCGCGGAGAAGGCCAGTCCGAACGCGACCGCAAAGGACTGCTGCGCGAAGAGCAGCGTCATGCCTCCGACGGTCGCGGCGAGGACCCCGGAGAACCACGAACTGAGCGTCGGGAAGCGCTCCGCGCTCCAGATCATCAGCCCGCCCCACAGCAGGCTTCCGAGGTACCCGGCGGACAGGCTCAGGAAGGCGTTCCCGCCGGGACACCGGCACAGTCCTCCTTCGCGCGGCGTCACCTCGATGGCGAGGATCTGTCCCCCCGTCGCCAGCGTCGCCAGCCCGTGGCTGATCTCGTGCAGCAGGACGACGAAGAGCTTCACGGGATACACGAAGGGCGTGTCCCACAGGAACCACACGACCGCAAAGAGGCCGACGAACGCGGCCAGGAACCGGACTCTTCGTTTGGATCGATCGTTCATGCGTTCCTCATACGGGATGCGCGGGGCGCCGGTGTCGGGCGAGCGAGCGCCGTCACGTCGCGACCAGGATGGCGAGCGCGACGAGCGTCATGGCCACGCCCGCGAGCGCGAACACCGGCACCTTCCGGTCGAACCGCCACCGGCAGACGGCGAAGACCAGCGAGAAGAGGCCGAGCGTCGCGTACACGGGGAGCAGGGCTCCGGCCCATTCCGTGCGCTCGCTGAGCGCCAGCACCGCGAGCCCCGAGGCGAGCGTCGCGATGAATAGGGAGCGCTCGTCGGTCAGGGGCGGCTGCGGCCAACGGGTCGCGGGCAGCCAGCCCCCGAGAGCGAGCGGGGCCAGGAGGAGCGCCTCGCCCAGCAGGGTCAGCCTCCAGGCGTCCTGTGCCGGTCCCGCGACCAGGAACGCGTCCGTGAACGCGGCGAACCCGGCGGACGTCGCGGAGACCGCGGCCATCAGGTAGAGCCCGAAGGCGATGATCCGACCCGAGATCCGCGCCGCGTGGAAGGTTCCCGGCGCGTCCCGGCGCAGGCGGAGCGCCGGCACGGATTCCGCGGGCGACCTCCCGACGCCGCGGGGCAACCACCGCGGGCGCCCGGGGCGCCGCGATCGGGCCAGCAGCCGCGCGCCGATCCTGCGCACCTCGTCGGCCTCCGCCGCCGACAACTCGTCGCGGGCCACGGCGGCGTCCAGTTCGTCCTCGTCCAGCAGCACGCCGTCGCCCCCCTCCGGCAGCCACACGTCGAGGTAGAGGTCCTCGATGACCCAGGGCGAGGACTGCAGTCGCGGAGGCCGGATGAGGTTGATGTAATAGCCCTGGAAGGCGCCGCGGCCGTGGTAGAAGGCGCCGACCTCGAAGGGCTGCCCCGGACGGAGGAACCACATGAGGAGGGAGCCGGCCCGGAGGGTCGTGGCCTCGTCGATCCTCACCGGCGTGAAGTCCCCGTCGAGGATCTGAAGCGTGACCTTCCACCCCGGGCCGTCCGCGAGCAACTCCTGGCGGAAGCGCTGCACGTGGCTCCCGCGACGCACTTCCACGTCTACGCGCGGCGCATCGTCCGGAATCCGGCGCGCGGCCCGCAACGCGCGGCGCCGTGCCCCCAGGAGGTCGAAACCCACCTACATGTCCGACGGAGATCCCGAGTTCCGCCACACGGCGTCGGACGTGAACGATCCGTTCGTGTCGGCGAGCCTTTCCAGCCCCGGCGCCGGAGCGAAGCGGTCCCCGTGCCGCTCCCGCAGTTCGAGAAGACGGTCGCGCACGGACCCCACTCCGCGAGACTCCGCCCACGCGAGCGGTCCGCCGCGGAACGGCGGAAACCCGGTGCCCAGCACCATGGCGAGATCGACGTCCCCCGGCCCCGCCACCACGCCTTCCTCCAGCGCGTACATGGCTTCGTTCACCGAGATCAGCAGGCAGCGGTCGATGATCTCCTCGGGTCGCACGCCGCCGCCGCCCGAGCCGAAGGCGCGGCTCACCTCCCGGTCCACGCGCTCCTCGCGGTCGGAATACGTGTAGAAACCGCGGTCGTTCTTCTTCCCCAGCCGGCCCAGCCCCGTGAGCGTTTCCAGGGCCGCGGAGGGGCGCATGCGGTCGCCGAATGCCCGCGCCATCTCCTTCGCGACGTGCGCCGCGATGTCGAAACCGACCTCGTCGAGCAGTCGGCAGGGCCCCATCGGCAGCCCGAACTCCTTCAGCGTCCGGTCGATACCGACCACGTCCGCTCCATCCTCCAGCAGGAAGCCGACCTCGTTCAGGTACGGCGCGAGGAGCCGGTTGACGATGAACCCGGGCCGGTCCGCGACGAGCACGGGCGTCTTCCCGAGCCGCCGCGCGAGCCGGACCGCCGTGGCGAGCGCCGCCTCCGAGGACAACTCCCCGCGGATGATCTCCACGAGGGGCATCCGGTGCACGGGATTGAAGAAGTGCAGGCCCACGACCCGGTCCGGCCGGGCGGCGGCCTTGCTCAACTCCGTCACCGACAGCGAGGACGTGTTCGTCGCGAAGACGGCGTGCGCGGGAAGCTCCGGCTCCACATCCCGAAGGACCTGCTGCTTCACGTGGAGCCGTTCGACGACGGCTTCGATGACGACGTCGACATCGCCGAACCGGTCGTAGTCGAGCGTGCCGTGGATGAGCGCGAACTTCAGCCCCACCTCCTCCGGCGCGATGATCCCCCGCTTGCCCGCCTTCCGGAGCAGTTCGTTCGCGTGGCGCAGGCCCGTATCGAGCGCATGCCGATCGATGTCCTTGAGGATAACCGAGATGTCGTGCGCGGCGGCGAGTTCGGCGATCCCGCCGCCCATCACGCCGGCCCCGAGGACGGCGACCTTTTTCACCTCCCGCTGTTGTGCCGCGATCTCCGGGGCGAACGCCTTGTTCGCGGCCCGCCCTCCCCGGAACAGCCGCACGAGGTTTCGGCTCACGCCCGTCGTGGCCACTTCCCCGAGCGCCTCCGCCTCGATGGCGAGCGCCTCGTCGATCGGCAGGTCCAGCGTTTCCTCGATGACGTCGATCGCCTTGAGGGCCGCGGGGTATCGCGTCCCGGAGGCGCTGCGCACGCGCTTGCGGGCGCCCCGAAACAGCAGGCGGCGCCCCAGCCGGGTGTTTTCCAGGAAGCGGTCTTTCGCCGTCTCGTGCGGCAGCACCCGCTCGACCCGCCCGAGCACGGCATCCAGGGCCACCTGCGCCACGGAGTGCTGGAAGCCCGTGTCCTCGAAGACCTGGTCGACCAGACCGTATCGATACGCGTGCGAGGCGGAGAGGCTCCGCCCCGTGAGGATCGTCGAGAGCGCCCGCTGAATCCCGATGAGGCGGGGCAGCCGCACCGAGCCCCCGAACCCGGGAATCAACCCGAGCTTGATCTCGGGCAGGCCGATCTCGGTGGCGGGGACGTCCGAAGCCAGGCGCCAGTCGCATGCCAGCGCGAGTTCCGTGCCTCCGCCCAGACAGGTGCCGCGGATCGCGGCGACCTTCGGGATCCCGAGCCGTGCGAGCCGGTTGAAGATCCGCTGCCCCATGGCGCTCTTCCGGCTCCCGTCCTCCGCGTCCTCGATCTCGGCGATCTCGTTGACGTCGGCGCCGGCGATGAACGTGTCCGGTTTCGCGCTCCAGATGACGACCGCGATGGGATGTCCGGTGGCGATCCGGGACTCGAGTTCGGCGAGATGGCGGTCCAGGTGCCGCATCACCCGGGAGTTGAGGAGGTTCACCCGGGAGCCGGGGGCGTCGAAGATCAGCCAGGCGATCTTGTCCGCGTCGATCTCGAGCCTGAGCGTCGTCGGCTTATCGACCATGCGTTCCCCAGCTACGCCTCAGCCAGGGGCTTGTCCCGGCCCTAGCAGCGCTGACGCACACCCTGTCGCAGTTCGGCGTTGCCCGGCACCAGTCGCAGCGTGTCCTCCGAAGCCCCGTCGACCATCACGTTCCAGTAGAGTTCGCCGGCCGCGGTGTTCACCCGCGCGTGGACCCACCAGGGCCCGCCGGGGGCCGACGCCCACGCGACGCCATCGGCGTCCGTGGTGTCCGCCATCACCTCTTGCCCCAGCGCCATGAGGAGATCGTCCTCTATGTCGCCGTACCCCACGAAGGCCGCTTCCTCCCAGGAATCGATGACGATGCAGATCGAGTCGACGCGCTGCTGGTTGGCCTGCTGCAGTTCGCTGAACTCGTCGAACGCCGCCTGCCGCTGGCGGTTCAGGGCCCCTTCGCGATCCTCGAGATCGCCGAACTGGTCGAACAGACGCCGGTATTCCACGCTGCGGTCGTCGAGGTTGTCGAGTTGCGCGGTGATCGACCGCATGGAATCGCGGACGTTGTTCCAGCTCGACTCGGCCGTGCTCCAGCGGTCCCGGTACTCCTGTTCGGTCCGGGAGGCCTCTTCGAGATCCGCCGGGATCGTCGGCTCCGGCGTCGCGGCCTGCCCGACGATGACCGCGAACAGGGAGTCGCGGTCAAATGGAATAAACTGAACTTCCAGGTCGTTCACGGCTTCGGCCGCGGCCTCGTCGGCCACGACGTGCACGGTGATTCGGCCGCCACAGGCGGCCAGCAACGGGAGGATCGCCAGAAGCGGGGTCGCGACACGCAACTTCGACATCAATCGAACTCCAGTTGGGGTGTCCGGATAAGTGGGCGGAATCTAAGAAGCTCCTGCTAGCGGCGGTAGCCGTCCAGGAAGTAGCCGACCGGGTTCACCGCGCGGCCGTCGACCAGGATCTCGTAGTGGAGATTCGGACCCGTTGCCGTCCCGGAGACGCCGACCTCCCCGAGGGTATCGCCGCGCCGCACCGGGGCGCCCACGCGGACCGCGATCCGGCCCAGGTGAGCGTAGAGGCTCTGGTAGCCATCGCCGTGGTCGATTTCGACGACACGGCCGTATCCGGCCTTCGAGCCGGCGAACGTGACCCGTCCCGCACCCGCCGCGATCACGGGCGTGCCGAAGTCGGCCGAAATGTCGACGGCGGTATGCGGACGCCGGAGCCCGAGCACCGGATGCAGCCGGTTATAGCTGAAGCCCGAGGAGATCCAGGAGTCGTCCGAAACGACCGGCCAGATCGAGGGAATGCGCTGATACCGCTCCCGATGCGTCCCGACGGAATCCGCCGCCTCGGTGAGGCTGCTTCCAAGCAGGTCCGCGCGCCGCAGCAACTGCTCGATGTCGACCACCACATCTTCGGCCTCCCGCGCCAGGTCCGGGGCGACCTCGAAGAACGCGTCGTTCGCCGGGGAGACGCCGCCGGGCCCGCCGACTCCGACCGAGTAGACATCGGGATCGAGCAGGGGAAGGCCGGCGACGAGCCGGAATCTCTGTTCCCGCGCGGAGAGATCGTCGAGCGCCCGGCTGAACTCCCCGCTGCGGCGCTCCATGGCCTGCAGGCTGGTGATCAGCTGCCGGTTCTCGGCCCGGTAGCGCGCGAGCTGCTCCGCCGCGTCCTGGCGCCCCAACACGGTGGCGACGAACGCGGAGGCCATCATCAGGAGCACGGCCGCGGCGATGCCGACAGCTTTCGCGCGGCGCTTCTCAACGCGATAGCTGCGCGCCCGCCCGCCACTCCCGGGCAATATCTGTATCGTCCAGTACGAAGATTGTCTCAAGTCGTCCAGCCGTAAGAGGGGCGAAAAAAAGGCCGGTCAAGCTGCCCGGCCGGTCGCCGCGCGACGGGAACCGCCCGCCCGCAGCCGCAACATCGGTCGATAAAGTTAGTCGCGGGCGGCAACCAGTGTCAACGTTTTCGGGGCGGCGGCAGGGCGTGCGGCGGCGCGGCGTGCGGCGGCGGGCCGGCGATCAGGGGCGCGGGAAGAGCACGCCGCCGGGGCGCACGGCCCGGAGCCCGGCCACGGACGGTTCGAGACGCTCGAAGGTCGGCGGCGATCCGTCGCCCCCCAGGGTGCCCCAGAGTTCGGCGGCCTTGGCAGGAGTGAAGGGGGCGAGCATCGCCGCCACCGCGCCGAGCGCTCCGATGAGCTGAGACAACACCCCGTCGAGCGCGTCCGCGTCCGCGCCGTCCTCGCGCTCCGCTTTCGCCAGCGCCCACGGCTTCGTCTCGTCCACGAACCCGTTCGCCGCGCGCACGATGTCGAACGCCGCCGCCAGGCCCTTGTGCAGCAGATAGCCGTCCATGGCCGCACGGTATTCCCCGAGGGCACGGGCCGCTGTTGCCGCGAGTGCTCCTTCCGCGAGTCCTCCGCCTTGCGGCGGCGGCACGTCCCCTCCGCGGTACCGGGCCACCATCGACACGACGCGGTTCAGGAGGTTGCCGAGGTCGTTCGCGAGGTCCGTCGTGTAGCGGCGGTCGAACTGCTCGATGAAGGCCTCCGTCGACGGGTAGTCGCGGTCGCCGTCCCATGGCACCTCCCGCAGCAGGAAGTAGCGCAGCGCGTCCGGTCCGTGCCGTTCGATGAGTTCGACGAGCCCGAGTTCCGTTCCCGCCGACTTCGAGAGCTTGGCCCCGCCGATCTTGATGAAGCCGTGGCCCCACACGCTCTTCGCCGGCTCCACGCCCGCGGCCAGCAGCATGGCCGGCCAGTACACGCAGTGGAAGCGGGTGATGTCCTTGCCGATGATGTGGAGGTCGGCGGGCCAGAACTTCCCGAACGCCTCGCCGTCGGGATAGCCGATGGCCGTGATGTAGTTCGAGAGCGCGTCGAACCACACGTAGACCGTGTGCCCCTCGTCCCCCGGAAAGGGGACGCCCCAGCGGATCCTGGAGCGGGAGGCCGAGATGTCGTCGAGCCCCGACTCCAGCAGCCGCGTGATCTCGTTGCGCCGCGTCGCGGGCCGCACGGAATCCGGGTCGTTCCGCAGGCGTTCGAGGAGCGTGTCCCGGTAGTCGGAGAGCCGGAAGAACCAGTTGTCCTCCTCCGTCCACTCGATCTCGCGCCCGGGGTGGAGCGGGCAGCGCCCGTCCGCCAGTTCATCGTCCTTCTTGAAGGCTTCGCACCCGGCGCAGTAGTGGCCCTCGTACTTCGCGCGGCGGAAGTCCCCGTTCCCGGCGATCCGCTCCATGAGCGCGGTCACGCCACGGTGGTGGCGCGGTTCCGAGGTACGGATGAAGTCGTCGTTGGAGAGGCCCAGGCGCCGCCAGACGTCGAGGAAGGCCTCGGCGATGCGGTCGACCCATTCCGCGGGCTCCGCTCCCTGCTTCTCCGCCTCCTGCTGGACCTTCTGCCCGTGCTCGTCCATCCCGATGAGGAAATGGACGTCGTCCCCGGAGGCGCGCCGGTACCGGGCGATCGCGTCGGCGCCGATCTTCTCGATGGCGTGCCCCAGGTGCGGGTCGCCGTTCGAGTAGTCGATCGCCGTCGTGAGATAGAATCGAGACACTGGCAGTCCGTGTCGGGGTTTCGTCGCGGGGCTGCTAGCCGCGGTCCAGCTCGGCGCGGCGGGCGGCGCGCCTCTCGTCCTTCAACTGGGCGAGCGGGATCGTGCGGACCTCGCCGTCCCCCGCCTCGAGCGACACGGTCTCCTCGAACAGGTCCCACGACTTCACGTTCTCGCGGCCGTTGGCGGTCCGGATCGTCCGGCCCACGGGCGGGAAGCGCTTCTTGGCCTGCGTGTACACGGCGTGCTCGTAGCGGAGGCAGTTCATGAGACGGCCGCAGGCGCCCGAAATCTGGCTCGGATTGAGGGAGAGGCCCTGGTCCTTGGCGAGCTGCAGCGTGACGGGTTCGATGGACGTGAGCCACGAGCGGCAGCAGAGTTCGCGGCGGCAGCGGCCCAGCCCCCCGAGACGGCGCGCCTCGTCGCGGACCCCGATCTGCCGCAGGTCGATCCGGGTCCGGAACGAGCGGGCCATGTCCCGCACGAGGGCGCGAAAGTCGACGCGCTTCTCCGCGGTGAAGTAGACCGTGAGCTTGTTGCGGTCCCACTGCCACTCCGCCTCGCTCACCTTCATCCGCAGCCGGTGCTTCACGGCGAGTTCGCGCGTGCGCCGGCGGACTTCGAGTTCCTGATCGCGCAGCTGCTGCAGCCGCAGGACGTCGGCCGGCGCGGCGCGGCGGATCACGCGGCGGGAGGGCAGCGGGACGGCGCGCTCGCCCGTGGCGTCGCAGCCCCCCTCGCACGCCAGGTCGCGGGCCGCGGCCGCGCGCTTCACCCAGCCGATGTCCTGCCCGCGGTCGGCCTCCACGACGACGTACTCCCGCTCCGTCAGCGGAGGGACGCCGCTGAAGGCGAAGAAGTCGGAGCGCAGGCCCTTGAACCGGACCTCGAGGACCTGGCTCGGGGCGCCCGCCGCCGGACCCGGCGACGCCACGCGATCCGGGCCCGCGGCCGGACTCGGGGGCGCCGCCGGACTCGGGACGGACGCCGGATTCGGGGCCGCGGCGCCGTTGCCGGACTCGCCGGCGGGGCGCGCGGGACGGGGGGCGCGCGGCCGTACCGGGCGCGGCCGCCGGCCCTCGCTCACCTCTCCTCCCAGGCGCCGATGGCGTAGTACTTGTCCCGCCGCGACTCGACCAGGCCGGCCGGCTCGAGCTTCTCGAGTTCCCGCAGATGGCGCCGGATGGCGGCGCCCATGGCCTTGACCGCGGCGTCCGGATCCGCGTGCGCCCCTCCCCGCGGCTCCGGGATGACCTGGTCGACCACGCCCAGGTCCTGGAGGTCGCTGGCGGTGAGCTTGAGCGCTTCCGCCGCCTTGTCCGAGTGCTCGCGGCTCCGCCACAGGATCGCGGCGCACCCTTCGGGCGAGATCACGGAGTAGATCGCGTTCTCCATCATGAGGACGCGGTCCGCCACGCCGATCCCCAGGGCGCCGCCCGAGCCGCCCTCGCCGATGACGCAGCTCACGATGGGGACGCGCAGGCCCGCCATCACGGCGAGGTTGCGGGCGATCGCCTCCGCCTGGCCCCGCTCCTCGGCGCCGATCCCCGGATACGCCCCCTGCGTGTCGATGAAGGTAATGACGGGGCGGCCGAACTTCTCGGCCAGCCGCAGCAGGCGCTTCGCCTTGCGATACCCCTCGGGATGGGGAGAACCGAAGTTGCGGCGCAGGTTCTCCTTCATCTCCCGGCCCTTCTGGTGCCCGATGACCATGACCGAACGGCCGTCGAGCTTGAGCCAGCCGCCGACGATGGCGGGGTCGTCGCGGAAGACGCGGTCGCCTCGCAACTCGAAGAAGTCCGTGCCGATCCCGCGGATGTAGTCGAGCGAGAAGGGACGGTCCTGGTTGCGGGCGAGCTTTACGCGGTCGAAACGCGAGAGCCGGGCCATGGCCTCATCGTGCGCGGCGGCGAGCTGAGCCTCCAGCGGCCCCAGCTCGGCGCTCACGTCGATCCCGCGTTCCCGGGCCTTGTTCCGAAGCTCCTCCACGTGGTTGCGGAGTTCGGCCAGGCCTTCCTGTTCTATCGACATACGCGATCATCTCTCGGTCCCGGAGCCGATGTCCATCCCTGCGGGCCGTGGCTCGGCTGCCCCCACAAACTGGGCCCGCGGGTGGCGATCCGGCCAGCGGGCGGCCGGACGCGGCCGAACCGTCAGCGGTTCCGGACCAGTCTCACGCCGCTTCCGCCCAGCAGTCCGCGCAGCTCCTCGACCAGGGCCGGCGTCGGGGCCACGCGCAGCGTGCGCGACCTGAACCGGGATGGGTGCGCGTCGTCTTCCGGCGCCCCGAGATCCCCGTTCGCACCGCCGTTCCCCTGGCCCCCGTCCCCGTTCACATCCAGGTAGAGAGGGCCGAGTCCCGGCGAGGCCTCGATCAACGCGCGCGCCTTGCCGAACGCGCCGGGCTCCAGCCGGTCGTCCTCGCGGAGTTCGATCAGGATCCCCACCTGGCCCTCGTCCCGCACATCCGCCAGCGGCCGCACGGAGTCGAGAAAAATGGGCGGATCGTCGTCGTCCCGCGAGTTGCCCGACACCGTGCCGGCGATCAGGACCGGGCGGTCGTCCGTGAGGAGCCCGCGGTTCTTCTGCCACACATCGCCGAACACGAGCGTCGTCGCCGTCCCGTGAAAGTCCTCGATCGTGAGGCGCGCCCACTCCCGGCCGTCCTTGCGCGCCGTGCGCACGGACGTCTCCGTGATGACGCAGGGAACCTCCACGGGCCGGTCGCGGTGTTCGCGCAGGTTCGTCGTCCTCGCCTCCAGCGCGTAGAGGTCGACGAGGTCCCGGTAGCGCTCGAGCGGGTGACCGGAGATGTAGAACCCGAGGCGTTCCTTCTCCTCGCGCAGGCGGTCGCGCTCGCTCCACGCGGGCACGACGGGGAGTTCGACCTCGGGCCGCGTCTCCGCCGCGTCGCCCCCGAACAGGCTCGTCTGTCCGCTCTCCGCCTCCTGCCGGCGCAGTTGCGCCTCGTTGAGCATGACCTCGAGGCCGGCGGTGAGGGCGGCGCGGTCGCCGAGGTCGTCGAGCGCCCCGGCTCCGATCAGGGCCTGGATGACGCGCGAGTTGTTGAGCCGCAGGTCGATCCGTTCGAGGAAGCCGATGAAGCTCTCGAACGGAGCCTCTTCCCGCGCCGCCTGGATGGACCGGATCGCGGAGTGTCCCACGCCCTTGATCGCGCCCAGCCCGAAGCGGATCGCCGACTTCCCGGGGTCCTCCGGATCGTCGACCACCGTGAAGCGGTAGCCCGACTCCTTCACCGAGGGGGGCAGCACCCGGATCCCGAGCGTCCGCGCCGCTCCGATGTACAGGACGACCGCATCCGTGCTCCCGATTTCCGACGACAGGAGGCCGGCCATGAACTCGGCCGGGTAGTGCGCCTTCAGCCACGCCGTCCGGTAGGAGAGGAGCGCGTACGCCACGCTGTGTGCCTTGTTGAAGCCGTAGCGGCCGAAGGTGCGGATGAGTTCGGCGATCTCGCCCGCCTTCGGCTTCGCCACCCCGCGCTCGACCGCGCGCTTCTGGAATTCCCCGAGGACCCGGTCCGTGAGGTCGGCGTCCTTCTTGCCGACCGCCTTCCGGAGCACGTCCGCTTCGGCGAGCGAGAACCCGGCGAGCAGGTTGGCGGCCCGCATCACCTGCTCCTGGTAGGTGATGACGCCGTACGTCGGCTCGAGGACCTCCTGCAGGTCGGGGTGCGGATAGTCGACCGGCTGGAGTCCCCGCTTGCGCTTGATGTAGACGTCCGTCATCCCGGAATCGAGCGGACCCGGGCGGATGAGCGCGTTGACGGCGACGAGGTCGTCGAAGCGGTCGCAGCGCATGGCGCGCAGCTTGTCCGTGGCGAGGCTGGATTCGAACTGGAAGACGCCGCTCGTGCGGCCGGACGCGAGCATCTCGTACACGCCCGGGTCGTCGAGGCCGATCTCCTCCCAGTCCACGCGGGTCCCGTGCCGTTCCTGCACGTTGCGCGCCGCGTCGTCGATCACCGTCAGCGTGCGCAGGCCCAGAAAGTCCATCTTGAGCATGCCCGCCTTCTCGAGCGCGTTCATGTCGAACTGCGTGATCACGGCGCCGCTCTTCGTGTCCGAGCAGATCGGCACGTAGTCGTCCAGCGGTCCCGGCGCGATCACCACCCCCGCCGCGTGCACGGAACTGTGGCGCGCGAGTCCCTCGATGCGTTCCGCGTAGTCGAGGAGTTTCCTGACCTGCGCATCCTCGCGGTCGCTCGCGGCGAGGTCACCGACCTTCTTCCTCGCCTCCGCCACCGTGAGCGAATACCCCGGCGTGGACGGCACGAGCTTCGCGAGCCGGTCCGTGTCCGAGGGCGAGAAGCCGAGCACCCGGCCCACGTCCCGGATCACGGCGCGCGCCTTCATCGTCCCGAAGGTGATGATCTGCCCCACCGACGCCTGTCCGTACTTCTCCCGCACGTAGTCGATGACCTCGCCGCGGCGCTCGTAGCAGAAGTCGATGTCGATGTCCGGCATCGAGACGCGTTCCGGATTCAGGAAGCGCTCGAAGAGGAGGTCGAACTCGAGCGGGTCCACGTCGGTGATGCCGAGCGCGTAGCAGATGATCGACCCCGCGGCGGATCCGCGGCCGGGCCCCACGGGGATGTCCCGTTCGCGCGCCGCGACGATGAAGTCCCAGACGATGAGCAGGTATCCCGCGTACCCCGTGTTCTCGATGACCCCGAGTTCGTAGTCGAGGCGGTCGCGCGCCTCGTCCGGCAGGGGGTCGCCGTACCTGGCCTTCGCCCCTTCCGTCGCTTCGTGGCGCAGCATCTGCATGGGTTCGGAGAAGCGGTCCGGGAGCGGGAAGCCGGGCAACTGGTACTGCTTGTCGAACTTGACGTCGCAGCGCTCCGCGATCTTCACCGTCTCGGCGAGCAGGCCGGGCAGGTCCGGGAAGAGTTCCGCCATCTCGTCGGCGGTCTTGAAGTAGCTCTCCTCCCCGTGGAAGCGGAGCCGGTCGGGGTCGTCCTTGTCCTTGCCGGTCCCGATGCAGAGGAGCGTGTCGTGCGCGTCCGCGTCCTCCCGCCGCATGTAGTGCGCGTCGTTGGTGACGACGAGCGGCAGCCCCAGTTCCTCGGAGATCCGGATGATCCCCTTGTTGACGAGGTCCTGCTTCGGGATCCCGTGGTTCTGGAGTTCGAGCCAGTAGCGGTCCTTGAACACGCCCGCGTGCCACTCCGCCGCCCGCTTCGCGTCGTCGTAGCGCTCGTGCTGCAAGTAGCGCGCGACCTCGCCGGCGAGGCAGGCGGAGAGGCAGATGATCCCCTCCGAGTAGCGCTCGAGCGTCTCGCGGTCCACGCGGGGGCGGCGGTAGAAGCCCTCCGTGTACCCGATCGACGAGAGCTTCAGGAGGTTCGAGTACCCGCGCGCGTTCTCCGCGAGGAGCACGAGGTGCGCGTTGTGGGCCGGGGCCCCCTCCTCCATGCGGCGGGAACGGCGGTCGCCGTACGCGACGTAGGCCTCGCAGCCGATGATCGGCTTGATGCCCCTGGCACGGGCCTTCTCCTGGAACTCCCAGGCGCCGTGCAGGTTGCCGTGGTCCGTGAGGGCGAGGGCGGGCATGCCGAGTTCGACCGCGCGCTGGACCAGGTCGTCGATCCGGTTCGCGCCGTCGAGGAGCGAGTACTCGCTATGTGTGTGAAGATGAACGAACGGCATCCGGGCGACCCTGTCCGGCCAGGCGTGTCAGATTTGGCTGTGGCGTTCGGCTACTCGACGCAGCGGAACGACCCGAGAATCTCCTGCAACTGCAGCATGTACTCGTACTTGGCCCGGTTCGGCGAATAGAGCCACGCATCGACGAAGTACGTGCGCGCCGGGCAGTCGACCAGCCACACGATGAACGGGCCGGCCGCGGGGAATCCGCCCGACTCGTCCTGCCACACGCCGGTCACCTCCAGCGCCGGGCGGCCCTCCCACATGAAGCTGACGACGCTCGAATTCGAGTCGTCGATGCGCTGCGGGACGTTGTAGTGGACGGCATCGATCTCCGCCCGCCACTCCAGCGCGAGTTCCCTCGTCAGCGAGTCGACGCCCGGGCGCCAGGCGATGAGGACCGAGCGGATGAGCTCGCTCGGGTCCGGGTTGTCGTTGCGCAGGATGACGAGGCTGTCCCCGCCGCCGAGATCCCGCGCGATCCGGTCGTAGACCTCCGGGACGAGGAGCGAGAACCCGAACCGCCGCCCCAGATCCGTCCTGAGGGCGGTGTCCGCGGCCGTCGCGAACATCCGCCGCAGCACGAGTTCGCGGTAGTTCGTGTCCACCGCGTTCAGGACCGACGGCAGAGCCGCCACCCACGACTCGGCTTCGCGGCCGGAGCGCAGCAGGACGGCCGTCACGGTCTGGGCCAGGGCCCACACGTTCGACGCCTGGAAGACGCGGCCCGGCTCGAGCGCGGCGAGATCCTGGCCCGCCTCGGCCGCCACCTCGAGCATGAGGGGATCGTCCGCCGTCCCGAACACGATCAGGTTACGGAACAGTTTCAGTTGTCCGACGTTCTCGTGGCCCGGGTCGACGAAGCTCACCTCGTACTGCTTCTCGTTCCGGCTCGTGAAGATCGTGGGTTCGAGGACCTGCCGGGTCTCCTCCTCCACTTGCTGCGAGAGCGAGTCGGGAGCGAGGATGATGAGGCTGTTCGCCTCTCCGAACGCCGTCTGCTTGCTGCAGGCGGAGAGGACCGGGAGGACGGCCGCGAGGAGCGCCATCGGGGCGCGGAAGGGACGGATTTTCATGCGAGTGAAGCTAGACCGGCCGGCTGGCGGCGGCAATCGAAACCGGGGCATTGGGGGAGGGCTTTCGCGGTGACGACGAGGCGCGATTTCCTGGCCGCTTGGTCGCGCTCCGCGGCGCTCTGCGCGCTGGCGCCGCTACCGTTTGCACAGTTCGGCCCGGCGGCCCGCGTGGGCGGCGGCGGGATCCGCGTACACACCGGCGGCTCCGCCCCATTCGAGCGCTTTCCGTTCGAACTCGGCGTGGCCTCCGGGGAGCCGGCCGCCGACGGCGTCGTGCTGTGGACGCGCCTGCTCGACCTGCCCGGCGACCCCGGCGCCGGCTTCCCCGTGCAGTGGGAGGTCGCGGCGGACGATGGCTTCAGCAGGGTCGTGCGGCGGGGCGAGGCCGCGGCGCTCGCGGAACTCGGCCACTCCGTTCACGTGGAGGTGGAGGGTCTGGAGCCCGGCCGGGACTACTGGTACCGCTTCCACGCCGCCGGAGCGACGAGCCCCGTCGGCCGCACGCGCACCGCCCCCGCTCCCGGGACCCTGCCCGACCGCTTCGACTTCGTCTTCGTCTCCTGCCAGCACTACGAGCGCGGCTGGTACACCGGCTTCCGCCACATGGCGGCCGAATCCCCCGCCCTCGTCATCCACCTCGGGGACTACATCTACGAGAGCGGCCCCGGCACCCGGGACGACCTCGTGCGCCGCCACGACACGGAGGAGCCGCGCACGCTCGACGGCTACCGCGCGCGCTACGCCCTATATAAAAGGGATCCCGACCTCCAGGCCGCGCACGCCGCCGCCCCGTGGGTCTTCACGCCCGACGACCACGAGGTGGACAACGACTGGGCCGGCCAGCACCACACCGAGGAGATGACCCGGGAGGCCTTCCTCGCCCGCCGCGCCGCCGCCTTCCAGGCGATTTACGAGAACTTCCCCCTCCGACGGACGTCGCTCCCCACCGGCCCCGACGCGCAGCTCTACCGGCGGCTCGATTTCGGCTCGCTGATGCGGCTCCACGTCCTCGACACCCGGCAGTACCGCACCCTCCAGCCCTGCGGCGGCCGCCGGCAACCGCCGTGCGCCGAGCAGCACGCGGAAGGCGCCACGATCCTCGGAGCGTCGCAGGCCGACTGGCTGCTCGACGGGCTCGACTCGTCGCCGGCCCGCTACAACGTCCTCGCCAATCAGGTCTTCATGGCCCGGTTGCTGGAGGGCGAAGACGAACTCACCCTCGCCATGGACAAGTGGGACGGCTACCCCGCCGACCGCGACCGCCTCATGACCTTCCTCCACGAGCGCCGCCCCTCGAACCCCGTCGTCCTGACCGGCGACCTCCACACCAACTGGGTCAACGACCTCAAGCTCGACTTCGAGCGCGCGGATTCCCCGATCGTCGGCACCGAGTTCGCCGGCACCTCCATCAGCTCGAGCGGAGACGGCGTCGACACAGGGCCGCAGGGCGACAACGCCATGGGCCACAACGCCCACATCAAGTTCTTCAACGCCCAGCGCGGCTACGTGCGCTGCCGCCTCTCCCCCGCCCGCCTCCGCACCGACTTCCGCGTGATGCCCTACGTCACCCGCCCCGACGCCCCGATCGCCACGCGCGCGAGCTACGTCGTCGAAAACGGAACCCCCGGCGCCCAGGAAACTTGAACCCGCCGCGCGGTGTCCTTAGGATGGACGCCGCCCGGCGCCCGACCCTCCGCCCACGCGAAGCGGTCGCGCGCCGGTCTTCTTCGGGGCCCGTAGCTCAGCCTGGTTAGAGCGCACGCCTGATAAGCGTGAGGTCGGTAGTTCAAATCTACCCGGGCCCACTCAATCTCCTACACGTACACGATCCAACCCTCGCTTCAGTCCCTAGTCCCAAGCGAAGTTCAGGCGCGCGCAGAGCACCGGTTTCCACTACGCTCTCGGCAGCCTTGACCGGCAGCCCGATCCGGATCGCATCTTCCAGGTCCAGGTCGGACCGGATGTCACGACCGAGAGTCTGCCGTCCGCCAAGGTATTCTGCCAAAGTCCGTGCGGTCACCCTGCCCCCCTTGCTGCAAGATTGCACAGAAAAAAACGGCAAACGCCCACGCCCTGCCAAAGGGTTCGTTGCGCAACTCAGCCAAGGACGTTCCTGACCGTGCCGAGGCAGCGTTCCGCCGACATCACTTGACGATTGTTTCGGCCTGAGCGCGGAAGCCGGCTACGCCCCTGTCGAGCACTTCCGGCAGCGGCGAGTGCTCCCGTAGGGTCGCCGCCAAGTCAGGGTTGATCCAGGCTAAGGTCTCGATGATATCCTCATGGCTTCGGTTGAGCTTCCGGTCCCAAACGGGCTCGTGGTGAGAGACGCGGTTACGCAGGTGGCGGAGCGGATTCAGAGCGTAGTAGATCCGGCTGCGTGTACGCTTGGCTTGGGGTAGGTTGGGGAATCCCCTCATTGCGAGTTCGGGCCAGAGGCGCGGCCCGCCGGCGCGCCCCTGCTCATATGGCCTCCTGCACAAACTCACCCAGAAACCAAATCCGAGGGCCGAGACAAGCCGGCCCTCGGTCGGCTGACGGTTCCGCCTCGCAATCGTTTCCTTCGCCTTCTCGACGGCCTCATGCTCGCGGTCGGCAAGCAGGCTTCCCAGGGGTAGCATAGCAACTCCGCAAATTGCGGTTTGGATGAGATTTGACGATACTCCAAGCGTAATTCCTCAGGTCGTCCTCTACTGCAGAGAACCTTCGGGCGCAGCAAGACGCTGAGGTAAGAGCCCCGAGGCCGGTTTCGGCCTCGGGGCTCTTGCGTTTAAGGCGAGGTCGCCGCCAAGGCAAACCCGGGGCTCGCTTCCGGAACTGATGGTCAGCGCCGGACGCCTGCGCCGAGGCGATCTTGACCGCCTAGACCGAGGTGGTGATCCTGCACCGATGGTCCCTTCAGCCCATCTCCGGATGGTCCCCGCAGCCCGCCTCAGGCACGCGAGAGAGGTCGGTGGCTGAATGAACTTCGAGGTGTTCGTCGTTGGGGGGATCCTTCTGGTCGCGGTGGTTCTGTTCGTCACCGAGAAGATCCGGGTGGATCTCGTCGCGTTGATGGTGATGCTCGGACTCGTCGTGACGGGCATCCTCGAGGGCGAGGCGGCGATCATGGGGTTCGCCAACGAAGCGGTCATCACGATCGCTTCGGTCCTGGTCCTGAGCGGCGCGCTCATGCGGACCGGGGTGGCTCATTTCATCGGGCAGCGGGTGCTGGCGGCATCGGGCGATGGCGTCGGCCGCCTCATCGCGGTGATGATGGCCACGGTGGGCCTCCTGTCGGGCATCATGAACGACATCGGGATCACCGCCCTAATGCTGCCCGTGGTGCTGGACATGGCCCGCCGCACCGGGACGCCGCCCTCCAAGCTGCTCATGCCCCTCGCCTTCGGATCCCTGCTCGGCGGGATGACGACCCTGATCGGCACGGCGCCGAACATCCTCGTGAACGGGGCGTTACAGGATGCCGGGTTCGAGCCGTTCGGGATGTTCTCGTTCACGCCCGTCGGGCTGACCGCGCTCGCCGTCGGCATCGTCTACATGACCTTCCTCGGGCGGCGCCTGTTCCCGGACCGGGATCCGAAGAAGGAATCGGCTCCCGCGGACCTCGGGGGGCTCTACGACCTGCGCGGCCTGATCGGCATCCTGCAAGCCCCCGCCCATTCGACCCTCGCAGGCAAGACGCTGCAGCAGAGCCGGTTGGGCCAGGCCCTGGGCCTCAACGTGGTCGCCGTGCAGCGCAGCGGGGAGATGATCCTCGCTCCCGGGACGGACTTCGTGCTGAGCGGGGGAGACGAGATGGTGGTCGAAGGAACCCTGGAACGGTTCGAAGCCCTGCGCGCATGGAAGCACCTGCAGATCGAGTCGAGAGACCGGACGCTGGAGCGGATCGCCGATGCCTCCATCGAGGTGGCGGAACTGGAGTTGCCGGAAGATTCGTCGCTCATCGGGCAGACCGTTCAAAAGGCGAACCTGCGCCGGACTCGTCGCCTGCACGTACTCGCGATTCTGCGCGGCGAGCAGGTACGCCGCACGGGACTGCGGTCGATGACGCTCGCTCCGGGCGATCGCCTGCTGGTCGCGGCGAAGAGCGGGCGCCTCGCCGCACTGGAGGAGGACGGGACCCTCGGAGCGGTCCATTCCGTGCCGGCAGGAGAACTGATCTCCCGCTACCAGATGGAACGCAGGATTCAGAGTGTCAGAATCTCGGAAGAATCGCTGCTGGCCGGTCAGTTGCTCGCGGAAACCCGGCTGGCCGATGCATTCGGCCTGACCGTCGTCGGCATCCTGCGGGCCCATGAAGAGCTTCTCATGCCGGATCCGGATACGAGACTCGAGGGAGGGGACATCCTCCTGCTCCGGGGGCGATTCGAGGATCTCGAGATCCTGGAGGGGCTTCAGGAGCTGACCGTGGGCGACAATCGTCCCCTGGACGTGAGCGGACTGGAGTCCGACACCGTCGGCCTGGCGGAGGCTTCGCTGTCTCCACGCACGACGTTCGCCGGGAAGACGATCGAGGAACTCAAGTTCCGAAAAACCTTCGGCGTCTCCATCCTCGCGATATGGCGGAACGGAGAAATCTACCGCAGCGGGCTCCGGCGCATGGAACTGCTCCCGGGCGATGCGTTCCTGCTTCACGGCGACAGGAGCAAGCTCGCGCTCCTGGCGGATCACCCGGACTTCCTCGTCATGACCGAGGGAGCGGCGGAGGTGGTGCGAAGCGGGAAGGCTCCGGTCAGCGCCCTGATCATGGCGGGCGTCCTGACCTCGGTCGTCTCGGGCCTGCTGCCGATCTTCATCGCGGCGCCGATCGGAGCGGTGCTGATGGTGCTGACGGGCTGTCTCAACATCGAAGAGGCCTATCGGTGCATCGAGATGAAGGCGGTGGTCCTGATCGCGGGGATGCTCAGCCTGGGAATGGCCATGCAGGAATCCGGAACCGCCGCGCTGGTGGCCGAAGCGGTGCTGGGGTCGCTGGCGGACTTCGGTCCGCTGGCGGTGGTGGCGGGACTCTTCCTGATCACCGCCCTCTCAGCTCAGATGATGCCGACGGCGGCGGTGGCGGTCCTCATGTCTCCCATCGCGCTCAGCACGGCCGTCAGCGAAGGGCTCTCGCCCCAGGCGCTGATGATGACGGTGGCGGTCGCGAGTTCCTGCGCCTTCATGAGTCCGGTGGGACACCCGGTGAACCTGCTGGTGATGGGTTTCGGAGGATACCGGTTCGTCGACTTCATCAAGGCGGGATTCCCGCTGTTCGTCCTGGTCATGGCGGTGGTCCTGACCGTGCTCCCGCTCGTATGGCCGCTGGTGCCGGCAAGCTGAATCGTCGCCAAGGCCCCGCCGCGGCTAGAGGCGGACCCAGGCGATGCCTTCCACGTGCTCGAAGTGGCGGTCGGCCGACACCAGGTCGGCTCCCGTCTGCATGGCGTGGGCGGCGATCCAGATATCGTTGGTGGGGATCGGGCGGCCCTTTGCACGCAGAGCCGCCGCGATTCTCGAGTACCGGTCGGCCGTGGTCTTATCGACCGGGACGACGGTGACGTAGGGATTGTCGAGGAAGGCGCGCAGCGCGCGGGCGTTGCGCTCGTAGCGCGAGCCGTAGCGGAAGCCGTACAGCAGTTCGCCGAGCACGACCGTCGACAGCAGAACCTCCTCGGCTCTCCGCACGATCCCGGCTACCTTCTCGCTCCCCCGCATGAGCTGCACATAAGCGTTCGAGTCGAGCAGCACCCTCAATCCCACATGGCCTCGTCGATCGTCTCGAAGTGCCTGAGCGCCCGTTCGGTCTCGTCCGCCTCCGCGTCGCTCCAGGAGCCGATGAAGCAATCCAGCGACGACCCGACCGCGTCGGCCGCCTGTCTGCCCTCCAGCCCCGCCCCCCGGCGCAGCAGTTTGACGGCGGCTCGGTTGAGCGATGTGCCGTCGCGGTTCGCCAAGCGGCGAATCGCCCCGGTCAGATCGTCCCCGAGGCCTCTAACGGTGAGCTGTTTCATATCCTGATCCCATGATGACTCATATTATGACTTGATTCTGACTCACAATACGAATCGCCGCTGTGAACGGTCAAGCGACCGGTGAGGATGGTGCGGTTCGCGTTGCCGGAGAGGAACGGCAGCCTTCTTGACCGTTATTGATAATCCGCTATCGTTACCGTCGAGGTCATGCCCGAGGCGGGCAGATCCAATCAACGGAACGAGGTGAGAACGTGAGACATCTTCAACGGAAACTGCCACTCGTCCTGGCGACGGCGGGACTGCTGATCCTTGGCGCCTGCGGCGGCGACGACCCCATGGACCCCATGGACGACGACTTTCACGCCGACGAAGTCGAGGGCGTGACCCTGTCGCTCAGCGGCCAGACCGTCGCGTCCTATGACGGACACGATGGCGCGTGGACCGGAGAACTCGAGGTCGAGCCGGGCGAGGAAACCGCCCACATCAACGTGCAGTTCACAGACCACGACGGGCACGCGGTCTCGCTCGGCAGTGACTTCTACCTGCGGGTGGACGTCGCGAACGAGTCCGTCGCCGAGTTCGAGCAGGACACTCCCGGCGAGTTCGGAGGACACCTGCACGGAGTGGCGGAAGGTGATACCGAACTGACCTTCAGCCTCATGCACGGCGCGGTCGGGTCGGGACACGCCGATTTCGTCACCGCACCCCTCCACGTGCACGTGCACGAGCACTAAACCGGGCGGCTGGCGATCCTTCGAGCGGCTCGGCTATGGTGTCCATCAGCGCCGCCGCCGCCCGGAGGATCCCATGGCCGCCTCGAAGGACTTCGCCGCCCACCCGCTCCACACCGCCGCGGCCGCCGTGCTCCTCGCGACGCTGGCCGCGACCACCCCGCTCGAGGCCGCCACGGCCCTCCAGGAGATCCTCATCAGCGGGGGCACCGTGGTCACCTCGGAGGGACGGTTCGACGCGGACGTGCGGGTGCGGGACGGGACCATCGTCGAGATCGGGACCGGACTGGCCGCGGGGGCCGGCGCCCGCGAGATCGATGCCACCGGGCTGCTGGTCATGCCGGGCGGGGTGGATCCGCACGTCCACCTGGGGGGACGCACCCGCGACGACTACCGCACCGGGTCGCAGGCGGCGCTCGCGGGCGGCATCACCACCATCTCGAACTTCGCCTTCCCGGCCGAGGGGCGGACGCTCGCCCAGGCGATCGAGCGCGAGGCGGCGCTCATCCGGGAGCAGGCGATCGCGGACATCATCCTGCACGCGGGCATCAACGACCCCGCAACCCAGGAAGGCCAGATGACCACCCTGGCCGCCGAGACCGGCCAGACCAGCACCAAGACCTTCATGGTGCGGACCCTGTTCGACGCCGCCGTGCCCGACTACATGGCGACCATGGACGCGGCCGGGCGCGCCGGCATGCTGAGCATGGTGCACTGCGAGGACGGGCCCATCCTCGCCCGCGCGGTGGCCGAGCTGACGGCCGCCGGGCGCACCTCGCTCGAGTACTTCCCGGACAGCCGGCCCGTGGTCGGCGAAGTCGTCGCCACCCAGCGCGCGGTCGCCATGGCCGAGGCCACCGGGGCGCCCATCTACGCGGTTCACGTCTCCTCCGCGGGCGCGCTGCGGGTGCTGCAGGATGCCCGGGAGCGGGGGCTCAGCGTGTTCGTCGAAACCCGCCCCATCTACCTCCACTTCACGCGCGAGCGCTTCGAGGGCCCCGACCGCGGGCTCTACGTGGGACAGCCGCCGCTTCGCGAGCAGGCCGATCAGGACGCCCTGTGGGCGGGCATCGCCAACGGCTCGGTGCACGTCCTCGCCACGGACCACGTCGCCTATCGACGCGACGAGAAGATGGACCCGTCGCAGACCATCAGCCGGCACCGGGCCGGCCTGAGCAACCTCCAGGTGGTGCGGCCGATGCTCTATTCCGAGGGCGTCGTCCGGGGACGCATCTCCGAGGAGCGCTTCGTGGCGGTGACCTCGACCAACGCCGCCAAGCTCTTCGGCCTCTACCCGCGCAAGGGCACGATCGCGGTGGGCTCCGACGCCGACATCGTCCTCTGGGATCCGGACGAGACGCGCACCATCCGCGACGAGGACATGTTCTCCGGGGCCGGTTTCTCGGTCTACTCGGGGTGGGAAGTCACCGGCTGGCCCGTGATGACGCTCCGCCGCGGCGAGGTGGTGTACGAGAACGGGGAGATCCTGGCGGGGGCGGGCAGCGGGGAACTGCTGCACCGCGGGAGGTGGCACGCGCCGTAGCGCGCGACCCGGCCTAGATCCGCCGCGTCGACCAGCGTTCTCACCTCCATACTCCGGCTGAGAGAGCTGGGTTCGCCGGTCACCGCCTGCGCGGCGAGCGGCCCATCCGAGCGCGGCCGACAGCGAAGGCCAGCGAGCAGCGCTGCGCATACGTCCCTCGACCGCCTGCGACCTCAAGTTGGAACCTCTCTCGTCGCCGCCGTGGTGTCCCCGCTCCGCGATAGAGAAGACAGGGCGGCGGTCGTAAACCCGCCATCGGCCGCGCACGAGGTACGGGCCGCGGCAGACTGGCGTACTCCGTCCGTGGCCTTCGGTATGTTGAATAGAACCCGCCACCAAAGGACAGGAATCTAGGCGGATCGTGCGAAATGTCGTGGAGATTGCGGCATCGTGTCGGATTCCCCGGCCCCGCGCCACGGGTCGTTACGTCAAGCGGTGTATCTCCAGCACCTGGCACGTCTGCCGCACGTTCCCCGACCGCTCGGCCAGCGCCATCAGTCGCAATCGATGCCGGTGAAGCATGTCCCCCTAGGTCATGGTGTTGCTCCCGTGGTCCGGCCATCCTTGCTCAGACTTCGATCCCACAGGGGTATCCGTCTTTGTCGCGCCATCTCCGAATCAGGACAGGCTAGTCAGCGGTGGGATCGGCGCTTTCGCCTTGTCGGCAGAGAGCGCGAACGGCAACGTCATGTGGCTCAGCCTTGCCGTCGCCGTGTTTGGACCGCCTCTGGTGTGCGGGCGGTGTACCTGATATGCAGGATCGTCGAGGCGGTGGAGCGGCAGGTAGAGGCGGGAGCACGGCGGACCGGACCCGCAGGCCTAGTTCCGCGCGAGGTGCGGTTCTCCTGTGCCGCGTCGTTTGCGCCATCCAGCCGCCCGCTAACATGATAAAGATCGGTAAAGGTTTCGGTTCGGCTTGAGGCGGGAGGCTGCCATCATGAAACCCACGCCACAGACACGGAACGATGTATGGGAGCGGCTGCGTGATTCGGAGGTGAGTGTTCGCTACTACTCCGGGTTGTCGTCGGAGGCGAACGCGGCTTACGCCAAATTTCGTAAATGGGTGTGGATTGCGTCGGGCGCCAGCGTCGTCTTGGGAGCGGTGGGCATCCTTATCGAAGCCGGTGTTCTAGCTGAGATCATCTCCGGCGCAGCCGTTGTGGCGGTACTCGTCGCGGCGTTTCTGAACAGCGGCGGGTGGGTCCAGGACGCACTCAAGAAGGGGTTGCTGCTAGACGCAATCACCCCCGAGTTGTGGGAGTTGTCAAGCAAGACGAAGACCCTTTGGTCCGACTTGAACAAAGACGGCGCGGATGACGAGGAGATCCGCCGCCGCTTTGAACGCCTAGAAGAAGCTGGTAGGCACCTAAACATGCGGATCAAGCAGGCAAGGTTGACAACCGATTCGGATCTCCTTAGCTCTACCACGCGAATCGTTCATGAGTTGCTGGAGGTCAAGTATCGTGGGAAAGAAGGGAAGCGACAAATCGCCGCCGAGGCCACCGCCGCAGAAACCCCAGCCTAGGTATGGCGGCGATACAGTAGGCGATCCCGCGCCGGTGAAGGACTCTGCACCTCCCGAGCCGGCCAAGCGATATGTGGAGCCCACATCAGAAGAGGCGCCTCCCCCTGCGCCATCCGAAGGATCCGACAACAAGTCCAACTAACCCACGCGGTCTTGGTAGCAGCCGCCTCCCAACCCAACGCGAGAAAGTGTCGATTGGTCGGGACTGCGGGTAGTCCACACGGAGGGTAGCGCAGGCAGACGGCGGGCTTGAGCGGAACACGACAGGCGAGTATCCTTCGCGCCGCCAACCCCCGAGGGACGGGTCAGAGGTCTGTCGCTTCCTTTCTACGAAGGACAAAGCGCGGTCCTCCCGCTTCGCCGCTCCGGACGTTGTTTCGAGCATACAGTGGGACCAGGAGGTTGTCCTAGCTAGCCGAGGAGAGAACAGAGTGCTTTACGAACCGCAGCGCGACGACGATCGAATGATGGCGGGACTGCCGCCGCGGAATCTATTCTTTCTCTTTGCAACATGGCTCGCGTCTGGAAGGAGCGGCGGATGAAGCCCCATGATCTCGAAGACCACTGTGCCGGATGCTGGCAAGAGAAGATCCAGCTAATCGAGGCCGTTCGGGCTCTTGTCGCAGCCCTGACCAACCTACGGATGGGACGTCACGGCGAGATCGCCCTAGACCAGCACGCGCTCGCGAAAGCTGCGCGAATTCTGAACGACCTGCCGAGAGGCTAGCTGTAGATGCCAAGGACGTCAGTGAAGCACGAGCTTCTGACGATGCCGGCGTCGCTTCGCCGATGCAAACTAATCATCTTAGAAACGGAGCGTGAGACGTGACGAATCGCGATACCTATAAGTACCATTTCAAGCGCGGGAACAAGATTATCCATACAGGGATCACGAACGACCTCGAGCGCCGTGAACAGGAACACCAGCGTGAGTTGGATCGCAAGGGGCACATCAAGCAGGTCGGCCGCAGAACGACCCCCGATGCCGCTAAGCGGTGGGAAGACGAGCAGCGTGACGCGGGCAAGCCTACCGGACCGTAGGTTACCTGCCTTAGCTAACCAAATCTCGGCAGAACAGCCGCCTCCCGACTACAGGACGACCACCAATCGAACATCGGCACTCCTTTCCTACGCTAGACGACCTGCTACGCGGCGTCTTCCAAGACATCCTCTCCGCCGGTGTCGACATTGCGCCTAGCAAGGGGCCGGCAACAGAAGTAACCGGCGTCCTCCTGGAACTTCAGAATCCCCGCGCGCGGTTGAGCCGCACAGAGACGCGGGGAAGGCCCTTCAGCTGCCTTGGCGAACTCTGCTGGTACCTGTCCGGTCGCGACGATCTGCACTTCATCGAGTATTACATACCTGCCTATAGACAGTTCTCCGACGATGACCGCATCTTTGGTGCCTATGGTCCGCGGCTCCATGCTGAGCAAGGACATGATCAAATCACAAATGTCCTCAACAGACTTCGCAGCCATCGCCATTCTCGGCGGGCCGTTATCCAGCTGTTTCGCGCAAGTGACCTCGTCGCTGAGGCCAACGACATTCCATGCACCTGCACGATACAGTTCTTACGTCGCGATGGCTTACTCCATATGTTAACGTATATGCGATCAAACGATGCATATACTGGTCTTCCGCACGATGTGTTCTGTTTCACCATGCTCCAAGAAATCATCGCCCGCAATCTTAACATTGACCTCGGCTCCTACAAGCACATCGTCGGCAGTCTACATCTCTACACATCCCATCGCGACATGGCTGAGCAGTTTCTCAGCGAAGGTTGGCAATCCACGCAGCCGATGCCGTCGATGCCTCAGGGTAGTCCGTGGTTTGGGATCAAGTCTCTACTCAAGGCTGAGCGGTCCTGTCGTCGTGGACAGCCCCTTGCGGTATCTGACCTTAAGGGGCTTGATCCGTATTGGTGTGACCTGCTTCGGCTCCTCGATTTCCTTCGTATCTATAAGGCCCGGAACATCGAGGAGGCACGGGCTCTTCGCGATGCATTCCACTCCGCGAGCTATTATCCTTTTCTTGACAGCAAGATACGGTCGCTCGTGGACGCTGCGGAACAATACGAGAACTTGAACTCGTGGAGATGAAATGCATCGAGAGTTTGTGACGCTAATTGATTTGCTCGATACCGAGACGTTCGACGATGTCGGCGTGATCCCGTGGAGTAGCCCGGTGCCGGCTTTTGGCGATCCCATGCAGTCGCATGTGGCAACCGTAGGACTGAACCCAAGCAATCGCGAATTCGTCGACCCGGCGGGGAAAGAACTGGGCGGTCCTTCGAGGCGGTTTCATACATTAACATCACTGAGGCTTAGTTCTTGGGGCGAAGTCGATGTGCACCACATACGGGAAATGGTTCTGTATTGTCACACGTATTTCGAACGCAATCCCTATAACCGCTGGTTTCGTGTACTTGATCGTCTTCTGCATGGTACTGGAGTCTCGTACTTTGGTGACGGTGGACTTTGTCATTTGGATCTGGTCCCTTATGCGACGTCGTGTAAATGGGGACATCTAGCAGCCCCTCACCGTTCTGCTTTACTACAGGTGGGCGCCATTGCACTCAGTCGTTTGTTGCGCGGTTCGCCGATTCGTGTGCTTATCTTGAACGGACGCTCAGTCGTCACCTACTTTGAGAATGTGTTCAACGTTATTCTGAGTTCCGAGGAAATGCCAAGTTGGTCACTACCGCGGAAGAATGGTTCAGTTGTCCCTGGTTTCGCCTACCATGGTGTGGTGGAAACTCTCGGTGAAACGCGTCTCGACCATCGAATCGTCGTCCTGGGGTTCAACCACAACCTCCAGAGCAGTTTTGGAGTCACTAATGGAGCGCGAGATGCCATTCGCTGCTGGATAGCCCGCGGTCTTGGCGGGGCATCCTCTTGATCAGGTCACGGGATCTGGATGCGGCCGGACAACTTCGACAGGCGCTGATCGATTTTGATCGTGATGTGCGGAGATTGCCCGGTCTTGGTGATTGCGAGACGTTGACGGTGTTCGTAGCGCAGCTTGTGGAGAGTCGCCGGCGGATCCAGTTCGTTGAGCGAATCCGGGAGGGCGACATTTCGCCGCGGCGAATCGATCCTTCCGAAGATCTCTTTGACCCGCTAAGGGCTGCCATTCTTCACCAACGAGCGGGCAATCTCGACGAAGCATTCTGGCTTGTCTTTCTCTTTGTTCACTTCGGAAAACACCGGAGCGGCAAATGGCAGTACCTTAGGGACGTCTACGGAGCACTTGGAGCCGAGAATCTCTGGGATTGGGCGAGCACGAGCGCGAATCCCGATGGTTTTCGTGTTTGGTTGGCGGCAAACCAAGCTCGTATCGGACGATCCTCTGGTGGATTCGGCAACCACCGTAAGTATCAGAGCCTCGACGCCTATTCTTTGAAGGGCACGGGGTCGGCGATAGCGACATATGTCGACTGGATCGTTCCGCTAGGGAATCACGTGAATCGCGTGCGTGCAGCGTTGGACGCTGCGGACGGTGACCCGGGCCATGCATTCCACGTGTTATACCAATCCATGGATGCAGTGGCCAGCTTCGGTCGTCTCGCTAGGTTCGAGTACTTGGCGATGATCGGCAAGCTCAACTTGGCTAAGATAGCCCCATCCTCGGCATACCTCGCCAACTCTACGGGCCCTCTTCAGGGAGCACGCCTCCTATTCGACGGTAGTCCGACGGCACCTATACCGCCAGTAACCCTCGAAGCATACCTCGACGAACTCAATCGAGCATTGAACGTTGGCTTTCAGGTGCTCGAAGATGCATTGTGTAATTGGAACAAGAGTCCCGCCACGTTCAAACCGTTTCGTGGCTGAGCTGTTCCCAGGTGAACCGTCTTTTGAGTCGGTTGAGAGTGGAATGTGGGATGAGGCCGTGATGCTGCAGTTGGCCAACTACGATTCCAGGTGACACCCTCGCTCGTCGAGCAAAACGAATCACTGCCCGGTGGCTGCCATCAAGTTCCCGGAACTCCTGCTGTAGACTCTCTGGAATCAGTAGCTGCTCCGCAAACCTATTCGCTTCCCGCTCGCGATCGTCCGACACTGCGTTAGCTGTCTCTACCACCCAATCTTGTTGGCCGTGTAACAGGAGATGGCCAGCTTCGTGGAAGAACGAAAACCAGAAGTGATCGTCAGAACGGTATCGAAAACTCAGGAGTAACAGTGCTTTGTCGCTCGAAACAAACCGAGTAGCACCGCTGGCGCGGCAGCCTGCCGGTGCCCTCACTACAGTAACGGCAACGCCGTGCTCAGCGGACAGCGCCCGTAGCCGAGGGACAAAGGTCCGCGGTTCCTTGAGTCGCGTCAGATTCCTCGCCTCCTGCAGAGCAAGTCGAAAACCGTGAGGATCCCAACCTGCGCAGTCTATGGCGTCAGCCTCGATCTCGCCTCGACGCAACCAGGCAGCAGTCGCCGCCGGCCACGATTCGAGTGTTCGAGATTGTCGAAAATTGGCTTCGTCAAGGATTGCAGCATACTTGGTATGCCACGCCTGCACGCTAGAAACATCGAAGAACTGCAGGCAGGTGGCGACTTCGTGCTCGGGGTGCGGAGGCGCCGTTATCCATCCGAAGCGAACCATGTCGGCGACGGGGAGTTGACGAAGCCATGCCTCCGGATCTCCACGGAGCCGAGACACCTGTTGCCGGTAGTGGAAGTCCCGTGACATCCAGAACTCTCTAGAAGAACCAAGGATCTTCTCAAAGTGTCGGGCAAGAACGATAGTGATCGTTGCGCGACCTTCGATAATTGCACGAATCCTATCCGATGTACAATCAGCCCTGCGAGCAAGCTCATCTACGGACATTCGCCGCGAAGCGAGGATCTCGGCTATCGTATCCCCTGGCGGAGAGGTCCAATCAGGCTCGAACGGTGAGTGTTTATTCATCGCACACCTCGACGCCGAGGACCCTGAGCCTGGTGATGTGCTGTAGATCGATAGTGCCGGCGCTGGTGACGGGGTCGTTGACGTGGTTCGAAGTGAACACAAGCCGGTGTCCGTTCACTAGGGGCAATGCCATGATTGGCCTTGAGGTCGATTTGGAGAGGAGGAGGCGACCGAGCGGTACGTCCAGAGGTGATGAGGCAGCTTGGAGGTCGGCGAGGCGACGCTGAAGGGCTGCGGCAACCACCGGGCCAAGTTCTTCAATTGCGACGTGCTGTTGCTCACATATCGCGCGGATCTCTTGGGACTCGAACGCAAGTTCCAACGCATTTCCATCGACTGGTCACATGGGGAATCTGGCGCATCGCTCGCTGCGCATTCTCTGCTGAACTGTTCGGAGTGTCAACTTGTTTGCCTCGATGCAAGAGAAACTCATCCAGGTCTGGCCCGACGCCGGATGTGCTCGGCCGGTTAGGGCACTGGCGGGGTTGCGGGGCGGGCGGCCTTGGGGGAGCCGGCGAAGGATAGCTGGAGGGCGGTGGTGAAGCGG
>VXOJ01000053.1 GCA_009840115.1 Gemmatimonadales bacterium | reverse complement strand
GCGGAAGTCCGGGAGGAGGGGGAACTCGAGGCGGGCGAGTTGTGGTCGCTGTGCCGCGATATCCTCACGGACGACGGGCGCCTGGCCCGGATGTCGGAATCCGCCGCGAGCCGCGGCCGGCCGGATGCGGCGCTCGATATCGCCCGCGAGATGCTCACGCTGCTGAACGGGCGCGCGGCATGACCGGGGCGGCGGTGGGGGCGCCCCGTCCGGCGGGAACGGCGGATCTCCCGGCTGCCGGGGCGCACGTGCACCTGATGGGGATCGGCGGCGCCGGCATGCGCGGGCTCGCGCTTCTCCTGGACCGCGCCGGCTACGTCGTGAGCGGGTGCGACCGCGCCCCGGCGGACGCCCTTCGGGACCTCGCCGCGAGCGAAATCCCCATCGAGCGCGAGCACGCCCCCTCCCACGCGTCCGGGGTCGACCTGCTGGTTCGAAGCTCGGCCGTGCCGACGGACGAGCCGGAGGTCGTCGGCGCGGAACTCGCCGGCATCCCCGTGATGCGTCGGGCCCGGGCGCTCGGCGCCCTGCTCAACGGGCAGCCGCTCGTCGGGATCGCCGGGACGCACGGGAAGACGACGATCACCGCGATGGCCGGGCACGCCGCGGCCGCGGCCGGGGTCGATCCCCTCGTCCTCGTCGGCGGCCGGGTCGAAGCGTGGAACGGGTTCACGCGGCTGGGCGATGGCCCCGCCATCGTGGAAGCCGATGAATTCGACCGTTCCTTCCTCGAACTTCATCCCACGCTCGCCGTGATCAGCTCGCTCGAGCCCGAACATCTCGACACCTACGGAAGCTGGGAGCGCCTCCGCTCCGCGTTCGCGGAGTTCGCCCGGCGGACCCGGCACGCCGAAGGCCTCATCTACTGCCACGACGACGAGGGCGCCCGCGAACTCGCGGAGGCATGCGGATTCTCCGGCCCGGGGAACGGGTTCGGGTACGGCTTCGGGGCGGGGGCCCGGTGCAGGCTCGAAGAGGTGGGGCGGCGCACGCTGCGCCTCTCGTGGCCGGAGGGCACGATCGACCTCGCGCTCCGCGTGCCGGGGCGCCACAACCAGCTCAACGCCGCGGCGGCATTCCTCGCCACCTTGCGGCTCGGCGGCGACCCGCGTGCGGCGGCGCGCGGGCTCGGCGAGTTCCGCGGCGTGGCGCGCCGGCTCGAGATGATCGCGGCGTGGCCCGACCTCACGGTCTTCGACGACTACGCGCACCATCCGACCGAGGTCGCGGCGTCGCTCGCCGCCGTGCGGGAAGCGTATCCCGACGCCCGGCTGACGGTCGTCTTTCAGCCGCACCTGTTCACCCGGACGCGCGACTTCGCGGACGCGTTCGCTCGCGCCCTGACGACCGCGGACGACGCGCGCGTGCTCCCCATCTATCCCGCGCGCGAAGCGCCGCTTCCGGGCGTGACCTCGGACCTGATCACCGGCGGGGCCGGCTCGACCGCGGCGCCGATCGGCCGGGAGGACGCCCTCAAGCTCGTTCCGCCGGACGTCGGCGCCCGCGAGGCGGTGCTCGTCTTCATGGGCGCCGGGGATGTCACCGACCTCGCGCACGCGGCGGTCCGGCGGCGGGCGGGCGATGCGGTGGGAGCGTGATGTCCCGCTCGCGCCCCTGGTCCGCTACCGGATCGGCGGGCCGGCCGCGCGGCTGGCGCGACCGCGGTCGATCGCGGAACTCGAGGCCGCGCTGCGCGAGACGTCGGGCCGCGGGTGCCGCGTGCTGGGGACCGGCGCGAACCTCCTCATCGGAGATGGCGGGGTGTCGGAGCCCGTCCTCGTCCTCGAGGGCGATTTCGGAGCCGTCCGCGTCGGGGAGACCGCGATCGAAGCCGGGGCTGGCGCCCGGTTGCCCGCTCTTGCCCAGGCCGCGCGCCGCCACGGAAGGTCCGGATTTCATTTCCTGGAGGCCGTTCCCGGCACCGTCGGCGGAGGTCTGCGAATGAACGCCGGGTCGAGGGACGAGGGGCTCTGGGATCGGGTCCAATGGGCGGAAGCCGTGACGCCGGAGGGCGAACTCGTGCGGGTCCGGCCCGAGGAGGCGCGGCCCGCGTACCGCCACGTGAGCGTGCCGGCCGACTGGGTGTTCGTGCGCGCGCGGCTCGAGGCGACGCCGGCCGAGGCGGAGGCCGTCCGCGAAGCGCACCTGGGTTTCCGCGAGCGAAAGGTCCGGGATCAGGTGTACGACCTGCCCTCGGTCGGATCGACGTGGAAGAACCCGGGTCCGCCGCATCCCCCGGCGTGGGAGGTCGTCGACCGGGTGGGAATGAGAGGGACTCGGGTCGGAGGCGCCCGGATCCACGAGCGGCACGCGAATTTCATCGTCAACGTCGGCGGCGCCCGCGCGGCCGACGTGATCGAACTCATGGCCGAAACTCGCCGCCGCGCCCGGGCGCGGCTGCGCGTGGCGCTGGAGCCGGAGATCCATCTGTGGGGGTTCGATCCGGCACAGCTCGCCCGTGTGGGGGCCGCATGATCAAACGCAGGCAGCCACGCTCGGGGCGCATCACCCGCCGCGGACGCCGCCGGCTCCTCCTCGCCCTGATGGTCGCCGCGATCGGTCTCTCCGTCCCCATCTGGGTGCCGCGCCTCCTCACGACGCTGCCCGCGTTCCAGGTGTCGGAACTCCGCGTGGTCGGGACCGACCACGTTCCGCCCGAAGAGATCCGGGCGCTCGCCCTGGCCCCGGACGCAACGGTGTGGGACGACCCCGCGGTATGGGAGGCGCGCGTTCGCGTCCATCCCATGGTTCGCGAGGCCACCGTCCACCGGGAGAGCTTCCGTACCCTCGAAATCGCCATCGTGGAGCGGCGACCGGTCGCGCTCGTCGCGACGCCCGAACTGCGCCCCGTGAGCGGTGATGGCTACGTGCTGCCGCTCGAACCCTCCGCGGCGCCGCTCGACCTGCCGATCGTCCGGGGCCTGGCCGAGACGGAGGGGGGTTTCGTGGCGGACCCGGCCATGCGCGAACTCATCCTCGCGCTGTCGCGCATGGATCGCACCCGGAGCGATTTCATGTCCCTCGTCTCCGAGGTCGGGCCCGCAGCGGAGGGGGGATACCGGTTTCTGCTCCTGCCCGGCGCCGGCGCGGAGGTCGTCCTTCTGCCGCGCGAACGGCCCCTGCGCGCCCTCGACCGCGTATCGATCGCGCTCGGGCAGATCGAAGATCGCCGCGTCGCACGTGCGGACGCGCGTTTCAGAGGCCAGGTTGTACTAACGCGCGTGGAGGAGCGATGATTCAGGGGGCGGGCATTGTCGGGGTGGATGTGGGGTCGACCAAGACCTGTGCGGTCGTCGCTACGGTGCATCCGGGCCGCCAGCCCGCCGATCCGCTCGAGATTATCGGCCTCGGCGTCACGCGTTCCGAGGGCATGAACGGCCCCGGCATCGGGAACATCGAAGCGGCAACCCAGGCCGTTCGCACCGCCGTCAGACAGGCGGAAGCCACCGCCGGGCGCGAGGTCGAGGCCGCCTACGTGAGCGTCCCGAGCGGAAGTGTGCGGACGTCCCGATCGAAGGGCGTCCTTCAGGTCTCCGGCTCGGAGATCACGCCCGCCGACGTCAAGCGCGTGCAGGAGGTGGGCCGGGCCGTCCCGATTCCGCCCGGCCACGAGCTGATCCACGCCCTGTCCCAGCGGTACGCCGTCGACCATCGTGACGGGATCCGGGATCCCGAGGGCATGGCCGGCACCCGTCTCGAGGCGGACCTCTGCATCGTGACGGCCGACGTGGCGATCTGCCACGACCTCGCGAAGGTCGTCGACCGCGCGGGATACCGGCCGGACGAGCTGGTCATGGCGCCGCTGGCCACGGCGCTCGCCGTGCTCGAGGATGCCGAACGCGAGGCCGGCGTGGCCCTGGTCGAGATCGGGGGCGCGACGACCGACGTACTCGTTTACGGAGGACACCGCATCCTGCACGCGGCGACGCTGCCGTGGGGCGGATCGATCGTGACGCGGGACATCGCGCGCGGCCTCGGCGTTCACGAAGACGAGGCCGCGCAGCTCAAGGAGCGACACGGCGGAGCGCTGCGCGACCGGGCCGATTCGCAGGAACTGCTCGACGTCTCCGGGGCCCGCCACGGACGCGCCCGACGTGTGTCGCGCGAGCTGCTGGTGCACATTATCGAACAACGGCTGGACGAGATTCTTGGACTGGTGTACGAGGAACTGGAGACGAGCGGAACGCTGGGCGGACTCGAGGCGGGGATCGTGCTGAGCGGTGGCGGGGTTTCGCTCGCGCACACGGAAGACCTGGCTCGCTCGGTCTTCAATCTGCCGGTTCGCACCGGTATTCCTTCACTTGGCCTCACGGGTATGGCGGAGGGCCTCGCACGTCCGTCCTACAGCACCGCCACCGGGCTGGTGCTGTACGGCGCGTCGCGGGCCTCGGCGGGAGGGTTGGTGGGAGCGACCCGCGCCTTCGCGAGAGTCGGCGGGTGGCTACGGGAGTTTTTCTGACGGGAGGGAGGGGACACGTGGTCTTTGCATTCGACGAAAACGGCGTGCGTAACGCAAAAATGAAGGTCGTCGGCGTGGGTGGCGCCGGCGGCAACGCGGTCAACCGCATGATCGATGAGGAACTCGATGGTGTGGAGTTCATCGCGGTCAACACCGACGCCCAGGCGCTGAAGGAATCCGGCGCCCACCTCAGAGTCCAGATCGGGAAGGAACTCACGCGGGGCCTGGGGGCCGGCGCCCGTCCCGAGATCGGACGGCAGGCGATGTCCGAGAGCGCCGAAGAGATACGATCGGTGATCGCGGGCGCGGATCTCGTCTTCGTCACGGCGGGGATGGGTGGAGGCACCGGCACGGGCGCGGCCCCGATCATCGGCGGCATGGCGCGGGAGATGGGGTCGCTCTGCATCGCGATCGTGACCCGCCCCTTCCACTTCGAGGGCAAGAAGCGGATGCGGTACGCGGAGATCGGGCTGCGCGAGCTTCGCCGCGCGGTGGACACGATGATCGTCGTGCCGAACGAGCGCCTGCTCGCGGTCGTCGGTAAGGAGATGACGTTCCGCCAGGCGCTCAAGAAGGCGGACGAGGTTCTCCTGCAGGCGACCCAGGGGATCTCCGACCTGATCTCCGTGACCGGCGAGGTGAACGTGGACTTCGCGGACGTCCGCACGGTGATGTCGAACCGCGGGGCCGCCCTCATGGGAACCGGCAGCGCAACGGGCGAGGATCGCGCCGTGGAAGCGGCGCAGGAGGCCATTTGCTCGCCCCTCCTCGACAACGTATCCATCAACGGCGCCACGGGCGTCCTCATCAATATCAGCGGCGGTCCCGACCTGACGATCGACGAAGTCACGACGGTCAACTCCATCATTCAGGAGGCCGCGGGCGACGAGGGCGAGATGATCTTCGGCGTCGTGCACGATCCGCAACTCGAGGGCACGCTCCGCGTGACGGTGATTGCAACGGGCTTCGGAGACATGGAGGGAGACGAGCCGGCGCCGATGGCCGAGCGGGTGATTCCCGTGAGCCAGGCGCCGCCCCGGTCTCGCGCGACCCCGGTGGTCATCGGGTCGAAGTACGGCGGTCCGGGCGTGCTCGACGATCGCTCCGCGCCGCCCGCCCAACCGGAGCCCGAACCCGTCGAACGCCCCCGGGAAGTGAAGCGGGCGGATATCGCGTTCGAGGCGCTGGCGGCCGAGGAACCGATGCCCGAGCCTGCTTCGGAGGCGGCGCCCGAGGCCGCGCCGGAACCGGCGCCCGAGACCGCGCCGGAACCGATGCCCGAGGCCGCGCCGGAACCGATGCCCGAGGCCGCGCCGGAACCGACGCCCGCGCTGGCGCCGGAACCCGCGTCGGCACCCGCCGCGCAACCGGTGTCCGAGCAGTCGGTGTCCGAAGAGGTGACGCCGGACGTGGAGCCGGAGGCGCCGGGCCGCGAGTCGTGGACCGATGCCCGCGTCGAGTTCGAGGATCTCGAGATCCCGACCTTCATACGCCGACAGATGGACTGAGCGCTTGAACACGAGACTCTCAACTGCGGCCGGGCTCGCCCTCGCCGGGATTCTGATCCTCGGCTGGGTCGCGGTCGGCCCCCGGGCCCAGCGGCCCGCGGACGTCAAGGTCGTCGAAGTGCCGACGCCGCCGGCGCCCATCGCGCTCGTGCATCGCCTGCAGCGGGGCGAGACGCTGGGGGATGTGTTCGAGGACCATGGCCTGGGTCCCGCGGCGACGCACGCCATCGCGGAGGCGATGGGCGAATTCGAGAGCCCGCGCCGGCTCCGGCCGGGCGTCGCGATTCACTTCGTGCGCAGACCCGGCGAGTCTCCGGCGCGCATCCGCGTCGACCTCGACGCCGACCGCATCCTCCACCTGTGGTCCGACGGCGAAGCCGGGCCCCGGTGGTCGGCCCGGCTGGACTCGGTGCAGGTCGTACGAGACACGCTTCTCCTTGCGGGTCTCATCCGGTCGAACCTGTTCGACGCCGAGTTGTCGGGCGACGCGGAAACGCTCGGCGACGCGGAACGCTTCGATGTGGCGTACCGGCTCTCGCAGGTGTTCGCGTGGCAGATCGACTTCTGGCGCGATCTGCGGCGGAACGATGCCTACCGGCTTCTCATCGAGCGCGAAGTGCGGCCGGATGGATCCGTGCGCGACGCCAGGGTGCTCGCCGCGGATTTCCGGAACGACCGCCGCGTCCTCACGGGCGTGCGATTCGAGCACGCCGCGGCCGAGCGCGCGGAGTACTACGACGAAGCGGGCGAAGCCCTCCGGGGTCAGTTCCTGCTCGCGCCGCTGGACATCGTCCGGGTGACGAGCGGCTTCAACCTCAGGCGGTTCCACCCGGTGCTGCGGCGTACCCGGCCGCACCTCGGCGTCGACTACGGGGCGGCGAGGGGCACGCCCGTGCGCGCGACGGGCGCGGGACGCGTGAGCCGGGCAGGGTGGTGGGGGAACTATGGAAACGCCGTCGAGATCCGTCACGCGAACAACATCCGCACCCGGTATGCGCACCTGACCAACGTCGCGCGCGGCGTCGCGGCGGGCACCCAGGTGGAACAGGGACAGGTCATCGGGTACGTGGGCGACACCGGTCTCGCGACCGCGCCTCACCTTCACTACGAGTTTCTCCGGAACGGCGCGCAGGTGAACCCGGCCCGGCTGCAGTTGCCCAGGGCGGAGCCGGTCCCCGCTGAACTGCGCCCATCGTTCGCGGCGCTTCGGGAGGTCGTGCTGGCGCGGTTGCGAAGCCTTCCGATGCCCGTCGATCCTACGCAGCGCGCCCGCCGCACACAGGATTGAGCCCCGGCCTCTGGGTTCTCGTCGCGCTCGTCGCGGTCGCGCTCGCCGGCTGGGCCTACGGCGCGCGCGAGGAGCGCGTGGCGGGCCGCACCGGTCCCGCCGCCGTCCGGGCCGTGGCCGTCTTCCTGATTCTCGGCGCCCTCGCGCTGCCCGCCCTGCGCGACAGCGGCGTCGGGGCGCCCGAGCGCGTCGTGCTTCTCGATATCTCGCGCAGCATGACGCTGCCGGTCCGCGCCGCAGATGCGGGCGGGGCGACGCGGCTCGATTCGGCCCTGGCGCTTCTTCCCGGACTCGCTCCCGACCGGGTCTACCTGTTTGGAGACCGCCCCGTCCCCGCCCGGCTCGATTCGCTGGACGCGCTGGGCGCGGAGCACGACGCGAGCCGTCTCGAACCGGCCCTGCAGGCTGCGCGGTTGGGCGGCGCCGACAGCGTATGGGTGCTTACCGACGGAGAGTGGACGGACCGCGACGCCGCCCGTGAGGCGGCGACGGGTCTGGGCCTCGGGGTGCGCGAGCTCCGCGTCGCCGCCGCCGAGCCCCGCGTCGCGCTCGCGGTGCTGCGGGCGCCGGAGCGGGCCCGGGCCGGCGATACTGTCCGCGCCACGCTCGAGTTTCACGCTGGCGGAGGATCGGGTGGCGGGGGCGAACTGCCCGACAGCGTGAGCTTCCAGCTCGAGCGAGAGGGAACGGTCGTCGCGACCGTGCGTGCGCCCCGTCCCGCGCCCGGGCGGACGGGTCGCGCCCAGATCGCCTTCGTGCCGCGGGACGAAGGGGCCGGACCCGTCTGGCGACGCTTCGAAGCCGTACTCACCGATCCGCCGAGTCCGTTCGACGTCGCCGACCGGGTCGGCGCCTGGATCGAGGTCTCCGAGTCCTCCGCCGGGGCGGTACTCGTGTCGCTGGCCCCCGACTGGGAAGCGCGTTTCCTCATCCCGGCTCTCGATCGGCTCGTCCTGGGAGGCGCGCGCGGCTACCTGCGCCTTGCCGACGGCCGCTTTCTCGAGATGGGTGCCGGTCCCCGAATCGTCGAGGCATCCCGGGTGCGCGAAGCCGTGCGGGGCGCCCGGCTGCTCGCGGTCCAGGCCCCGCCGGAAGATCTCCCGCCGTGGCTGGCCGGCGCGCTGGGGACGCACGCGCGGACGCTCTTCTTCGCCGGGGGGCCGGGTGACGTGCCGGGGGCGGGGGTGCGCGTCACGGGTCCCCTGCCCGGGGAGTGGTATCCCGCCGGGCCGGTGCCCGCGAGCCCCTCGGCGGCGCTTCTCGCCGAGGCCGACCTGGACCTCCTGCCCCCCGTCCGCGAACTCTATGCCGTGGAGCCCGCGGGGACATGGTCGGTGATCAACGCGAGCCGGAATCGGCGCGGAGAGGGAAGGCCGCTCCTCACGGCCGGCGAAGACGGGGCGCGCCGGTGGGCGCTTTCCTCGGCTTCTGACTGGTGGCGCTGGTCGCTGCGGGGGAACGAGCCGCGCCGGGTCTACGAGGGCGTGTTCAGCGGCATCGTCGGCTGGCTCGTGGAGGACGCCACGCCCCGGCTCGCCTCGCTCGTGCGCACGCCGGCGCCCGGCGAGCCGCCGGTGTGGCGCATCCGTCCCGGATCTTCCGACCTCGCGATCCAGGTGCTCGATGAGGCGGGCGCGGAGGTGTGGAGCGCATCCGTCGAGGATCCTCCGGCCGAAGTCGTGGGTCCGGGCCTCGCCGCGGGCCGCTACGACGTCCTCGTGACGGCGACGGGCCCCGAGGGACCCGTCGAACTCCGCCGGCCCGTCGACGTCGAACCCGATCCCCGGGAGTTTCTTCCCGGGCCACCGTCCGAACCGCTGGCCATCGCGGCGCAGCCCTCTCCCCGGGCCCCGGTCGACATCCGGTCGCCCCGGCCCGTGTGGCCGTTCCTCCTCGCGGTTCTACTTCTGTGCGGGGAGTGGGTGTGGCGGCACCGGATCGGACTCCGGTGACCGGAACGCTCCGGTGACCGGAACGCTCCGCCGACCGAAACGCGGCCTGTGGCGGCGGATCGTCGACTTCGCGCTCACGGACGTGAACACGCTCGTCGACGGCGGGCTCGACGTGGCCGCCATCGAGCGCCTGGAGGAAGTCCTGCTCGAAGCGGATTTCGGGGTCGACGTCACGCTCGAACTCGTCGAGGCGCTCGAGCGGGCGGCGAGCCGCGGGGCCATCGCGACGGAAGGCGATCTGCGCGAGACACTGAGGGCCCGGCTCGCCGAGACGCTGGCCGCCGCCGGGCCTCCCGCCGGCGGGTCGTCCGCCGACTCGCCCCCGCGCGGCGACGGGCCGGGGGTCCTTCTCCTCGTGGGCGTGAACGGCGTGGGGAAGACGACGACCGCGGCGAAACTCGCCGCGCGCCTGCAGGCCGGAGGCGGCCGCGTGCTGCTCGCCGCGGCGGACACCTTCCGGGCCGGGGCGCAGGAGCAGCTCCGGGCGTGGGCGGAACGGCTGCGGACCGATTTCGTCGGGGGAACGCCCGGAGCGGACCCGGCCTCGGTGGCGTTCGACGCGGTGGCGGCGGCGCGCGCGCGGGATGCCGACTGGGTGCTGGTCGACACGGCCGGCCGGCTGCATACGCAGGACGATCTGATGCGCGAACTGGTCAAGATCGACCGCGTGCTCGGCCGACAGGTGGAGAGCGCGCCGTACGAGCGGCTGCTGGTCGTCGACGCCACCTCCGGGCAGAACGTGATGAACCAGGCGCGACAGTTCGGGACGTCGCTCGATCTCACGGGCCTCGTGCTCGCGAAGTTCGACAGCACGGCGCGCGCCGGCACGGTCATCTCCGTCGTGCGCGAACTCTCCGTCCCGGTCCGCTTCCTCGGCGTCGGGGAGTCCCCGGAGGACCTGGAGGAGTTCTCGCCCGACCGCTATCTCGACAAGATCCTCGCCCCGGAGCCGTGATCGCGTGAAGGGCGGGCGCTCCATCCTGCGGGAATCCGTGCAGTACCTGAAGGGCGTGGGCCCCCGGCGGGCGGAGCGCTTCGCGAAACTGGACGTTCATACGGGCCGCGACCTGCTCTACCACCTTCCGTACCGTTACGAGGACGCGACCACGGTCGACGCGATCTCCGAGTTGAAGGTCGGCCAGGATGCGACGGTCATCGGGCGCGTCGTCTCGAAGGGCGTCATCCCCACGCGCCGCCGGCTGCGCGTCTTCCGGGCCGTGCTCCGGGATGGGAGCGGCCACATCGAATGCGCGTGGCCGGGGCGCCCCTGGCTCGACCGCACGATCGACAAGGGCGACCTGCTGCTCGCCTCCGGACCCGTGCGCTTCTACCACGGCCGGCAACTCCAGCCGCGCGAACACATCGTGCTGTCCCGAGCCTCCGACGACAGAGCCGCCCCGGCGGACACGTCCGCCGAACGCTCCGCGCCCCCTGCGGAACGTCCCGCCGCGGGACGGGTGTTCCCCGTCTATCCCGCCACCGAGGGGCTCACGCACCGGCAGATCCGCGCCGTCGTCCAACTGAACCTCTCCCGGCTCCTCTCCGACCTCGGGGAAGAGGATCCGGTTCCCGGCGACTGGCTCCGGGAACTCTCCCTCCCCCCGCTCGCGGAGGCGCTTCGCACGCTGCACCGCCCGTCCGCCGTCGCCGAGGTCGAGCGCTGCCGGCGTCGCCTCGCCTTCGAGGAACTCTTCTTTCTCCAGCTTCTCCACGCCCGAGCCCGGGCGCGCCTTCGCCACGAGGTCCGCGGCTTCGCCTTCGACGCCCCGCCCACGCTCACGCGCGCGCTCCTGGAGGCCCTCCCCTTCAAGCTCACCGCGGCCCAGCGCCGCGCCTGGTCCGAGATCGAAGCCGACATGGCCCGGTCCGCGCCGATGAACCGTCTGCTGCAGGGGGATGTGGGGAGCGGGAAGACGGTCGTGGCCGCGCTCGCCATGCTCAAGACGATCGAGGCGGGGCGCCAGGCGGCGATCATGGCCCCGACGGAACTGCTGGCGGAGCAGCACCGGCGCACGTTCGAGAAGATGCTCGGCCCGCTCGGCGTGGAGCCCGACCTCCTCACCGGCGCCGTCACGGGGAAGGCGCGGCGGCAGGCCCTGGAGCGGATCGCGACCGGCGATGCCCGCCTCATCGTCGGGACGCACGCCCTGATCCAGGAAGGCGTGGATTTCGCGGCGCCCGGGCTCGTCGTCATCGACGAACAGCACCGCTTCGGCGTGGAGCAGCGCCGCCGGCTCCGGGAAAGCGGCGAGGCCCCCGACGCCCTCGTGATGTCCGCGACGCCGATCCCCCGCAGCCTCGCCCTCGTCCTCTACGGCGACCTCGACCTCTCGATCATCGACGAACTTCCCCCCGGCCGCCGGCCGATCCGAACCGCCGTGCGCGGCCCCGAGAGCCGCGATGCCGCGTTCGACTTCCTCGGCGACCAGCTCGCCCAGGGCCGCCAGGCGTACGTCATCTACCCTCTCGTCGAGGAGTCCGAGGCCCTCGAGGCCCGCGCCGCCACCGTCATGTTCGAGCAGCTCCAGGCCCGTTTCCCGGACATCGCCGTGCGGCTCCTGCACGGACGCCTCTCCTCCGCGGAGAAGGACGACGCGATGCGGAGCTTCCTCGCGGGCGACACGGGCCTCCTCGTCGCGACCACCGTCATCGAAGTGGGCATCGACGTCCCCAACGCCACTGTGATGATCATCGAGGACGCCGAGCGTTTCGGCCTCGCCCAGCTCCATCAGCTGCGGGGACGCGTCGGGCGGGGCGCGGAGCAGTCCTACTGCATCGTCTTCCACGCCTCCGAGACGCCGTCGGAGCGGCTCGTCGCCTTCGAGAAGAAGACCGACGGCTTCGAACTCGCCGAGGAGGACCTCCGGATCCGCGGCCAGGGCGACCTCTTCGGCAAGGAGCAGCACGGCGCTGTCCTCCTCAGGTTCGCGCAACTGGACCGCGACTTCGACCTGCTGGAAGCCGGACGCCGGCGGGCCCGCGGCATCGTCGAGGCGGACCCCGGGCTCTCGAAGCCGGCCCACCGCCGGTTCCGCCACGAACTCGACCTCCGTTACGCGCGGCGGGAGGCGCTCTACCACGTCGGCTGACCCGGCCGGCACCGCGGCGGCTGCGTTCGCCCCGTCCTGCGTTTGCCCCGTCCCGAAGGGAGCCGCAACTTGTCGCCGCACATGTCCGAACACACCGTCACCATCAGCGAGTTGCCCGCCCGCATCGGGGAGGAAGTCCGTCTCCGCGGCTGGGTCCGGCGCCTCCGCTCCAGCGGCAAGATCGCCTTTCTAGTGCTGCGCGACGGCACGGCCGAAGTCCAGTGCGTCTTCGTCCGCAACGAGATCCCGCCCGAGACGTGGGAACCGCTGACCACGGTGGGGCACGAGGCGTGCGTCGCCGTGACGGGCGTCGTGCGGGCCGATGCCCGCGCCCCCTCCGGCGTCGAACTCACCGCGTCGGGCTTCGAGGTGCTGGGGCCGTCGACCGACTTCCCGATCCAGCCCAAGGAGCACGGCGTCGACTTCCTCCTGGAGAACCGCCACCTCTGGCTCCGGAGCGCCCGGCAGATCGCGATCATGCGCATCCGGGACGAGGTCATCCGCGCGATCCACGACTTCCTCCATCACGAGGGCTTTGTTCACGTCGACACCCCGATCCTCACCGGAGCGATCGGCGAGTCGGCGGGCACCCTGTTCGAGACGGAGTACTTCGATCTCGGCACCGCGTACCTCGCGCAGACGGGGCAGCTCTACGTGGAGGCCGCCGCCGCGGCGCTCGGCAAGGTGTACTGCTTCGGCCCCACCTTCCGGGCCGAGAAGTCGAAGACGCGCCGGCACCTGACCGAGTTCTGGATGGTGGAACCCGAGGCCCCCTGGATCGACTCCGACGGGAACATGGAGCTCCAGGAGCGCTTCATCTGCTGGATCGTGAAGCGCGTCCTCTACAACCAGCGCGATCAGCTCGAGGCGCTGGGCCGCGACATCTCCAGGCTCGAGGCCATCCAGCCGCCGTTCGACCGCATCAGCTACACCGACGCCGTCGCCTTCCTGCAGTCGAAGGGAAGCGACATCGAGTGGGGTTCGGATCTCGGCGCGACGGCCGAGACGCTGCTCGTCGAGGGCCGGGACAGGCCGCTCTTCGTGTTCGACTATCCGAAGGGGGTCAAGGCCTTCTACATGAAGGAGAACCCGGAGGACCCCCGCACGGTGAAGTGCAACGACATGCTCGCGCCCGAGGGATACGGCGAGGTCATCGGCGGCAGCCAGCGGGAGGACGACCACGACAAGCTCCTCGCGCGCATTCGCGAGGAAGGACTCCCGGAGGCGTCCTACGACTGGTACCTGGACCTCCGCAAATACGGGACCTTCACACACAGCGGGTTCGGGCTCGGGATCGAGCGCACGGTGACGTGGATGTGCGGCATCGATCACCTGCGCGAGACGATCGCGTTCCCCCGGATGATGACCCGCATCACGCCATGAACTCGCGACAGGCTTCGAAGGAGGAGAAATGACAAGGAAACAGCTTCCCGCCACGACTCTGGCGCTCGCTGCGGCTCTCGCGCTGCTCGGGACGGCCCTCGTGCCCTCGACGCCGCTCGCGGCGCAGGAACACGCCGAGATGGCCGAGATGATGCACTCCGTCGAGTACCTGGGCGGACGGCCCAACTCGCCCTTCTCGGAGGCCGTGCGGGTGGGGAACGTCCTCTACCTCTCCGGCAAGCTCGGCACCGTGCCCGGCGAGGGACTCGTCGAGGGCGGCATCATCCCCGAAACGCAGCAGACGATGCGGAACATCGCGGACGCGCTCGAACGCTACGGCTCGTCGCTGGACGAGGTCGTGAAGTGCACCGTCTTTCTGGCCGACATCGCGGACTTCGGAGACATGAGCCGCACGTACATGGAGTTCTTCCCCAACGACCGGCCCGCGCGCAGCGCGCTGGCGGTGGGCGGCCTCGTGCTGAACGCGCGCGTGGAGATCGAGTGCATCGCCACCATCGGCCTCCCCGGCGGCGACGGGGACGGCGGCTCATAGACGCCCGGCGCACCGCCCCCGTGATCCGGCGTCCTGTCCCGTGATGCGGCTCACCTGGCTCGGCTTCGTCGTCGGCGCGGTCGTGTTCGCGGCGCTCGGGATGTGGATGAACACGCAGATCAGCGCGCCGATGTTCTCGAACCCCGGCCCCGTCGGCATCCTCGCCCTCATCGGCGGCACGACATCGGCCCTCGTGAGCCCGCTCCTCTTCCGCCGCCTCGACGCCCGCCGCAGGCGACGCCGCCGGGACCTCGACCCGGATCGCTAGCCCGGGACGTTCCCGCGGGAACGTC
>VXOJ01000031.1 GCA_009840115.1 Gemmatimonadales bacterium | reverse complement strand
GGTTCATCGGCGTGATCCTGGGCCACTGGATCCTGGGAGTCGCCCTGAGCGCCGTATCCTTCATGGGGATCTTCGGTCTGAGCGGGGTCGTGGTGAACGATTCCCTGGTCATGATCGACTTCATCGATCAGAAACTCCGGGAAGGCGCCCCGCCGCGAACCGCGATCATGGAGGGGGCAAAGGGGCGTTTTCGTCCGATCATGCTCACTTCCCTGACCACGTTCCTCGGCTTCACGCCCCTGATCCTGGAGCGCGCCATCCAGGCCCAATTCCTGATACCGTTTGCCGCGTCACTCGGTTGCGGCATTCTCTTCATCACGGTCATACTTATGATGGTGGTTCCGGCGCTATGCACGTTACATATGCGCTTGATGCCGTCGCGGCGTGCCTCGATTCCGGGCGCCGCGTAGTGCACGTCGACTGCGGCGAGGCGAGAACCGACAAATGACGGTGGAGAGTCTGAAGGTCGAATCCCTGAGCCTCGTCGACGAACTCATCCTGATGCTTCTCGACGAGAAGGGAGGCTACTTCCATCAGGTACCCGGCTGGCAGCTGAACTGCGCTGTCGTCGGCGGAGTGCTGGCGGAACTCTCCTTCCAGTCGCGGCTCGACTCGGATCTGACATCCCTGTACGTGGTGGACCGGGCCGAAACGGGCGACCCCGTTCTGGATCCCATTCTGAAGGAGATTGCGGACGAACCGGTCCAACACACTGCCCGGTACTGGGTCGAACGGCTCGCCCCCCGCGCGGAGTCGATCGTCGACCTGACCCTGGACCGCCTGGTTGAACGGGGGATCCTCCAACACCACGAAGGCGAATTCTGGACGTTGGCTCCTCCCGTCATGCATCGGCAGCAGTACGGGATGTTCGAGGAAGGCGCGACCGACCAGTTCATCAAGGCGCGCATCGGCAACGTCGTCTTCGCCGACGAGGTTCCCGAACCGAGAGACGTCGTCATCGTGTGCCTCGTCAACACCTGCGACGTCTTTCGCCTGATCTTCGAACTCGATGAAGCGGCGGAAGAGCGCATCAAGTTCATCTGCCAGCTGGACTTGATCGGCCGTTCCATCGCCGCCGCGGTCTCCGAGAACCTCGTCGGCCCGATCCGCAGACACACGGCTCTCGCGAAGAAAATTCCGACGGTTTCGCTGACCAGGCTGCTGCGCAACCCGCATGTCCGGGACGGCAACCTGAACGCGCTCTTCGCGAACCTCGCGGAGGAGTACGGCCCGGTGTTCCAGATCCGTCCTCCCTTCTCGAAGCGCATGATCTTCCTGGCCGGACTCGAGACGAACGAGTGGATGCAGAAGCGCGGGCGCATGTACCTGCGAACCAGGGATTACTTCGCCGACTTCGAGAAAGTCTACGGCGCGGCCGGCGTTCTGCCCGCCCTGGATGGAGCCGACCACTTCCGGCTTCGCAAATTCCTGTCGCCGGCCTATTCCCGCACGAGGCTGGCAGGGCAGATGGACGAGCTATACAGCAGGGGGCGCGCGTACATGTCGACCCTGACGGTCGGGGATTCCTACCGCGCCACGTCCATGAGCCGGGCAATGGTGAACGCCCAGTTGTCGCCGCTGTTCATCGGCGTCGACACGCAGGATCTCATGGGCGACCTGATGGGCTACAAGGAGCGGGCCCTGAGCGTGCACATCGCGAAGGTCCTGCCCGAGTTCACGCTACGTACCCCGGGCATGAGACGTCGGGCGGCAGTCCTGGACACGCTGATGAAACGGATCCTGAGCGTCCATACTCCCGCCCAGCGCGTCGACAGCCCGCGGAACCTGGTGGACGACTACCTCAGCCTGCACGCCAGCGACCCGGGGTTCCTCCCGGAGTCCAACCTGCTCTTCGCCTTTTCCGCGGCCCTGATCGCCAGTGTGTACCTCGGCGATACGTTCAGCCTCGTGGTCTACTCCATGGCGTCGCAGCCGGACCTCTACGAAAAAATCCGCGCCGAAGCGGATGCCCTGTTTGCCAACGGCGACCCCGGGAGCGAGGACTTCACCCCCGCCAACATCGACGTGACGCACCGCTTCCTCATGGAGTGCATGCGCATGTACCCGATCGTGTCCATGTCCGTTCGGAACGTGATGAATACCTGCACGGTCGGGAACTACGAGCTGCCCCTGGGGGAACGGATCCACATCGCCATGACCGCCACGCACTACATGAGCGATGTCTTTCCCGAACCCTACAAGTTCGACATCGACCGCTTCCTGCCGTCGCGTCGTGAGCATCGCAGCCTCGGGTTCGCCCCGTACGGGCTGGGTACGCACAAATGTCTCGGCACCCGCTGGATGGAGATGCACCTGGCGGTCAACCTGCTCATGCTGGCGCACTACTTCACGGTCGAGGTGACGCCGGCGAAGTACGCACGGAAGCTCCGCTTCAATCCGGTTCCGTCGCTGAAGCCGAGCAAGAAGGTAAGATTCCGCATCACCGAGCAGAGGCGGGAGCTGCCCGCCTGAGCCCCCCCAAAATGCGACTGCGCAAACTGTCGAAAGCGCTGAGAGATGCGCACCCGGGATCGGGCGTCGCGCGTCGAGTCCGGCACTTCGACGGCTGGCTTTACCGGGCGGCACCGGAGGCTGAGGGCGCGGGCGCCTACGACCATACGGAAACGGTCAGGGACTACTACGAGCTGTGCAACGGCTTCATGGTGTACGGCTGGGGTGAATCCCTGCATTTCGCGCCCCTCACGCCCCAGGAGAGCCTGGAGGAGTCCAAGGTCCGGCACCAGCGGGCGATGATCTCGAAGTTGGAGCTGAAACGGGGCATGAAGGTGGTCGATGTCGGTTGCGGAGTCGGCGGCCCCATGCGCCGAGTCGTCCGTGAGGCGGGTGTCAGGGCCGTGGGAATCAACATCAACGAGATCCAGCTGGCGGAGGCGAAGAAGTTGAACGCCGAGGCGGGGCTGGAGCACCTGACCGATTTCAGGAAGTGCAGCTTCGAGGACATGAGCGCCATCGAGGGCGACTCGTTCGACGGGGGTTACGCCATAGAGTCGACGTGCCATGCGCAGGACAAGCAAGGCGCGTTCGCGGAGATATTCCGCGTACTGAAGCCGGGCGCCCTGTTCTGGGGTCAGGAAATGTGCCTGACGGACCGGTTCGACCCGCGGGACCGCCGGCACCGGACCATCAAGCGGGACCTCATGCGGGGTATCGCGCTGCACGACATCGCCACGTTCGGGGAAGTGAATCGCGCTCTCGAAGGGGCGGGATTCCAGGTCATCGAGGGGAGCGACTGGGACGTCCGGGAAGGACCTTCCACGCCCTGGTATCAACCCATGGAGAGCCGCCACGGGACGTTGGGGACCGCGGTGCGCAGGCTTCCCTGGGGCCGCAAGGCGTTCATCGCGGGGTCGAAGCTGGCCGAGTTGCTGCGGCTCTTTCCGAAAGGCTCGGCGGAGGTGGTTCGACTCCTCGACCGAACCGCGGAGGCTTACGTCGCGGGCGGCAAGACGGGCATCTTCACGCCCCTGTACTGTTTCCTGGCGCGCAAACCCTGGCAGTCCACGGGCTGCTAGCTAGTCGGCGTTGCGGTCCGGGCTTCGAGGCGCCATCGCCGGGTCCGGATAGAACTGTCGGCAGTGTCGGCGGTATTTCCCGATGGGGCCGTCCGTCCGGCACAGCCGGGGGGGAGACCGGTAGCGCTTCCTGTCCCATATCACGATGTCCTGCAGGACGAACCGCCTCTCCTCGCGCAGGATGAAGACATTCAGCAGCCGGTGGCGCAGCGGCACGGGCAGGAAGCCCAGGCCCGAGATGAACCGCCCCGGCTTACGGACCTCCCGCACCTGATTCACCATCGTCAACTCCACGAATTCGCCGTCGACGGGCGTTGTGAGCACCCACATGCGCGACTTTATGCCGACCAGTTTCTCGTAAATCTCGACGAAGGAATAGCCGACTCCGTGGACGTGCGTGATGACCGAGACTTCGGAATGAATGTCCACCAGACCCAGGATCCGGCGAACCGCCTTGAAGTCGAAGCAGCTCTTCAGGTAGGCGCCGTCGACCGAGAAGTCGGTCGGCTTCACGTCGTGGTATCCGTGCGTGTACTCCAGGTGTTCCACGTCGACGGAGTTTTCCGTCGTTTCCTGGGGGTGGCCCCGGAACCGGAGGATCGTGGAGCGCAATCCGGTCCAGTCCGCGCCGGTGGGAGGTTCATCCGGCAGGTGCCACTGAGGCGCCCGGCCGCCGCTCCCCCACCATGCGAAGATCATGCCGAGGATCTCCCGGGTCTCGTAGAGCTTCAACCTCGCGGCCTTCGGGGGCGGGGCATTGGGCGTCGCCACGCACTGGCCGGTCGCATCGAACTCGAACCCGTGGAAGGGACAGACGAGACAGCCGTCGCGCACCAGGCCGCCGGTCGTCGGTCCCATGTGCGAACCCAGGTGGGGACAGAAGGCGTCCGCCACGCAGATGCGGCCCTCTTCGTCGGCCCACGCGACGATTTCCTCGCCCATCCACGTCTTTTCGATGAGCTTCGCGCGCTCGATCGACTTGCGGTGTCCGATGAAATACCAGCCTTCGGGAAACGGCGGCAGCTCATCGCTGTACGTAGCCATGCGGGCGAACTTGGTTTCGGTCCCGCCGGTGCGTCAACTAGAGTGGTGGCGGCCCGCCGCAACGGATTTCGCGAAAGTGAGGAATACGGGCGATGACTCTGGATCCCGCGTCGCGCATCTCGCTTCTCATGCTCCTGGCCGCGATGACCGCCGGCCTGCCGGCGAACGGTTCCGGCCAGACGGCGGCCGGGGTTCCGCGCTTCGAGATCGCAGCGTCGCCGATCGAACTCACCGGCCCCGTCCGTCCCGGCGAATACCTGGGCGTGACCGGACCCCGCTCGGCGTGGCTCGGCCTGGAGACCGGAGAGGCGGAGTTGTGGATCCACCCCCTCAAGGTCGGAAACCGGTTCCGGCTCGGCTTCTCGACCCCGGCCTACGGAGCGCCGATTCCGGGTAGCGCCGTCGCGCGCACGGTGCACGTGCGGCCCGAACTCACGACGATCGCCTACAGCCACGCGGCCTTCCAGGTGCGCCAGCACATCCTTGCGCCCGCCGAGCTCCCCGGCCTCCTGGTCCTGCTCGAGGTGGACAGCCCGGAACCGCTCGAGATCGTCGCCGAGTTCGAGCCCGTGCTGAACTACATGTGGCCGGGGTCGCTCGGGGGGCAGTACGCCTACTGGGACGCGGACCGGCGCGCCTTCGTGCTGTCCGAGAGCCTGCAGGAGACGAACGCCGTCGTCGGGTCGCCGTGGGCCGTGAACTCCGTGGAGCACCCGGCTCATCAACTGGGCGAGGCGCCGCGCACCATGGTGATCCCGGTCGACCCGGAACGCGCGCGACGGGAGTTCATCCCGATCGCGGTAACGGGCGGAACCGCGCCCCGCGAGGAGGTTTTCGCCGGCTACGATCGGCTGATCGCCGAGGCGCGCTCGCTGTACGGCGCCAAGCGGGCCTGGGCCGACTCGGTGCTCGCCTCCACCGTCTCCATCGAGTCGCCGGAGCCACGGCTCGATCTCGCCCTGGAGTGGGCGAAGATCAACCTGGAGGAGCAGCGCGTCTGCAATCCCGACCTCGGGTGCGGGTTCGTCGCGGGCTGGGGCCTGTCGCGCAACGGGACGCGTCCCGGCTTCGGCTGGTTCTTCGGCGGCGACGCGGCGCAGACGAGCTTCGCCATGGATGCGCTCGGGCAGTGGGAACTGGTGGCGGAGGAACTCGCCTTTCTCGCGGGATACCAGCGCGAAGACGGCAAGATCACGCACGAGATCTCCCAGGCGGCCGCGCGCATCCCGTGGTTCGACGTGTATCCGTACACGTACTACCACGCCGACACGACCCCGTACTGGATGGTCGCGCTCTACGAGTACTGGCGGGCCAGCGGGGACGACGAACTCCTGCGGGAGCTGTGGCCCGCCTACCGGCGCGCGTGGGAATGGTGCCTCAGCGCCGAGACGGACGGCGACGGGCTCATCGAGAACACGGTGGGCGGGCTCGCGGCGGTCGAGGTCGGCGGCCTCGGGGCGGCGCTCCACCAGGATGTCTACCTGGCGGGGGTCTGGACCGCGGCCCTCGAGGGGACCACGGCGCTGGCGGAGCGCATGGGCGATGCCGAGATCGCGGATCGGGCGCGGGAGATGGCTCCCCGCGCGCGGGCGAGCCTGAACGATGCGTACTGGCTCGAGGAGGCGGGGCACCATGCGTTCGGGATCCTCGCCGACGGCGGCACCAACGACAACCTGACCGTGTGGCCCGCCACGGCGGCCGCGTTCGGCCTGTTCGACGGGGCGCGCGCGCGATCGACCCTCGTCCGGCTCGCGGGCGACCGAATCTCGTCGGACTGGGGCGCCCACATGCTCTCGACGGAGAGCGAACTGTATCACCCGCTCCAGTACAACATGGGCACGGTGTGGCCCTTCGTGACGGGATACGTGTCGTGGGCCCAGTACCGGTACCGGCGTCCATGGGCGGGCTTCCACCTCGTGAACGCGGTGAAGCAGATGACCTTCGACTGGAGCCTGGGGCGCCATCCGGAGCTGCTCTCCGGCACCTTCTACCAGCCCCTCGACCAGACCGTCCCCCACCAGTTCTTCGCGACCTCGGCGTTGGTGACACCGTTACTGCGCGGCGTCATCGGCTGGGAACCCGATGCTCCCCTCGGCAGGGCCCGGCTCGCCCCGCAACTCCCGCCGGATTGGCCGCAGGCGGCGGTGAGGCGGCTCCGGGCCGGGGGGACGACGACCGACGTCGAAATCCTGCAACGGTGGACGGCGGGCGGCGGAGGGCGGCGCACGACGCTTACGACCTCCGGACCGCCTCTGACCTTCGAGTTCGTGCCCGACGTGCCGGCGGGGGCGCACAACGTGACGTTCCGGGTGAACGGGGCCACCGCGGAGTTGTCGCCCGACGGAATCCTCGAAGTGACCGTCGGGGATGCGGCGCCGGCGGGGAACCGGGCGGAGATCGTCGTGGCGTGGGAAGGCGGGCTCGCGGTCGCCCCGCCCCGCGTCGACCTCGAGCCCGGCCGGACGAGCACCGGCCTGCGGATTCTGGACTTCGACGCCGAGGCGGATGCGTGGCGTCTCTCCCTGGAAGGGACGGCCGGCCACACCTACCGGATCGCGTCGTTCGGCACCCCGGTGGTGTCGACGGTCATGCAGGGCGCCGCCCTCGTCTCGGATCGGGGCGCTGGCGTCATCGAGGTCGAGTTCGCCGAGGGAGAAGGCCGCGTCCCGGCGACCGTTCGTCTGACGCCGGCCCGCTGAGGGAGTCGGCCCGGAGCGTCAATCGGACAGGACCCGGGCGAGCGTGTCCGCCACCTCGTCGATCTGGGCTTCGGTGATCACGAGGGGCGGTAGCAGCCGGATGACCGTGGTGCCGGCCGGAAGGGCGAGGATGCCGCGCTCCGCGAGGGGCTCGAGGTAGGGGCGGCAGCGCTCGCGGAGTTCGACGCCGATCATGAGGCCGACCTGCCGCACGGCGCGCACGCGGGCCGGCCCGTGTCGGGCGAAGCGCTCGCTGAAGCGGGCGCCCAGCGCCTCGGCCCGCTCGTCGAGCCGCTCGTCCCGCATGAACCGGATCGCGGCCAGGGCGGCGGCGCAGGCGAGCGGGTTGCCGCCGAAGGTCGTGCCGTGCCGCCCGGGCGGCGGCTGCAGCCGTTCCTGCGCCAGGACCGCCCCCAGCGGCACGCCGCCCGCGATCGCCTTGGCGAGGCAGAGGACGTCCGGCGCGACGCCGTAGCGATCGCAGGCGAACATGCGGCCGGTGCGGCAGAAGCCCGTCTGGATTTCGTCGAACACCAGCACCGCACCGGCCTCGTCGCAGATGCGGCGCGCCGCCTGCAGATAGTCCGGGCTGGCCGGCCGCACGCCTCCCTCTCCCTGCACCGGCTCGACGATCACCGCCGCCGTGTCCTCGCCCACGGCCGCGCGCAGCTTCTCGACGTGGTTGAAGGGCACGAACGAGAACCCCGGCACAAGCGGCCCGAACGGCTCCCGGTACTCCTTCTTGTGCGTCGCGCTCAGCGCTCCGAGCGTCCGCCCGTGGAAGCCGCGCATCGCGGACACGACCCCTGTCCGCCCCGTCGCGAGCCGCGCGAACTTGATCGCCGCCTCCACCGCCTCCGCCCCGGAGTTGCAGAGGAAGGCGCCCGTGAGCCCGGCCGGCGCGATGGAAACGAGTTCGGCCAGCAACCGCGCCCGGACGTCGTTGTAGAAGATCCCGGGACAGGACACGAGCACGCGCGCCTGCTCCGCCACCGCCTCGGCGACCGCCGGGTTGGCGTGGCCGATGCTCGCCACGCCGATGCCACCCACGCAATCGATGTAGCGTCGGTCCTCGTCGTCCCACACGCACGCGCCCTCGCCCCGCACGATGGTCAAGTCCCGCTTGGGGAAGACCTCGAGGGCGTGCGCCCGTTCCAGTTCGCTCGATTTCATCCGATCACCGTGCCCCTTCCGGCCAGCGCCTCCGAGACCGGCCGTTCGATGCGACCGTCCGCGATCACGACGCGCGTCGTGCCGGATTCCACGACTCGCTGCAGGGCGAGCAGCTTCCGCTTCATGCGCCCGCGCGCCTCGCTCTCGCGACGCGCCAACTCCGTCCGCGAGAGCCGCGCGACGACGGACGCCGGATCGTCCGGATCCTCCAGGAAGCCGGGCGCCTCGATCAACTGGATCACGCACTCCGGTCCCAGTTCGGCGCTGAGCAGGGCCGCGACGTCATCGTTCTCCGAGTTGATCGCCGCGTTGTGTTCGTCGATCAGGGGCACGGTCACGACCGGTGTGAAGCCGCCGCCGAGGAGCAACCCCAGCAGTTTGCGGTTCACCTCCGCCGGCTTCCCGGACAGGTCCCGCTTGATCAGCGTCTTGCCGCCCTCTCTCACCCGGATCCCCCGGTTGCGTCGGCCGCGCACGAGCGCCCCGTCGAGCCCGGTGAGCCCGACCGCGTTCACGCCGTGACCCTGCAGCAGTTCCACGATGCGCTTGTTCCGCACGCCGGCGTAGGCCATGAGCATCACGTCGATCAGGTCGCGGTCGGACTGCACGCTCTCGTGTCCGGACACCGACGTGAGGACGCGCTTCTCGACGCCGAGCCGCCGGGCGAGGGAATCGCGCAGCGCGTTCGCGCCGTGCACGATGACGAACGGACCGGACAGGCCCCCCAGGTCGCGGGCGATCCCGTCCAGGTTGATGGATGCTCCGCCGCCGATCTTCACGATGAGCAGTCCGCCGGACTCGTCCGGCATCGGTCCCGGCATCGGTCAGAACGTCCCGATGGCGCCGTTCGCGACCGGCGTCCACGCCCACCGCCCGTCCGACGCCGGGTGCGAATCCGGATAGGGCGCCGAGCACAGGATCCGAACGCCGCCCCGGCGGGAGGCGTGCAGCCGGAAGTAGTCCGGATCCTCGCTGAACCGGGTCGCGAAGTGGACCCGCCGCGCCGTGTCGGCGACGATCAGGTTCATCGCCCGCACGTAACGCGTGCGCTTTTCGATCGCGTCGAGTCCCCGCTCCAGCGCGAGGCCCATGTCTCCGTCGGCGAAGCGCTTGACGAAATTGAACACCTTCTCCGCGCCGATCCGCCCCCGCTCCTTGATCCGCACGCCGTGCAGTTCCCCGTTGAAGATGAAGACGCGCTCCCCGTCGAAGAACGGCATGTTGTTCTCGACCCGTATCCCTTCCCCGCGATACGCACTCCTCGCGTGCGCGAGCAGCAGCGTCGTCCGTCCGGACGGCGCCGCGGCGTCCTCCCAGACGGGCGCGATGTCGCGGTAGACGCGCCACCCGTCGGCATCGATCCAGGCGCACCCCCACCCGTCGCCCTGGTACTCGCGGCTCTCCCGGGCGATCTGTGCGAAGGCGGCCAGATGCGGCGCCATGTCGAAGGGCTCATCGCTCCGGACGCAGAGGATGCGGCACACGATTCAGCTCCGGGGGCCGGGCTCAGGCAGGGTGCAGGCCCGGGAACTCGAGCCCCCGCGACTCCGGCAACCCGTGCATCACGTTGAACGCCTGCACCGCCTGTCCCGCCGCCCCCTTCATGAGATTGTCGATCGCGCTCAGGACCACGACCCGGTTCGAGAGCGGATCGCGCTCGAACCCCACGTCGCAGTAGTTCGCGCCCGCCAGGAGGTTGGGGTCGGGATAGCGGTGGATGCCGGTCCGCTCCTTGACGATGCGCACGAACGGTTCGTCGGCGTACGCGCCCCGGTAGATCTTCCACAACGCCTTCTCGTCGAGCTCCCGGTTCAGGAATACGTGGCAGGTGGCGAGGACGCCGCGCACCATCTCGACCGCAGTGGCCGAGAAGTGCACGTCGCCGCCGAGGACCGTTCGGATCTCGGCCGCGTGGCGGTGGCCGGTCGGCCGGTACGACCGCATCGCGCCGCTGCGCTCCGGGTGGTGGCTGCCCTCGCTGGCGCGGTTGCCCGCCTCGCTCGAGCCCACCTTCACCTCGATCACGGCCGAATCCGCGACCCCCTCCCGGTACAGCGGAAGCAGCCCGAGGATGGAGGCCGTCGCGTTGCAGCCGGCGCACGCGACAAGGTCCGCGCCCGCCAGCGCCTCGCGGTTCACTTCCGCGATCCCGTACACGAACGACCCCAGGAGTTCCGGCCGGGGATGCGGCCGGCCGTAGAAGCGCTCGTAGTCCGCGCCGTCCTTGAGCCGGAAGTCCGCGCCCAGGTCGACGATCCGTCCGGCCACGGCCCGAAACTCGTCGATGCGGCGGGACGACTCGCCGTGCGGGAGACAGAGGAAGAGCACGTCGCACTCCGACAACTCGTCGAGCGCGCAGAAGCGGAGCCGCGTGACGCCGCGCAGGTTGGGGTGCACCCGCTGCGCGAACCGTCCCGCGAAGCGCTCCGACGTGATCTGCCGCACCTCGACATCGGGATGGCCGAGCAGGAGCCTCAGCAGTTCCCCCCCGGCGTAGCCCGATCCGCCCGCGATCGACGCGCGGATCATCGGTTCCCCGCCCGGTCCGGCGAGACGACGTACGACACGATCCGCTCCGGAATGTTCACGCCCGTCGCCTCGATGCTGTTCCTGAACTCCATCGTGTAGTTCACTTCGTTCACGAGCAGTCCGCCGTCGCTCTCGAACAGGTCCACGGCCACCACGCCCCCGCCCACGGCCTCCGCCGCGCGCAGGGACAGCTCCCCGATCTCGCTCGTCACCGGACAGTTGGAGGCCGTGCCGCCGCGGGCCGTATTCGTGATCCAGTGCCCGGACGACCGGTAGATGGCGGCCACGCAGTCCCCGCCCACGACGAACGCGCGGATGTCGCGCCCTCCCTTCTCCACGTACTTCTGCACGAAGAAGATCGAGTGATGATAGCTGCCCAGGATCGCCTTGTGTTCGAGGACCGTCTCCGCCGCGTGCCGGTCGTTGATCCTCGACAGCAGGCGCCCCCAGGAACCGACCGCCGGCTTGAGTACCACGGGATAGCCCAGTTCCTCGATCGCCTCGAGCGCGGAGGCCTCGGTGAACGCGACCCTGGCCTCGGGCTGCGGGACGCCGCATTCCCGGAGCGACGCCGCGGTGAGGATCTTGTCCCCGCAGCGGCGCGACACCTCGTAGCGGTTGACGCAATCCAGCCCGCCGCCCTCGAACAGCCGCAGCGCGTGCATGGCCCGCGAATGGTTGATGCAGCGCTCGAGGACGACATCGACGTCCGGGACGCTCGCGAAGTCGAACGCGAGCTTGCGGTCGTCCAGAAACACCAGTTCCACATCGCTGCGCCCGCGCAACTCCGCGATCAGCAGCTTCTCGTCCTTGCGGATGAGGGAATGAAGAAAGCCGACTCTCATTCGCCCCAATCCTCCTCGGCGTCCGGCGCCTCACCGAGCGTGATGGGGTCGAGCGCGAGGATCTCGAGTTCGACGCCGCAATCCTCGCATTCGAGCAACTCGCCCTCGACGGGGTCGTCGGAGATCATTGGTTCCGCATCGCATACAGGACATACCGGCATGCCGTCCATCCTCCATTGAAGTTCTTCGCGCAGGGTTCTTCGTACAGGGTTCTTCGCACAGGGTTTCTGGTACAGGGAGAAACCTGAGTACCGTCAACCGGCCGCCGGGTTCCGGAAGGGGAGCCGCAACGCCAGGAAGAGCCCGATGGCCACGGGTTCGATGAGCAGAATGTACCAGGGCCAGCCGGGAAAGAAGTCGAGGATCGTGGGCCCCGGCGGCTTGTCGATCAGGTAGAGATAGTTTGACCCGAGGAGCCGGTTTATCGGATAGACGACGGCCGCGTACAGGTTCAGCAGTCCGAACACGATCCACGGATCGCGGGACGTCGGCCGATAGCCTTCCACCATCACGGCCCACACGCCGGCGATGACGACCGCCCCGTGCGATCCCAGCGACTCGAAGAAGGTGAAGTGCACGGCGCCGAACTCGGAATCCGGGGTCAGGACGGCCTGCACCGCCCCCGCCACGCCCAGGAAGTACATGAGGCGGAGAACTCGGGGCTCCCGGGTCCACAGCCCGTAAATGGTCACCAACGCCATGGCGCTGCAGAGGTGCAGGGGTATGTCGTGCTCCACTGTCCACAGCCCCGATGCGGCCTTCCAGATGTGCCTCGCAAGGAGGAGGAGGAGAATCGTGAGGCCCAGTGCCAGGCGGAGGTGGCGGCGACCCCGCTCATCGGCCACCAGACCGGCGCGAATCAGGCAGATGCCGACCACCGCCAGGGCGCCGATCGTCGCAAGATGGACCGGGCCGAAGAGATCGAACGACACCCGTTCCGTCCCGAAGAACCCGCCCATGTCAGCCTGTCGCGCCGCGCCGTCCGCCCGGGTACGTCACGGGTTCACGCCTCCGCGTCCGCGAGGGAGGAGGTGGGGATCTCCGGACCCTCGACCCGCTGCCCATCCCGCAGCGTCACGTAAGCCTCCATGGCGTAGTAGGCCGGCAGGCCCAGCGCGGCCAGCCGGTCGGCGGTATCCCGGTTTCGCTCGACGACCCGCTGCCAGAATTCCCGCGGATCCGGTCCCGGAAATGGCGCCGAATCCTTCTGCGACTCGTGTCGGAAGATCGCCTGGACCTTGCCGCGCAGTTCGCCTTCGGAGAGAGGCACGAGGACGGTCGCTTCGTCCAGATCCCACTCCTGCCACGCGCCTCGATAGAGCCAGAGCCACGGCGGGTCGCCGCGGTAGCCGGCGAGCGCCGCCTCGACCGTCTCGAGGCACATGCGGTGCGTGCCGTGCGGATCGGACAGGTCCCCGGCGGCGAACACGATCGTCGGCCGCACCTCCTCCAGCAGTTGCGCGACGATCTCCACATCCTCCGACGTGATCGGGTTCTTTCTCACCGCTCCCGTCTGATAGAACGGCTGGTTCAGAAAGCGTGCGCGGTCGGCGGAGAGACCCAGCGATTCGATCGCGGCCGTGGCCTCGGTCTCGCGGATGATCCGCTTGAGCTGCTGAACCACCCCCGGATCGACATCCCCCGGCTCCTTGCGGGCGAGACGGTCCTCGAGCGACCGCAGCACCTCCTCGAGGTTCGGGGCATCGCCAAGATCGATGATGCCCGCCGCGCGCCGCAGGAAGTCCAGGTACCGGCGCACCTCGTGGTCGAAGACGGCGATGTTCCCGGACGTCTGGTATGCCACGGTGATGCGGTTGCCGTTCTCGACCAGCTTGCGCAGCAGTCCGCCCATCGAGATCACGTCGTCGTCCGGGTGGGGCGAGAAGACGACGATGTCCTGGCCGCGCGGCAGCCTGCTTTTTCCCCGGATCTTGGAGATGAGCGCGTTGAAGACCTGTCCGTTGAGCGGCTCGGCCGAACCGTGACGGGAGGTGAGCGGGGCGAGGTGGTTCGCGCGATAGTCGTCGGTCGCGAGGTGCAGGATCGACTTGTCGGTGCGTTCGCTCAGCCAGATGACGGCCGCCGTCTCGCGCTCCGCCGTCCACTCCACATCGCCCACGAGCCACGGCGTGCGGACGCGGGTGAGATCGGAAGCGGCGGCCGGATCGAGATAGACCGTCGCGGCGGCGTGTTGCTGGAGGAAGGTCGCGGCGACGTCCGCGTGGACCTCCCCCTCGACGGCTCGGCACACGATCCCGGCCTTGTGCTCCCCCGTCGCGAGCAGGACGACCTCCCGCGCTTCGAGGATCGTGGCCACGCCCATCGTGATCGCCTGCGGCGGCACGTTCTCCTCGCCGAAGAAATCGGACGCGGCATCGCCGCGGGTGACGGTGTCCAGGTAGAGCCGCCGGGTGCGCGAGTCGCGCTCGGACCCCGGCTCGTTGAAACCGATGTGACCGCTGCGCCCGATCCCGAGAATCTGGAAGTCGATCCCGCCCGCCTCCCGGATGCGGCGCTCGTACTCGACGCAGTGTGCCTCGACCTCCGCTTCCGGCACATCTCCGCGAGGGATGTGACAGTGCTCCGGCGCGATGTTCACGTGGTCGAACAGGTGTTCCCGCATGTAGCGGTGATAGCTGTGGAGGCTGCCGGGCCGCATCGGGAAGTACTCGTCGAGGTTGAAGGCGACCGCGTTGGAGAAGTCGAGTCCCTCGTGCCGGTGCAGGCGGATGAGTTCCCGGTAGACGCCGACGGGCGTGGCGCCGGTCGCGAGGCCGAGAACGGCACGGCTCCCGTTCTCGGCCCGCTTTCGCAGGAGCGCCGCGATCCGGCCGGCGACTTCGGCGGCGATGCTGTCGTGGTCCGGCATGACCCGGACGGGCACGCGCTCCCGGCGCGCGTGGGCGGCGCCGCTCATCCGATCACCGGCCGGCCGTGGCTCCTCCACATGACACTAGGGGACCTTCTGCTCCGGGAGCAGCACGAACCGGGCGTACTGGTCGGTGCGGAGGTAACGGACGGCGGCCTCCCGCACCTGCTCCGCGGTCCAGCTTTCGATCCCCTCGAAGCTCGGGATCTCGTTCAGGTCCCAGCCGCCGCGCTCGAAACTCGCCAACTGGTTCAGCCAGAACCGGTTCTCGCGCAGACTCGTCTCCAGCCCCCGCCGTTGCGTCTCGCGGACCTTCCCCACCGTCTCCGCGTCCGGCCCCTCGGTCCTGAGCCGCTCGATCTCCTCGAAGACCACGGAGGAGAGTTCCTCGGCGCGCTCGGGGGCGGACCCGAACGCGATGGTCACGCTGTATTCCTCGTCGGGCCGGTACGAGAGCCGGCCGTTCACGCCCACGCTGTACGTCCCGCCCAGGTCTTCGCGCAGCAGCTCACGCAGCCGAATCTGGAGAACCTCCGCCATGGCGTAGACCGCGCCCGCCTCTTCGCGCGAGTACTCGGCGTCTCCCGCGAAGATGATCTGCGTGCGGCTCTGCGGCTCCAGCCCCTTGTACACGAAGGTCTCGATCACGCCCGCGGGAGGATCGATGCCGTGATCCACCCAGTTCTCCACCCGCCCCAGATTGGGGAGCGCACCGAGATACCGCTCCACGAGGGGACGCATCATCGCGAGATCGAAGGCGCCCGCGAAGTAGAAGGTGAAGTCGCTGGCGTCCGCGAAGCGCTCCCGGAACACCTCGTAGCCCGCGTCGAGGTCGGCCTGCAGGAGGTCATCCATGAGCTGGCTCACCCGCTGGACCCGCGGATGTCCCTGGGACATGATGGCCGAGACGGTGTCGGAAAACACGAGGTTGGGATTGGCCCCGATGTTCGCGAGCACTGCCGTCTGCTGTGCCTTGAGCGCGTCGAACATGGTCTCATCCCTGCGGGGCGCCGAGAAGTACAGGTAGATGAGTTGAAACGCCGTCTCGACATCCTGCGGGGACGACGACCCTCCGATCCCTTCCGAAAGCGACCCCAGCAACGGAGAGACCCGAACGGCCTTGCCGGTGAGCTTTTTCCCGAGCTCGGTCTGATCGAACTCCCCGACTCCCGACTGGGCGATGACGTTGAGGGCGAACGACGTCTTCCGCATCAGATCGTCGGGAAGCAGCGACGTGCCGCCGGGGCTCGTCGCGGAGAAGAGAATCTCGTCGTCCTTGAAGTCGGTGGGCTTGAGGACGACGCGCACGCCGTTCTCCAGAGTCCAGATGGAGACGCCCACCTCGTCGAGCGTCTCCTCGGCCACGACCGGAGTGCCCTCGGGGACGACGGGGAGGAGAGGCGCATCGGCTGCCGCGTCCTCGTACGCTTCGATCTCCGCGGCCGACACGGACGCGAAGACGCCGACCAGGTCCTCCTCCGCAGGGGTCTCGAGACCTTCCTTCTCGGGCGCGTTGACCAGGATGATGCGCCCTTCCTCCGCCAGCCACGCCTGGGCGACGGCGTTGGTCTCGGCGAGCGTGATCCCCGGCAGCAGGGCGTCCACGAACGCCATCTGCGTCTCGATGGACGGGTACGGACTTCCCTGAAGGAACGCCTGCAGGTAGCGGTTCGCGAGCACGATCGACTCCTGGTTCTCCCGCTCCGCGAGCCGCCGCTCGTAGGCGCGTCTCACGTCCGTCTTCTGCCGCTCCAGTTCCGTCTCCGTGAAGCCGTGCCGCACGACGCGCTCCGCTTCCGTGAGCAGGGCCTCGAGCCCGCGCTCGATGCCGCCATCCCCGACCAGCGCCACGAGCTGGTAGGCGTCCACTCCCCGCGCGAACTGGCCCTGCCCCGTGAACCCGACCAGGAACGGCGCGTCGGCCTGCAGCCGGAGTTCATCGAGGCGGGCGTTCAGCATGCCGGAGTACAGGCCCTCGACGAGGCCGCGGCGAAAGTCGGCGACGGTGCCGCGCGGGGCCGGCGGCTGCTTGTACAGCACGCCGACCTGGCTCTGCGTGGCTTCCGTGTCCGTCGCGATCGCGACGCGTGGCGGGTGGTCGACGGGGATGTCGGCGAAGACCCGCGGACGGGGCTCCTCGGGCGAGGTCAGCCCGGCGAACTGCGCCCGGATCGTCGACTCGATCTCCCGGCCGTCGAAGTCGCCGACGGCGATGATCGCCATCAGGTCCGGCCGGTACCAGTCCTCGTAGAAGCTGCGCAGCCGCTCGACGGGCGCGGTCTCAAGAATCTCCGTCTTCCCGATCGGGAGACGCTCCGCGTAGAGCGACCCCTCGAACATGACCGGGAACTGCTGGTCCTGCATCCGCGCCTGGGCGCCTCGCCGTCCGCGCCATTCCTCGATCACCACGCCGCGCTCCTTGTCGACCTCCTCCGGGTCGAAGCGCACGCCCTGGGCCCAGTCCCCGAGGATCCGGAACGCGGTGGCCAGCACCTCCGGGTCGTCCATCGGCACCTGGAGCATGTAGACCGTCTCATCGAAGCTCGTATACGCGTTGACGTCGGGGCCGAACTGCATCCCGATCGACTCCAGATAGTCGACGAGCGCCTGCTTCTCGAAGTTCTCCGTGCCGTTGAACGCCATGTGCTCGACGAAATGCGCCAGTCCGAGCTGGTCCTCTTCCTCGAGGATGGAGCCCGCGTTCACCACGAGGCGCAGCTCCGCCCGGTTCTCCGGCTGATCGTTCTCGCGCACGAAGTAGCGCAGGCCGTTGTCCAGGGTCCCGGTGATGACGGCCGGGTCCGGCGGGATCGGATCCGTCGGGGCCGGCGTCTGCGCCGCGGCTCCGGAAGCGGAGAGGGAGGAGAAAAGGACGACGGCGGTCGAAACGAAAGCGACGCCGGGCAAGCGGGACATCTTCATCGATAGCTCTCGGAGAGGGAGTGGACTTCAGTGTGGAAGCCGCCAAGATAGCCGACCTTCCCCGGGGACGCATATAGTAGACGCATGAGATGGCGCAACGTCTTCACGCTGGCGAAGGTCGTCGCCTGTATCCTTGCGACCGTCGCCGCCATTGCGGCGCTCGCCTGGTCGCAGGCCCAGCCTTCCACCTCGACGGTGGTTGACGAAACGGCCGGCGTCGGCGCGGCAGCATCCGAGCTCGCGGACCGGTCCGCGTGGGCGCCGGAGGATTGGGCGATCTTCGAGGAGAAAGTGCGCTTCGCCGCGGAGCGCGGGCTCGCGGAGATGGATCTGGGCGACGCCATCGTGCAGCTCGCCGAGACCTTCGTCGGGACGACGTACGAGCCCGGCACGCTCGAGGTCCCCGGACCCGAGCGCCTCGTGATCAACTTCCGCGCCCTCGACTGCGTGACCCTCGTCGAGACCGTCCTCGCCCTGACGCGGTTCGTCCGGGAGCAGGGCGTCGAGGCCCTTTCGGATCCCCCCGGCGCGCAGGCCGGCTATGAAGCCCACCTGACGGCGCTCCGATACCGCGGGGGCCGGCTCGACGGATACCCGAGCCGTCTCCATTACTTCTCGGAGTGGCTCGCGGACAACGAAGCCCGGGGAACCGTGCGCACCACGACCGGGGACCTGGATCCCGCCCTCGATCCGGAGCCGGTGAACTTCATGTCCCGGCACCCGGAATCGTATCGGCAACTCGCCGAGCCCGGCGTGCTCCGGGCGATCGCCGCCACGGAGGCGAGGCTCGACGAGGGTCCCGGCCGGGAATACGTGCCGCAGGACCGGATCGCGCGGGTGGCCGACCGGATCCGCAACGGCGACGTGATTGCGGCTACGTCGACCGTCGAAGGGCTGGACGTCGCCCACACCGGATTCGCCGTGTGGCGCGACGGGGCGCTTCACCTCCTGCACGCCCCCCTGGTCGGCAGGTCCGTGGAAATCTCGGAACGCCCCCTCGCGGAGCGGATCCTCTCCATCGATTCCCAGGACGGCATCATGGTCGCGCGCCCCGTCGATCCGGCGCGCGAGTAGCCCGCGCGGCCCCGCCATCCCGGCCGGGGCGCCCCCGCTCCCCGGCCGCCCCGCGCTCAACGGCTAGTTGATCGTGTACGTCACCCCAACCTTGATCCGCCGTCCCTTGGGGTCGTGCGTGAAGCCATCGTACGAGGTCTCCCAGTTGACGAGGGGCGGAGGCGTTCCCAGCAGGTTGAACCCCGTGACGAACCATCGATCTGGTCGGTGACCTTCATCATGAGCGTCGCGTCCAGCGTACCGAAGGAATCGATCACGCGATAGTTCTCGTCGGCGGAGTCCGGATCGTCGTAGGAAGAGATGTAGTAATAGGTCCCGACCGCCGAGAGACGCTCCGTGTGGAACCCGACGGAAGCCGTCCACTTCCACTGCGGCAGAGGCCACGCGATGGGGTTGTTCCGGTTGAGAAGCCCGGCCCCGCTGGTCGCCGCCTGCAGCTCCACGCCTCCTCGCGTGAGCGCCAGGATGTCGTACTTGTGCGTGTAGGTGCCGTCGATCCCGAACGACATCTCGGCGCTCCCCACCGGCTGGCGCGTCGACAAACTCCAGTCCAGGCCGGATGTCTTCATGCCCGGCCAGTTCACGAGGTCGATCTGAATACGTTCGATGAAAGCCGCGTCGCACGTTCCCGTCCCCCAACCGTCCGGACACCTGATGAACTCCTTCACGGCCTCCCGGCTGGCGCCGCCCTCGTCGTAGAGCCTCGTGACCGCCGTATAGGGAACGACGTTGATGATGTCCTTGAAGTCGTACGTCCAGTAGTCGAACGTCGCCTGCGTACGACTCGGGAAATGGAAGAGGACGAGGCCCACGTTCCCCGTGGTGGCCCGTTCCGGCACCAGATCCTCGCTCCCGTACGTATCCACCGCCTTGTAGACATCCGTCTCCCACACATACTCGAGAGCCGTGATCTTGTCCGTGTTGACATCGTCGACGGACGGGACGCGGAACGTGGATTGCAGGGATGCCCGTGCCGAGAGCTGATAGTCGTTGGAGTCCAGCAACCGGATGGCGAGGGCCGCCTTCGGGTCGAAGCTGCTGGCAACATCGTGGAACTCATAGTTGGCGGCGAACTGAAGATCCACCCGATCGCCGAGGTTTATCGGCAACTCACCGTAGAACCGATGGACCGTCTGGGAACTCGCGTAGGGGAAGTACCCGGTCGTGAACGTAAACGGCCCCGCCTGGTCGAGGCAGCTCCGGTCGCCCGGCACCTGGCACGGATTGAGACGCTGGTTCCCCGGATCGTTGGGTTGGCCGGTCACATCGAACCAGCGGAACTGGTAGCCGATCGCGTAGCCGATCGCGTCGGTCAGCGAGTTCGTGAACGTAGCCTCGGCCGTGAGAAGCTCGGCCGTACTGAAGAGGTCCACCTCCTCGTTGATCCAGTCGATCAGCGCGGGCGAGTTCGCGACCGCGGGGTCGTAACCCGGATTGTCCGCGTTGGTGTACGTCGTGCCCGGCTGCTGCGCGCGAAGGATCGCATTGCTGAACGGATTGTAGAACATGCAGTTGCCCTGGCCCGCCACGGCGCCGCCCGTGGCTCCGAGGCTCATCCCGGCTGCCGACGTGGGGTCGACGACTACGCCGACTCCGCAGTCCGGCCCCCCGAAGCCGCGAAACGCCAGATATTTGCGGTAGGCATACTCCGCGGGCTGGTTCACGTTGCCCGCCGCCCGAGAGTAGCCGACAGCCACGTCCACCTCGCCCGTCGTGCCGATGTGGTGGTCCAGCGAAGCCGCGATCCTCTGCGTACGCGACGAACGGCTCAGAGTTCGTCCGGGACCGCTGTTGCCCACGAGGCGCCCGAAGAAGAACCAGTCGTCCTCGAGGCACGCCGCCTGCGAGGCAAAGCCGGCCGCGCCCGCACTCGAGCTGCAGAACGCCTGCCTGCCCGGATTCTCGGGCATGACCACCTGAAGGCCGTCGTATAGCGACGTAGGCGGGAAGGAGGGGGTGGTGTACCAGTCCGGGATGGCGGCCTCCGACCACAGCCCCTCGACGTGAACCGTGGTGTTTTCGCTCAACTCGCTGTTCAGTTCGCCGAACACCCGGGCGTGCCACTGGTTCTCGATCAGGTTGTCCCACGGCCCGTATCGGAACCGGCAGGTGACGCCGGCATCCGTTCCGCCCAGCCCCTCGCAGCCCGGATCCACGAACAGACGGGCATCTCCCTGGCTGTCCCCGTAGTGGGAGCGGATCAGCGCGCTGATGAATTCGCCGGGGGTCTCGGTCCCGGCCAGTGTCGGCCGCAGAAAGGCCCCGGGGTTCCCGTAGTAGGACCAGCCGCCGCCGCCCGGCCCGGGATAGGGGCGCAGCACCCAGTCGCGCTCCTCGGCTTCCAGCTGCCGGCGCATGGCCCAATCGGCCGAGAGGACCGCGGTTGTTCCTTCGCCCAGACTCGTGCCCCAGATGGCGCCTATGTTCGTGTCGCCGGCGCCGCTGAAGTAGTCGTGCGAAGCGGACAGCTCGAATCCCTGAAAATCTCTTCGGGTCACAAAGTTGGCCACGCCGGCCACGGCGTCGGACCCGTAAATGGCCGAGGCGCCCTCCTTCAGGACTTCGATTCGGTCGAGCGCGATGGCGGGGAAGGCGTTGATGTCCACGAACCGGCCGCCGGGAAGTCTGGCCGGGGTGTACACCTGCCGGCGACCGTTCAACAGCGTCAATGTTCGCGAGGCGCCCAGGCCTCGCAGATTGACGTTGGTCGCGGTCTCCGGAACGAGCGTCCCGCTCTGGTTGTACCAGCCGTTGCGCTCGCCGATCGTGCCGTGCGCGGCGCCCAGTTTCTTGAAGAAGTCCACTGCTTGCGGCGCGCCCTGCTCCTGCAGCGATTCGCGGTCGGTCACGTCGACCGCATACGGCAGATTCTCCGGCGGCGCCGAAAAGTGCGTCCCGGTCACCACGGCCGTCAGCTCCTCCAGCGCGATGGTTCTCTGGGAGGCCATCTGCATGTCGACGTTCGTGCGCTCGCCGGCGCGGATCACCACGCCTGCACTCACTCCCACGACGAAGCCGGGAAAGGTGAAGCGCAGCGAATATGTACCCGCGGGGAGGCCGGTGATCGTGTACACACCCTGCGCCGATGTCGTTGCGGTGCGCGATTCGTCGCCGAGAGGCGCCCCCGTCGCCGTGACCGTCACGGTGGGCATCGCGAGGCCCTGCTCGTTGGTCACGGTTCCGGTGACGGCTCCGTCCTGCGCGAGGGCGGCCGCCGGCCACACAAGCGCGAGCGCGGTAACGAGGCTGGCTCTGAACATGGCTTTTCTCTCTATCTTGATGGTCATCGGATCTCCGGGAAGCCGTCCGGGGGACGGCGGTGTCGTGTCGCCTGTTCGTAGCCGTACGCGAGTCGAAAGAGGACCCCCTCGTCGTACGGCCGCGCGAGAATCTGCAGTCCCGCCGGAAGCGTGCCGCGCGCGTATCCCATCGGGACCGTGATCGCGGGCATGCCGGTGGCGGGGGCCACGCGCTGGCTGTTATCGCCGCAGTACTCCTCGTCACCCCTCTCGATATGGGCGGGGACGCAGAGCCACGATGGGTAGAGGATCGCGTCCAGACGTTCGGAATCCATCGCTTCCACGAGGCTCGCCAGGTAGGCCTGCCGGCCCTCGTTCTCCGCGTAGTCCGGGCAGGGTTCGTCCCAGCCGGACGGATGTACGTCGAGTGGCGCCCCCTCGTTCCGCCGCAGCGACGCCTGCGCATAATCCGAGTAGCGCCCGTCCTCCAGTACCTCGAGGACATCGGTGAGCGGCGCCGTCGGGCCCAGCGACTGCAGGTAGACCCACATGTCATAGCGGAAGCGGCGGCAGAACATCCCCTCGCGTCCCAGTTCCGCGGCGACGTCGAACTCGAAGGGGTCGATCACCTCCGCTCCGAGCGCCGCGAGATCGTCGATGGCCGCGTCGAAGAGCGCGAGTATCTCCCCGTCGGTCTCCTCGGGATCCGCCAGCGCGCGCAGGACGCCGATCCTCGCGCCGCGCGCCCCGTCGGCGTCCAGGAAGGCCGTATAGTCCTCTTCCTCGCGGCCGCGCCCCGCTTCCGTGTACGGGTCCGCGGGGTCGTAGCCGGCCACGACGTTGAACACGCGCGCGACATCCTCCACGGTGCGGCCCATCGGACCCGCGATGTCGCGGTCGAAGGAGAGGGGGATGACCCCGTCGCGGCTCGTGAGGCCGATGGTCGAACGGATCCCGACCAGGGCGAGGTGGGAGCTGGGTCCGCGAATCGAGTTGCCGGTGTCGCTGCCCAGCCCGATGACGCCGAACGAGGCGGCGACGCCCGAAGCCGTTCCGCCGCTGGATCCGGCCGGGACGCGGTCGAGCGCGTAAGCGTTGCGCGTCGTGTCGAAGGAGGAACTGACGGACTGGCGCGGACTGAACGCCCATTCCGCCATGTTCGTCTTGGCGAGGACGATCGCGCCGGCCTCCCGGATCTTCCGCACCATGAAGGCGTCGTCGGGCGGGAGGTTGTCCGCGAGCGCGATGGACCCGCCGGTCGTGACCATGTCGTGCGTGTCGAAGTTGTCCTTGACCAGCATCGGGACGCAGAAGAGCGGTCCCGTCGTCTCGCCGGCGGCCAGCGCCGCGTCGAGCCGATCCGCGCGCTCGAGCGCGAGCGGGTTGAGCACGGTGATCGCGTTGATCGCGTCTTCGTAGGCCGCGATCCGCGCGAGATGCCGCTCCACGACCTCGCGGCAGGTCGTCGTCCCATCGCGGATCGCCGCCTGCACCCCGCTGATCGTCGCCTCCACGACCTCGAAGGCGGCGCCGGAGCCGTCGTCGGGATTGCATGCGGCCCACTGCATCCCCAGCGTAACACACAGGAACGCAGGGAGCGCGCGTGTGTTTCTCCTCGGTGGCATACATCTAATATGCCTTATCGCGCGGCCCTGCCAAGCGTCCGGCGGGCCCGCAGCCTGCCAAGTGGAGAGGTGCCGTCGATGAAGCAGACCAGCGAGATGTATCGCCTCACCCGGCGGGATTTCGTTCGTGCCGCCAGCGTGGGGCCCGCCGCGGCCTGGCTCGCCGCCTGCGACCGCGCGGGAGACGCCGGGTCAGCCGCGGAGGCCGAAGCCGCCATCGCCGCCCGGGCGGAGCAGGAGCAGCCGCCGAGGTGGGTGAAGGATCCGTCGCCCTTCATCCAGCGCGTCACGAACCTGGAGACGCGGCTCGAGCTCATCGACGGGTTCATCACGCCGAACGAACTGTTCTTCGTCCGAAACCATTCGCCCACCCCGACGATCGACCCGGCGGACTACTCGCTTCGAGTCGAGGGGGACGGCGCCGAGAGCGAGTTGCGGCTCGACCTTTCCACCCTCGAGTCGCTGCCGCAGCACACGATTACCGCGTACCTGGAGTGCGCCGGAAACTGGCGCGGCCTGTACCCGGAACTCACGGGCACCCGCGCGAGCGGCGGCCAATGGACGACCGGCGCCGTGGGGTGCGCGGAGTGGTCGGGTCCGTCGCTCGGCACGGTGCTCGACCTGGCCGGCGTGCGGCCGGAGACGGTCGACGTGAACCTCGTGGGGCTGGACGGCGGCTTCGAGCGTGCCATGCCGCTGGCCAAGGCGCGGGATCCCGACACGATCATCGCGCTGCGCATGAACGGAGAGCCGCTCCCCGCCGATCACGGTTTCCCGGCGCGATCCGTCGTTCCGGGCTGGTCGGGGTCCAGCAGCATCAAGTGGCTGGGGTCCATTCAGATCTCCACCGAGCGGGTGTGGAACCGGAACAACACGTCGTCCTACGTCCTCATCGGCGACCAGTGGCCGGAAGCGGACTACGCGCCCGCCCAGGGTCCGGTGATCACGGAACTCGTCGTGAAGAGCGCGCTGGCCCTTCCGCGGCCCGCGCAGCTGGAGCCGGGATCCCATGTCCTGCACGGGTTCGCGCACGCGCCGGCGGGGCCGGTGTCCGCCGTCGAGTGGAGTCCGGACGGGGGAGCGACCTGGCTGGAGGCCGAGATCGTGGATCCGGTGCTGCCCCTGGCCTGGCAACGCTTCGAGTTCGAGTGGGACGCGACCCCGGGGGCGCACACGCTGGCCACGCGCGCCACGGACGCGGCGGGGAATACGCAGCCGGACGAGCCGCTGATGAACGAAAAGGGCTACCTGCTTAACGTCCCGCTCCCGCACCCCGTGCAGGTGGGATGAGCGGGCGCCGCCCGAGTTCCTGACGCCCGCCGGATCGCTTTGCTGTACCGGGTGCTCGCGGATCTCGTCCTCGTCGTCCACTTCCTCTTCATCGCCTTCGTCGTCGCCGGCGGCTTCGCCGCGGTCCGCTGGCCGCGTCTGGCGTGGGCGCACATCCCGTGTTTCGCGTGGGGGGCGTTGATCGAATTCGCCGGCTGGATCTGCCCGCTCACGCCGCTGGAGAACGATCTGCGGATCGCGAGCGGCCAGGCGGGCTACTCCGGGGGGTTCATCGAGCACTACCTGTTGCCGGTGATCTACCCCGGCGCGCTGACCCGGGAGATGCAGATCTGGCTCGGCCTGTCCGTGCTCGCGCTGAACGCGGTGGCGTACGCGTGGCTCCTGCGCCGACTAAGCCGGGGCGCCCGCAGCGGCCGCTGAGCCGCCGCCGCCGCGGTCGCTGAGCTGCCGCCCCCCGCTCGCGCGGCGGGGGGACGGGGCCGTCAGTCGATCACGATGTCCCGGGTGAGCTGGCCGTTGCTCTCCCAGTACGTCCGCTTGTTCACGAGCATCGGGTCGTCCGCCGCCGGCTGGACGTTGCCGTCCGCGTCGATCGCCCTCGAGACGATCGCGTGCTGGCCCGGCGTGGCATCCCAGTCCTTGCGCCAGAACGTCCACGTGTGCGGGTCGCCCTGGCCTTCGCCCAGCGTCGCCGGCTCCCACGGCCCGTCGTCGACGCGGACCTCGACGGCGGCAATGTCCGCGCCCCACGCGGCCCCGTGGATCGCGTACGCATCGCCGTTCCTCGTGACCTTCGAGGGGACCGAGTTGATGTTCGCGCGCCCCACCGAGGTCTCCGTCCATACGGTCGCGCCGTCGCGCTCCTCCGCCCGCAGCGTCACGTAGTCGCGGGCCATGAACTTGCCCATGAAGCGGCGGTCGCGGAGTTCGATGCGCGTCAGCCACTTCACGTTCGCGATCCCGTACCAGCCGGGGGCGATGACGCGCAGCGGGAAGCCGTACTCGTTCGGCAGCGGCTCCCCGTTAACCTCCCACGCGAGGATGACGCCGGGGTCCATCGCGTCCTCGAGCGACATGCTGCGCGCGAAGTTCTGCGTCACGGTGTTGCCCCGGATCTCCTCCTCGCCCTCGTCCGCGCCGAAGAAGACGACCTCGATCCCGTCCTCCTGAACGCCGGCCTCCGCGAGGACATCGGCGAGTCGGGTCCCCGCCCAGCGCGCGTTGTGCACCGCTCCCATGAAGGAGGGGCGGCCCCGGTTCCCGGAGCACTCCAGCGTGAACACGACCTCCTGGCGGGACCGCGCTCTCAGTTCGGCGAGGCTGAACGTCCGCGGCCGGTCGACGAGCCCGCCGATCTCGAGATTCCAGTCGCTCTCCGCGATCACCGGGGACCCGTAGTGCCCCACGCGGAACATCTGGTCGGTCGGCGTGATCCAGGAGTCCACCTCCTCCCAGTTCAGGACGTTGACCCGCTCCCTCATCCCCGCGTGCGGACGCTGAACCCACGGGATCACGGCCTCCTGATCGAATCCGGCCAGCCAGCCGCGGAAGATGTCCGTCGGCAGGACCGCAAGCCCGGCGGCCGCCGCCCCGCCCCGGATCAGAACCTGTCGTCGTGGAATCGCGTTTCGCTCACTCATCGTGTCAGACCTCGGCTCGGGTGGATCGCGTGTCGCAAGCTCGGGTCCGGCAAGGCGTCCGAGCAAGACGTCCGCCGCAAATGGCGTCGCTCAGCGGCCGGGTCGCCAGGCGGATTCCTCGGAGGCATCCGCCGGGCCGATCTTGCCTTCGGCCGTCGCGAGCAGTTCGTCGGGCGAGTGGAGGCGTCCGCGCGCGAAGACGAACCAGACGTCGCGGGCGACCCGGACATCCTCGAGCGGATTCCCTCTCACGATGACGAGATCGGCGAACTTCCCTTCCTCGATGCTGCCGAGTTCGTCGTCCACCCCCATCGCTCGCGCGCCGTTGATGGTGGCGATGCGGAACACGTCCGCGGGCGGGACCCCGGCGCGCGCGAACGCGAGGAGTTCGCGGTGGACGGCGAACGGCGACCAGTAGTCTCCCCAGCTCGGGTGGTCCGTGCCGAGCGTGATCAGGTCGCGTCCGCCGCCGTCGTGGAACGCCTTCAGCGTCCGGCGCTTGATCGGCGACATCTTCGCGAACGACTCGTTCACCGGGCGGGGCGGACGGGCTTCGACGATGTCCCGCATGTACGGCGTCAGGAAGCGGTGTTCGTCCGTCCAGTACTCCGTCATCTCCGGGTCGTGCGGCCCCCAGTACCCGTAGATGGAAAGCGTGGGGTCGAAGTACACGCCGCGGTCGACGTAGAGGTCGATGATGTCGCGGAGCGCGTCGCCCTCGAAGTCGTCGAACTCCTGCAGCGAAGCGTAGGCCGTGCGGTCGGCCGGCATCATGTCGCCGCCCAGGAAGTGCTCGACGCGGTCGATGCCCATGAGGATCGCGTCGCGTGGGTTCACCGTGTTCCCGAACCCGGAGTCGAGATGGGCGGTCACCGTGAGTCCGTGCTCGTGCGCCTGTTCGATGAGCACGGAGAGGTGGTCGGGCCGGATCCCCTTGGCCTTGAAGCCGGCCGCGCCGAGCGATGCCCAGTGGTCGACCTCCTGCCGGATCGAGTCGGGCGTCATGGCGTCGTCGTCCCAGCCCCGGCGCCACGAGCCGAAGTAGGGGCCGGAGTTGAGGATGCGGGGGCCCCTGCGCTCGCCGCGCCCGATGGCGAGCCGCAGCTCTCGCATGCGCACCGGGTTCAGCTCGCCGGCCGGGAAGGTCGTCGTCACGCCGTTGGCGAGGAAGAGTTCGGGATAGGCGGCCGTCTCATCGACGCGGCCATCGCCGAACAGGTCCACCGCGTAGTGGGCGTGAAGATCGAAAAACCCCGGAAGGATTGTCGCTTCCCGGTCGAGGTCGATCGTCACCGTGACCGGGTCCGTATCCCGCGATCCGCCGATGGAGACGATCCTTCCGTCGCGGATGGTGATTCCGGCGTTCTCGACGAGGGTCCCGGCATGCACGTCGAGCCAGCGCCCGCCCGTGATCACGTAGGTCGCGTCCTCGTCTACGAGGTCGACGAAGTCCAGCACGAGTTCCTCGCACCCCGCGAGTGTCACGGCCGCGCCGCCCAGTCCGAGGGCGAGAAGGATCGATCTGCGCCGCATCTTTCTTCTCCGAACCATCGATGGCACCTCTCGCTCGGTACGTGTCGCCTTCGGGCCGCCCGAATCGCGCTCGACCGGTCAACATAAGATGCGCGCGGGGTTCTCCACGACGGACTCGATCCTGTTACTGTGAGCCGTCATCACGCGGCTGCCATCCGAACCGGATCGGAGTTCGACACTGCACGAACCGAGCGCGGCGCTCGTCAATCCCCCGTCCGGCCTCACGGGACGCACGTCGATGCGCCCCGCGGCGGTGGTGGCGCTCATCGTCGTTTCGCACACGACGATCGATGCGTACACCGCGTTCCTGCCGCCGCTGCTACCGCGGATCATGGACAACCTCGGCCTCTCGATCACGCTGGCCGCGACGCTGTCGACTGTGCTCTCCATCTCGACCGCGCTCCCGCAGCCGGCCTTCGGCTACCTGGCCGACCGGTTCGGGCGGCGCGCCTTCCTCGCCGCGGGGCCGATCGTGGGGGGCGTGTTCATCTCGCTTCTGGGGATGGCGCCCACCTACTTCGTCCTCCTTCTCCTCCTCACCGTCGGGGGACTGGGGTCGGCCGCCTTTCACCCGCCGGGGGCGTCGCTCGTCGCGCGCGCCGGGGAGGGCCGGGGAAGCGGGGTCCGCATGTCCGTGTTCTCCTTCGGGGGGGCGGCCGGCTTCGCCCTGGGCCCGATCAGCGCCGTCGCCCTCGTGGGGTGGCTGGGCCTGGCCGGCCTGTGGGTCGCGATGATCCCGGGAGTCGTGCTCGGGACCGCGCTCTGGTTCGGCGCGAAGGGTCGGACCCGGGTGGGGACGGGGACCCCGCCGCCTCCCCCACTCGAGGTGCTCCGCAAACTCAAGGGGCCGCTCGGTCTCGTGTTCGGAATCTCCGTCGTGGGGTCCTTCGCCCAGAAGGCGGTCCTCACCTTCATCCCGATCATCGCCCACCGCGCGGGCGAGAGCGAGACGGCGGGCGCCGTGGTGCTGAGCATCTACCTGGGCGCCCAGGGCCTGGGGACGCTCGCCTCCGGCTACCTCACCGACCGGTTCAACCGGCAGCACCTCCTGGCCGCGATCAGCGTGCTCGCCGTGCCCACGCACATCCTTGCCTTCACGCTGGCTCCGGCCAGCCCCGCCGCGATCGTGATGGCCGTGTGCGCGGGCTTCCTGAACATGGCGCTGCTGCCTCCGATCGTCGTCGTGGCGCAGGAGATTCTGCCCTCGGGGACGGCCGTGAGTTCAGGCATCGTCATGGGGCTCGCGTGGGCGGTGGGGACGCTCGCGATTCCCGTCGTGGGCGGGTTCGCGGACGCGTTCGGGCCCGTCGCCGCGACCGCATGGTCGATGCCGCTCCTGTTGCTCGGTGCGCTCTTCGCCATGCAGCCCTCGCTGCGTCCCTACTCTAGAGCCCGATGATGAACCGATTGAATCCATCCGCCCTCGTGGTGGCGGGCGCCGTTATCGCCGCCTGCGGAGAGTCGCGGCCGGCCGACCCGGCCGACCTGATCTTCGTGGACGGACGCGTGATCACACTCGACGCGGAGAGCCGCGTCACGGAGGCCGTCGCCGTACGGGGCGAACGCGTCGTGGCCGTCGGTTCGACGGCGGAGGTCGAGGCGCTCGCGGGCCCGGAGACCCGCCGCATCGACCTCGCCGGGCGCGCGATGACGCCGGGGCTCATGGACGCGCACGTCCATTTCGCGAACGGCGGTGCGAACCGCCTGTACCGTCTCGACCTCAGCTATCCGAACGTGGAGAACATCGCGGACGTGCAGGGCCTGGTCGCGGAGCGGGCCGGGCGGCTGTTCGAGGGCGAATGGGTGCGCGGCGGCGGTTGGGACGAGGGGAAGCTCGAGGAGTTGCGCTACATCTACGCCTCCGACCTCGACGCCGTCGCCGCAGGGCAGCCCGTGTGGCTGGCGCACACGATGGGCCACTACGGCGTGGCGAACTCGCTCGCCCTCGACATGGCCGGCATCACGGCGGACACCCCGGATCCGCCCGGGGGCACAATCGACCGCGATGCCGCCGGGCAGCCGACCGGCGTCCTCAAGGAGTCCGCGATGGGTCTCGTGACCCGCCTCATCCCGCCGCTTGGCCCCGGCGAGCAGCGCGAGGGGATCCGCGCGCTCGCCGACGCCTTCAACGCCGAGTGCATGACGGGCGGCAAGGAGCCGGGAATCGGTCGCCGGGCATGGGAGGCCTACCGCGATGTGCTGGCCGACGGCGATCTCACGGTCCGGATCTTCGTCCTGTGGTCCGGCCGCAACGGGACGCCGGACGAGGTCCGCGCCTACGCCGACAGCCTCGCGACCTTCACGCGACCCTGGGAGTCGACGGGGGACGACCGGCTCATCCCCGGCGGCGTCAAGCTGTACAGCGACGGCAGCGGCGGCGCCCGCACGGCGTGGCTGTACCAGGACTGGAACCGGGACCGCACGGAGACCGACACGGGCAACCGCGGCTATCCGACGATGGATCCGGACGAACTGCGTCGGCGGTTCCGGGCCTATCACGACGCCGGGCTCCACGTCTCGATTCACTCCATCGGCGACCGCGCGATCGACTGGACCATCGACAGCTTCGTCGAGGCGCTCGAGGCCACCCCCACCCGCGGACTCCGGCACGGGATCATCCACTCGAACATCCCCACGGACCGGGCCCTGGACGCGATGGCGGAACTCCAGCGGGAATGGCAGGCGGGCTACCCGGAGCCGTCTCCCACCTTCACGTGGTGGATCGGCGACACCTACGCCGGGAACTTCGGACCCGAGCGAACCCAGCGGCTGAATCCGTTCCGCTCCTACCGGGACCGGGGCATGATCTGGGCGAGCGGCTCCGACTTCTTCGTCACCCCCTACCCGGCGCGCTACGGCGTGTGGGCCTCCGTCGCCCGCCAGCCGCTGCTCGGCGTCTACGGGAGCGACCCCTACGGCACCGCCGAGTCCGTCGACGTCGAGACGGCGCTGCGCTCGTTCACGACCTGGGCCGCACACCAGATGTTCCTCGAGGAGAAAGTCGGGACGATCGAACCCGGCAAGTACGCGGATCTGGCGGTCTGGGACCGCGACCCGCTCACCGTCCCGACCATCGAACTTCGCGACATGGTGTGCGAGATGACGGTCTTCAACGGTGAAGTCGTCTTCGACCGCGCCGCCGCCCCCACGCCGTGACGCGCTCAAGCCGATGCGGTGTGGTCTCGCCGTGAAAGGACAGCAGATGCGAGCTCAACCAGTCGCGACGGAACGGCCCATCCCGGAGGGTTGGGAGCCGGACCTCCACGCGACCCTCCTCTTCATCGTGCGGGAAGGTGAGATCCTCCTCATCCACAAGAAGCGCGGCCTCGGCGCCGGCAAGCTCAACGGGGCCGGGGGCAAGGTCGAACCCGGCGAGAGCACGCTGGAGGCCGCCATGCGGGAGTTTGAGGAGGAACTGCGCGCACGGCCCGTGGCGCCCCGGAAGGTCGGCGAGGTGGCGTTCGAGGTGCTGAGCGGCATGTCGATCCTGATCCACGTGTTCCGGGCGGACACGCTGGAAGGAGAGCCGGTCGAGACGAGCGAGGCGACCCCCGTGTGGACGCCCGTCGACGACATCCCGTACGACCGAATGTGGGAAGACGACCGCCACTGGCTGTCGCACGTCATCGAGAACCGCCCGTTCGAGGCCTACGCGCGCTTCGAAGGCGACGACATGGTGCACTGCCGCGTGGCCCTCTTCTCCGACACCGACCGCCTGCCCTGGAAGTCGCGCTGAAGCACGAGCTGTGACCCCGCGCCGGGGTACCGCGTCTTCACAGGAGATGAATCCGACCCCGACCCCGACCGTTCCACGTCGCCCGGCCGCTGGCGCGCTCGCCGCGCTCGCGCTGGCGGGACTGGCTCTCCCTCGGAGCGCCGTGGCGCAGCAGCCGGTAGAGATCGCGGGACGTCTCCTCGACGCCGGCACCGGAGCCCCCATCTCGGCGGCTCTCGTCTCCATCCGCGCGCTGGAGATCTCGACGCTCACCACCGGGGACGGAGCGTTCCACCTGGTCGTCCCCGCCGGCTCGCACACGTTCGAGATCCGGCACATCGGCTACGGTACGCGGACGACCGAGGTCGAGGCGCCCGACGGCACACTCTCGCTCGAGATCCGCATCGAACCGGCCGCGATCGAAGTCGCCCCGCTCGAGGTCAACGTCGAATGGAGACCGTCGTACCTGGAGCAGGTCGGGTTCTACGAGCGCCGGGCGCACGGCCTCGGCCGATTCTACGATCCCGAGGACATCCGCCGCGGGGGCGACCCCCTGATCGTCGGCTGGCGAAACCTGAGCGAGAGCATTCTCACCACGAACCGGGCCCAGCTGCAGCAGGAGTTGTTCAGAACCTCCCGCGGCGGCGGTTTGTGCGAGGGCCCACAGATCCTCATCGATGGCCGCCGGGACCGCGTCGGCCTCATGACCGGGCTTGCTCATCACCGAATCGGAGGCGTTGAGGTCCACGGCGAGCCGCACAAGGTGCCGGGCCTCGAGCCTCTGATACGCGCGGCTGGCGAGGATCCGTTCTGTCCCACAATCATCGTCTGGACGCGACAGTGGCTGACCGCGGCCGAGCTTGAAGAGCGGCGGATCGTTCTCTGCGAGCCCGGTCCCATAACGCAACGGGCTCCGCTCGTGGTCGAAGGGACGGTCACGGATGCGCTCACCGGCATTCTCCTGCCCCGCGCGACCGTGACGGCCTGGATCACGGAACCGGGCGGCCGGCGGCGCGAGAAGGAGACGACCGCCGACGACAACGGCCGCTTCCGGTTCTGCGACCTCGATCCGCGGATGGACGTGAGCATCTGGGCCAGGTTCGCCGGTCTCAGCGGCGACTTGGCGCCCGTGGCGCCCGAGCCAGCCCCCTTGGCGGCCGATACGGTCCCCGTGATGCGGGATCTCGCGGTCCCCATCTCTCGTCACGGTCACGTCGCTGGCCGCGTCTTCGATCTCCGGCGAGGCGAACCCGTGCCGGGGGCCGAGGTCAGGCTGGCGGCAACCGATGCCGCACCGGCCGATGCCGCACCGGCCCCCGGCGACCGTGCCCCGCCCGCGGAGGCCGGGTATCCGATGACGAGCGACGAGCACGGCTTCTTCGCGATCCCGGACCTGGTCCCCGGGGACTACCGGCTCGCCGTATCCCACCCCGATGCCGGTGTCGCCGCGGACACCATCCCGGTCCCCTCCGGTTCGACGGTGGATGTCCGCGTCGAACTCGACCCCACGCCGCCCCCCGCGCCCGACTCCGCCTCGCCCGCGGCGGGGCGGCGGATCGTCGCTGAGCGGCGGCATCCGCGTCTCACGGAGGTCGGTTTCTACGAACGCAGGCGAGAGAGCGCGACGCGCGGCCGCGGACACTTCTTCACACCGGAGCGGATTCGGGCCCTCGCGCCCACCCGCCTCACCGACCTCCTCACCGAGGTGGACGGCCTGCGCGAACTCTGCCCGCGACAGACCTGCCGCCTCGTCTCGCGAAGGGCGCGGAGATGCTCCCACGCGTCCGTCTACCTGAACGGCGCCCTGGTCATGGATGGCCGCGCGTGGAACTTCGACCGGGGGAGTGTGGACGACCTGGCGGCTCCACACGAGGTCGCCGCCATCGAAGTCTACCTCCGGTCCGTCTCCCTGCCCGGCGAGTTCACGGCGCCAGCCGACCGGTGCGGCGCCATCGTCATCTGGAGCGGATAGCCGCGATCCGGGACAGCTGACCAAGACTGGGCGGGGTGGCGTTCGACGTGGTGGACGGCGTATCGATGCGAGGCGCTCGAATGGCGGGCGTGGGACGAAGCGACCGCCGTGCCCCGCGGAGCCTGATTTCCGACGAGAGGAGATGAAGATGGCGAACCGATACCCCCTTCTCCGAACAGCCCGCGTCGCGGTCTTTGGACTGGTGGCGCTTGCACTTCCGCTCTCGGCCCAGGATGTGCGGCCGATTCCGCTGCCGGACCTGCTGGTTACGGGGCGGAGCATCTGCCCGACCACGCCGGAGGAACTGCGGCGAGCCTTCGAGCTCTACGAAGCGGTCCTCCCGGCCCTGACGTCGGCATCGTCCACGGCAGACCTTCGCAGCCTGCAGGTCCGGATGATGAGACCCGGTATCTCGTTGAGTCGCGGCGAAGGCAGGTTCAGCGCGGATGCCATGACGGTCGTTGTGCCCACTTCGACGGAAACTGCATCGCCCCGGCACGTCGAGGCGTACGGCTACGCGGAAGTGGATCGGGATGCGGAAGCCACATTCTACACCCCGGACGGCGACGCGCTGGCGTCTCCGGGGTTTCTGGCGACGCACTGCCTGAACATCCTCGAGACGGAGGATACAGCCAGGGTGGGGCTGGCCTTCGAGCCGAAGCCGGACCGGACCGTCGTCGACGTTCGAGGTGTCCTCTGGATTGACGCCGAGAGCTTCACACCGCGAGAACTGATCTTCCGCTACACGTCCGTGCGACGATTCCTGAGACGGAATCTGGAGGCGGTGCTGCTGGAGGACGTGCGTTCCCGAGTGCCGAGATGGGCTTGGGATGCCGTAGCCTTCTACCGGCTTGCCGTCGACGAATCCCGGTTCGGGGGCGTGCTTCACTTCGGACGCCCCGTGCCCGACCGAGAGGGGATCGATGCGCGGGCAACGCCGTGAGCTGACCGCCGACCACAGTGCCGCGAAAGCTGGACCGGACCGCCTACTCCCTTCCCGTCGCCTGGGCTCTCAGGGCGGCGACGCGCTCCTCGGTGGGGGGGTGGGTGGTGAAGAGGGAGGTGAGACCCCGGCGTCGCCCCGCGAAGGGGTTGACGATCGCGAGCGAGGCGCCGGCGGGGTTCACGTCCATCGGGATGCGGCGGGCGCCGGACTCCAGGAGCTTCAGCGCGCCGGCCAGACCCATGGGGTCGCCCGTGATCTCGCCGCCGGTGCGGTCGGCCTGAAACTCGTTGCGGCGGCTGATCGCCATCTGGATGATGACGGCGGCGAGCGGCGCGACGATGGCCATGACCAGCATGCCGAGCGGGTTGTCGCCGTCGTCGCGGCCCCCGCCGAAGATGAAGCCCCAGCGGGCGATCGAGGCGATCATGGCAATCGCGCCGGCCATCGTCGCCGCGACCGTGCCGACGAGCATGTGCCGGTGCTTGATGTGGGCGAGTTCGTGCGCGATCACGCCGTCGAGTTCCCGGGGCGGCAGCGCACGCAGGATGCCCTGCGTGAAGCAGACCACGGCGTGCTCCGGGTTGCGGCCCGTGGCGAAGGCGTTCGGCTGAGGCTGCGGCGAGACGGCCACGACGGGCGCCGGCAGGCCCGCCCGCTTCCGTAGCCGCTCCACCCGGTCGTAGAGGTCCGGCGCCTGCGACCGGTCGACGATCTGGGCCCGGTACATGCGCAGGACCACGCGGTCGCTGAACCAGTACATCCCGAAGTTCATGGCCCCGGAAAGCACCAGGAACAGCACCGCGCCCTGCTGCCCGAACAGCGCCCCTCCTGCAAACACCAGGAGGGCCGTGAGACCCAACATCAAGCCGAAAACTCTGAACATCCGCGAACCCTCTCCTATCTCAATTCACGCTGCCGCCGCGAGCAGGTCGCAGAAGACAAAACCATCCCGTTCCACGACCTCGCCCCGCGCGACGGGGATCGGTCGGGGCAGGATCGGACCGTCCCACACGAAGGTATGGAACTCTCCGTTCTCTCCGCATGGATCCACGTCCTCCGGAAGATCGGCGACGAAAGACGCGTCGAAGGCGCGGCCAGCGAAGGAGGCGTCCAGCACCGCCGGGTTGATGCACACCGCGACGGCTTCGAACCCATCCCGGATGAAGGAACGCGCGAGCGCCGCCGTCGGTTGCTTCCAGATCGGGAACAGGCACTCCAGCCCGGAGGCGGCGAGCTGCCGTTCGCGGTATTCGCGAAGGTCCTCCAGGAAGATGTCTCCGAAGGCCACGCGACGGATCCCGTCCTCGTGGACGCGGTCGAACGCCTCGCCCATGGCGCGTTCGTAGATCTCGTTGGAGGACTGCGGGGGGACGACGACCTCGACCAGCGGGATGCCGATGGCCGCCGCCTGGTCGCGCACGAGCGCGCGCCGCACGCCGTGCATGCTCACCCGGTCGTAGGCGTCGGTCACGGTCGTGATCAGGGTCTCGACGGTGTAGGTGCCGGACTGCCGGAGCGCGTGCAGGGCCAGGGCGCTGTCCTTGCCGCCGCTGAAGCACATCGCGATCCGTTCGCTCACCCGACGCTCACTTCCGCGGTTACTCCAGGACCGTCGCCTGGAACGCTCCCGTGAGCACGCGGCCCTCGCGTTTCACCTGCACCCAGATCGTGTACTCGCCCGCCTGGGGGAAGGCGAACGGAAACTCGACGACGCCGGTGGGAGCGTCCGTCCCGCCGTCCGCCATGGGCGATCCGTCGGGCGCGAGCACCGAGAGCGACCCCATCGAGATCGTGCCCGCGGGGTGCAGGTGGACGAACACGGCGCCGTCGTCCCGCGTGAGCGCGGCGTGGCTGAGCATCCCCATGTAGGGCTCCAGCTCGGCCGGCTTCTCGTCGGGATCCCAGAGCCTGAATGCGAGGACCGTCTCCTCGTCGACGCGAAGATCCTGGTCCCCCTGCCATTCGAGGATCGAACCGTCGTCCAGCCGCGCCTCGGAACGCGGCCCGGCGAGGGCGACCGGAACGCCCGTCCATGCCGAGTCGTCCGGGTCGCGCGGCAGGCCCGCGGCCGCCTCGGGCAGGGCGTCCTGCGCCTCGCGGACCGCGCCGGCCTCCCCGGCGACCGCCAGCGCGGTCGCGTCGACCGTGATCGTATCGACGACCGTTTGCGCGAAGCCGGACTCCTGGACGATGTCGCCGTAGATCCGGTACTCGCCCGGCGGCAGGTCCGGCCACGGGACGCGGAAGGTGGACGAGTCCACGGGGACGGGATGCACGTGCGCGAACGCGTCCATGCCCGGCGCCCCGACCACGAACATGTGCATCAGCTTGCCGTGGTCCGGCACGAGCGGGCTCCAGTTCCGGCCCCCCCAGGCGGGATCGGTGATCGCGATCTCGAGGGCGGGGACCCCCCCGTCGCGCACGATCGCGCCCTCCACCTCGAGGCGCTCGAAGATCCCGCTGCGGACCTCCCGGTCGACCGCCTCCCACCACGCGTTCCCCAGGTAGAGGAAGCCCGCCATCCCAACCGCAGTGAGGGCCATGGCGATCCGGGCGCGGCGACGCTGCCGGGAGCCCGCCGCCTCGCCCGCCGGGATCTGGCTCTCGCGCACCGCGGCCCCGGTGATCGAGACGATGCCGGCGACGAGAAGAAGCCCCAGTGCGGCGAGGACCCACCCGAGACCCGGCGGGAGGTCGCGCACCCCGAGCATGACGGACGTCACCGGCACCGAGACCTGGCCGCTCCCGCGGCTCCCCTCCACCGCGACCTCGACCCGGTACGCGCCCACCGTCATGAGCCACAGTTCGGCGGCGTAGAGTTCGGGGTCGCCCGCCACGGGCACGGCCTCGTCGGGTGGCGGCGCCCCGCCTTCCGGGGCCGCGTCCCAACGCACGGGGCGCACGGTCACGAGGTCCGCCCCGCCACCCGCAACGCGAACGGAGATCTCCGCGAGCCCGGGGATGACCTCAGGGGGACGGATGATGACGGAGACGGGGTAGGGACCCGCCTCGCCGGCGAAGAACACGTTGTTGCTCCCGACGTGCGCCGTCGCCACGACGTACAAGCCGGCGACGAACGCCGCCCCGCGCGTCAGCCGGGCGGCCCCGCCGCGCGTCGGTCGGACACCCCGGCCGCGCCTCACCGGCGGACGCGCAGCCACCAGTTCCCCAGCCACAGGCCCGAGCGGGCCGAGACGAACGCGATCGGCAGCGCCCACCACGCCGCGGACAGGAAGCGCGAGACCGAGAACTCGCCCCCGAGGAACTGGCCGCCGTGCCAGAACACGTTCTCCCAGTTGCCCGGCGCCGCCGTGTAGCCCCACGTGTTGCCCTGGAAGAAGTAGTTCCGCGCCTCCTCGGAGAGCATGAAGTCCGCGAACACCCACTGGATCGCGCCGAGGATGGCCACGAAGGCGACGCCGCCCACGGCCGCGATCCGCCAGTCCGCCGAGGCTCGCTCGGGCGCCTCTCCCGGCGCCGAATGCCGCCGCAGCAGGAGGTCGATCACGATCGCGGGCGCGAACAGGAGGAGCGGGAACTCGGGCGCCACCATGTGGGTGACCGGGCGCAGGATCGGCGCCAGCATCGGCTCCGCCGGGAAGAGCGGCAGCACCCACATCATCGCCAGCGAGATGATCGTGTAGATCAGCGTCGCGCACGTCGCGGGCCAGCGCATCTGCCCGGCCCGGCCGATGGCGAACAGAAGGACGGGGAAGAGCGCCGCCATGATGAGGTGGAACGTCGCCCCGTGCATCTGGTTCGGGAACGTGTACTCCATGAGCAGCACGGAGAGCGACAGGATCAGCATCGCGGCGCTGAACACGTATGCCCACGCGAGCTTGCGCCGGCCCGTCTCCGAGGCGCGGTTGTGCCACGACAGCGCCATCAGCAGGGCGCCCACCTGGATCGCGTAGATCCCGAGCGCGAGGACCACGTGGGGCGGACTCAGGATCTCGACATCGAGCCCGTACGCGTTGTGCCACCAGTCGTCGAGCGGCGCGGACGCGAGCATGGCGATCGCGCCCCAGATCGCCACCCAGGCCCCGAGCGGCGCCCGGAACCCCCACAACCGCACGGAGCGCCCGACTTCCCCGTCCGTCCCGGAGAACGTCGTCTTCAACGCGAGCCACCCGCACGACAGCCCCGCCGCCAGCCCGCCCGCGTACACCAGCAGGTGCGCGGGCGTGAACAGCGTGTCCCGACCGATCGTCCGATGCCAGGAGATGTCCCACGTGATGCCCACGATCACGGCCGCCGACGCGAACAGAACCGCGCTCAGATACCACGGAATGCTGTCCGCCGACTCCACTGCGGCTTCGCGTTCCGCGAAGACCGAGGCCGGTGCCACCGTCGATTCCATCGAAATCCTCTCTCCGGCGCCTCGCGAACGACGAACGCCGAGCTATCGACACATTTACGCTGCCGCCCGAAGATAGGTCTGGTTCAACCGAGATGCAGGAGATTCCACGTGAGACTGGAGAGATTTGCGATCCTCGCCCTTGGGGTCGCCGGCTGCGCGCCGCCGGACCCCGCCGCGTCCGATGCGTCCGCTGCCTCCCTTGCGCCGGACCAGATCGACGCCATTCACCAGATCGCGGCCGCCCCCATCGAGGCCGGTCGGACGGCCGGCATGTCGATCGCGGTCGTGCGCGGAACGGACACGCTCCTGATCGAGGAGTTCGGTCACGCCGACCTCGAACTGGACGTGCTCACGCCGCCGGACGCCGTCTACGAGGTCGGATCCGTGACCAAGCAGTTCACGGCGGCCGCCGTCCTCCTCCTGCACGAGGGAGGCAAGCTCTCCCTCGACGACCCGCTCACGCGGTGGCTGCCCGACTACCCCGTCGGGGACCGGACCGTCACCGTCCGGCGACTCCTCGACCACACCTCGGGCATCAAGGGCTACACCGAGATGGAGCACCTGTGGGTCGAACTCGCTCCCCTCGACCTGCCGCGGGACACGCTCGTCACGCTGTTCGCCGCCGAGCCGTTCGAGTTCGAACCCGGCACGGCGATGACGTACAACAACTCGGCGTACTTCCTCGCCGGACTCGTCATCGAGGCGGCGAGCGGGATGAGCTACGAGGACTTCGTCGAAGAGCGCCTCTTCGCCGAGGCCGGGATGGAGAACTCCCGCTACTGCCACAAGGACGAACTCACTCCCAACCGTGCGAAGGGATACGAGCCGGGAGACGACGGGCTGCACCCCGCGCCGTACCTCGACCACCAGTGGCCCTACGCCGCGGGATCGCTCTGCTCCACGGTGCGCGACCTCGTCGCCTGGAATCAGGCCCTCCACGGAGACGGCGAAGGCGGCGAGATCCTGAGTCCGGAGAGCTACCGGCTGATGATCACGCCGGAGCCCCTGCTCGACGGAACGGACCTGCGCTACGCGAAGGGCCTCGCGGTCACGGACCGAGACGGGACGCCGCGGATCGGGCACGGCGGCGGGATCTTCGGATACGTCTCCGACCTCCGCTACGTGCCGTCGGAAGACCTGTCCATCGCCGTGCTCATCAACACGGCCGGGGGCGCCTCGTCCGGCGGGATCGCGGGCCGGATCGAAGATGTCGTGCTCGGGGAACTCGCCGAGCCCGCCGCGACTCCCTTCGAAGGCGATCCCTCGCCCTACGCGGGCCAGTACGAAGGCCCGGCCCGCGGACAACGGATCACGGCGACCGTGGCGGCAGAAGACGGACAACTGACGATCGTCACGGGAGGCGGCGAGCCGGCCACGCTATCGTGGCTGGGCGGCGACGAGTTCGCCGACGGGCGGACCCTCTACCGCTTCATCCGCGGAAGCGATTCCGAAGGCGCCGCCGGCGGAGCCTCCTTCGATGAACTTCGGATGGACGTCGTATCGGGCCACTTCGTCCTGCGGAGGATGACCCCATGAACGATCCACGACACCTCGCTCGCAGCGCGGGACGCGTTCTCACCGGAGGACCGATCCTCGCCGTCGCCGTTCTCGCCGCCACCTCGGCCACCTTCGCCGCGCCCGCCGCGGCGCAGGACCTGGGTCCGCTCGTCGGCGCGCAGACGAGCGAACTCGCGGCCGTCGTGGAGCGCTACAGCACCGACCGGACCGCGCTCGGTCGGCGCTGGAACGTCCCCTACTCCTCCGAGCGCAACGCGCGCTTCCGTGACTTCTTCTCGGACTGGCGGCGCCGGGTCGAGGCGCTCGACTTCGAGTCCCTCTCTCTCGAAGGGCGGGTGGACTACGTCCTCCTCCTCAACGAACTGCGCTATCGGCTCGACCTCCTGACCCGCGAGGCGGGGCTCGCCGCCGAGATGGACGGGTTCATCTCCTTCACGTCGCTCATCGTCGATCTGGAAGAACGGCGCCGCCGCCGGGAGCCCGTGGAGTCGGAGTCCGCCGCGGCTCGTCTCGCGGAGCTTCCGGCCGAGATCGAGGCCGCCCGCGCCGAGGTCGAGGCACGGCTCGGAGGCGGAGACGACGTGTCCCGGATCGTCGCGCTGCGGGCGGTCACGGCGCTGGCCGAGCGCACGCGGCTCCTCGAGGACTGGTTCGAGCACTACGCCGGCTACGACCCCGTCTTCACCTGGTGGAACGAGGACCCGTACGCCCGGGCGAAGGCCGCGCTCGACGGCTACGCGACCTTCCTCCGCGAGACGGTGATCGGCTACCGGGCGGGCGAGGACGAACCCATCGTCGGCGACCCGATCGGAGCCGAGGGGCTCGCCGCGGACCTGCGCCACGAAATGATCCCCTACACGCCCGAGGAGTTGATCGCGATCGCGGAGCGGGAATACGCCTGGTGCGAGGCGCGGATGATCGAGGCCTCGCGCGAACTCGGCTACGGGGACGACTGGCGGGCGGCGCTGGAGTACGTGAAGACGCTGCACCGCGACCCCGGCGACCAGCCGCAGATGATCCGGGAACTCGCCGATGAGGCTCTGGCCTTCGTCACCGAGCGCGACCTCGTCACGGTCCCGCCGCTCGCGGACGAGATCTGGCGCATCGAGATGATGTCCCCGGAGCGGCAGAAGGTGTCGCCGTTCTTCCTCGGCGGGGAAGTGATCCAGGTCTCCTTCCCCACGGACGGGATGGAGCACGAGTACAAGCTCATGAGCATGCGGGGGAACAACGAACACTTCTCCCGCGCGACCGTGCACCACGAACTCATCCCGGGACACCACCTGCAGGGGTTCATGACGAGCCGCTTCAACTCCCACCGGCGCGCGTTCTCCACGCCGTTCTGGGGCGAGGGGTGGGCGCTCTACTGGGAGATGCTGCTCTGGGACCTCGACTTCCCGTCGACCCCCGAGGACCGGATCGGCATGCTGTTCTGGCGCATGCACCGCACGGCCCGGATCATCTTCTCCCTCTCCTTCCACCTCGAGCGCATGACCCCGCAGGAGGCGATCGACTTCCTCGTGGAGCGGGTGGGGCACGAACGGGCGAACGCCGAGGCGGAGGTGCGGCGCAGCTTCAACGGCTCCTACTCGCCGCTCTACCAGGTCGCCTACATGATCGGCGGGCTCCAGATCCGGGCCCTGCAAGAACAACTCGTGCAGTCGGGGGAGATGACGGACCGCGCCTTCCACGACGCGATCCTCAAGGGTGGCCGGATGCCGGTGGAAATGGTGCGCGCGCGCCTGCTCGGCGAGGCGCCGCCGAAGGATTTCGAGTCGGAGTGGCGCTTCGAGGGCGACCCGCTGCGCCGCATCACCTCGGAGGAGCCGACCTCGAGCGGACCGAACCCGCGGGAGACCGCACACTGACGCGTTGAAAGGACGACCCATGGCTCGCGACCCGCATACGACGGCGATCACCGGCATCCTCCTCGCTCTGGGCGCCGCGGTTGGCGGCGGGAGCGAGCTTCACGCGCAGAACGCCGGAGGGGACGGCCCCCTCTCGATCGACCAACTCCTGTCCATCGGGTCCGTCGTCGGCGGCGCGCCGGCCTGGTCGCCGGACGGATCGGCGATTCTGTTCGAGTCCGGGCTCACCGGCGGGCTCATGACCCTGTCGCCCGAAGGCGGCTTTCCGACGCGCGTGCCCGTGGACATGGGCAGTTCCGGCCACTTCCTCAGCTCGCAGATGCCGGCCTGGTCGCCGGCCGGGACGTGGATCTCCTACGTGTCGGACAAGAGCGGCGCTCCGGAGATCTGGCTCTGGTCCACCCGTGACGGTGCGGACGTCCAGCTCACGGACCTCGGGGCACGGATCAACTCGATGAGCTGGTCTCCGGACGAGCGCTCCATCGTCATCGCCGGCGACCGCTACGGGAACTACGACATCTGGAAAGTGGACGTCGCCACGCGGCGAGTGGACCGCATCACCGAGGACAAGCGCTACGACGTCTTCCCCACCTGGACGCCGGACTCCCGCCACATCCTCTACGTCCGCCTCGACGACGCGTGGGAGGACCACGACGTGATCGAGGTCGACGCCATGGGCGGCAGCCCGCGCACGGTGATCGAGGACCGCGACTTCTTCGACTACGGGGCGGGCGCGACCTTCGGTTACCCGAGCGTGTCCCCGGACGGCGGCTCGATCCTCTTCCGCTCGCACCGGAGCGGCTGGATCAACTACTGGCTCGCGCCGCGGGATGGAGGAGACCCGCGTCCCGTCGCAGCGGCCGAGGCCGACCAGAGCGCCGCCGCGTGGTCCCCCGACGGGCGCTGGATCGCCTACACGGAGAACCACAACGGGCACCACGACCTGCGCGTGGTGTCGGCGGACGGGGGCGAGCCGCGGGTGCTCGTGTCGCCGAAGGGCGGCGTCGCGTCGAGCCCGTCCTGGTCGCCGGACGGCCAGGCGATCGCATATCTGCAGGAGGACCTCCTGAGCCCGCGCGACCTCCACGTCGTCTCGCTGGAGGACGGGATCAGCCGGCGACTCACCTCCTCCATGCCGGCCGGCAACTTCGACGCCCGGCTCGTCGCGCCGGAGAAGATCCGCTACGAGAGCACGGACGGATACTCGATCCCGGCCTATCTCTATCGGCCGCCGGGAGCCGCGGCGGGGGACGGCCTGCCCGGCGTGATGTGGATCCACGGGGGTCCCACGTCGCAGTTCCACGACACCTTCCAGCAGCACGTGCAGTTCTTCGTCCAGCGGGGATACGTCGTGCTGCTGCCCAACATCCGGGGGAGTTCCGGCTACGGGAAGGACTTCGCCGACGCGAACAACGGCTGCTGGGGGCACTGCGACCTGGAGGACGTCGTCGCGGGCGCCGACTACATGCGGGCGCTCCCGGAGGTCGATCCGGAGCGGATCGGGATTACGGGGACGAGCTACGGCGGCGTGATGAGCATGTACGCGGTGGCCTTCGCGCCGGACGCCTTCCGCGCCGCGATCCCGGGCTCGGGCTACACGGACTGGGTCCACTTCTACCACGGCGAGAACGAACTGCGGCACATCAAGCTGCTCGACCACGAACTGGGGCCCTTCGAGACGAGCGAGCACGTGTGGAGCCACAGTTCCTCGATCTCGCACGTCGCCGACGTCTCCACGCCGGTCCTCCTCGTGCACGGCGTGGGCCGCTATCCCGGCTCCGACCAGTCCGAGATCTTCGCGCGGGCGCTGGAGAACTACTACAAGCCCTTCCAGTACAAGACGTATCCGAACGAGAACTACTACGTGTACGGGAAGGCGAACCGCCGCCAGATGCTCCTCGACATGCTCGACTTCTTCGAGCAGTTCCTGAGGTGAGGATCCGGGGGCGCGCCGCGCCTTTCCTCGCGGCGACCCTGATCCTCGTCTCGGGCTGCGAGCGCGTCGAGCCCGTCCCGGAGGCCGGGGGCGCCGGAACGTCCGTCACGGTCGGCCCGGTGGAGGTGGCGGTCGAGACGAGCCAGGGGGAGTTCGTCATCGCCGTCCACCGCGAGTGGGCGCCGCTCGGTGCCGAGCGGTTCCTGACCCTCGTCGAATCCGGCTACTACGACGACGCCCGCTTCCACCGCGTCGTCCCCGACTTCATCGTCCAGTGGGGGCTGGCCGGCGACCCCGCCCTCACCGCCGAGTGGATGAACGCCTACATCCCCGATGATCCCGTCGTCGCCTCCAACACCCGCGGCCGCATCACCTTCGCCTTCACGGACCCCGGAACCCGCGCCACCCAGGTGTATATCAACCTTGTGGACAACGTGCGGCTCGACTCGACGGGGTTCGCCCCCTTCGGCGAGGTCATCAGCGGGATGGAGGTCGTGGATGCGCTCTACTCGGGCTACGGAGAGAACTCCGGCGGAGGCCTCCGCCGAGGCGACCAGACCCGGATCGTCGCGGCGGGCAATACCTACCTCGACCGCGAATACCCCCTCCTCGACCACCTCATCCGCGCTGTCCGCCGCTGACCCGGTTCCTGGGGATCCTCGGGGACAGTGGTCGTTTCGGTTCTGGATCCTCGGTGCGACGATTCTGGCTGCAGGTTTCTCATTGTCGAGCTGTGGGGGCGACGCCGCCGGGCCCTTCCCTGCGGGCAACAGGGCCCCGATTGCGGTGGGCGAGATCCCGCCCGTGTACAGGGACTGGCGCTATGCGTCACCGTATCCGGAAGTAGCTGTCTGGCCGTATTTTCACGATCCCAACCGGGATTCTCTTGCGTTCACGGCCACGGGCAGCGGCCGTACCGAATTGCACGTAACGGTTGCCGACGGCTTTGTGACGGTCCATCCGTCGCGCTCGGGAACAGTGACGGTCACCGCAACCGACCCCCGCGGCCTGACGGCGCAACAGACGTTTGAGTTCGGGGAGACGTCACCCACGCCGCCCCTACGCCCACCGGGTTCGATCCCGCCTGCGCCTCTCGTGAGCCGGCGGATCCCCTCTCTGCAGATTCTCGAAGGGCGGACCGCTACCGTGAACCTGCGGCGACACTTTACGGATGAACCGGGGCGGACGTTCGCGGCGACCTCGTCAGCGCCCCACACGGCGGCCGTCTCGGTCTCGGACCATCTGCTTACAATCGACGGCTTGGATCTGGGTTGGGCCGTCGTTTCTGCCACGGCCGCCACCCGCGGAGGTTCGACGAAGCAGGACTTCAAGGTTCTGGTGGATTCCGCCACGGCTCGTCCCAACTCGGCTCCGGTGATTCAGACGGGTTTCGCCTATCGGAAGGTTGTTCCGTCGGGCGTCCCGTTCGTCGTTGACATGTCGCGGTACTTCCTCGATCCCGAGGGGGATGCCCTGACGTATGAGGCAGTCCCGCTTGGACCGGCCCCCACATTCTTCAACACTTCCGTTCCGACCGGCCGAGTCGCCCTGTCGGCTCTCTCTCCGACGACCATCAGAGTGAGCGGTACAAAGACCGGCTTTCTGCGAATCGGAATGACCGCGACGGACCCGGGCGGACTACCCGCAGGCGGTGAACTGATGGTGGAAATCACGCGCCCCGTTGGCCGCTAGCGTCGTCCGGGAGCGCCTCGCGAGTCAGGTTTCAGACATTCGCCGGCCCACCCCGCGAGCATCGAAATCGTCGAATACCTTGTTCAGGCCCCGGGGCCGGCCGAACTGAACGGCGGTGGTCTGCTGCATCCGAAGCAACGTCTCGGCGCCCGCGGCGCCCAGGCGGAGGAGGTCGTCGAGTTCGTCGCGGGTGAAGGGGGCTCCTTCCGCCGTTCCCTGCACCTCGACGAGGCGTCCGTCCTCGAGGTAGACGAAGTTGAAGTCGACGTCGGCGGCGGCGTCCTCCACGTACTCCAGGTCGAGTCTCGCCTCACCGTCCACCATGCCGGCGCTGATTGCGGCGACCCATTGGCGGAGCGGGCTGGCTTCGAGCGCGCCGTCCGAGACCAGCCGCTGGAACGCCATTTCGAGGGCCACGCAGGCGCCCGTGATCGAGGCGGTGCGGGTGCCGCCGTCGGCGACGAGGACGTCGCAGTCCACGGTCACGGTCCGCTCGCCGAGCGCCGCGAGGTCGACGGCCGCCCGCAGCGAGCGGCCGATGAGGCGCTGGATCTCCTGGGTGCGGCCCCGCGCGCCGCGGCGCTCGCGGCGGGTGCGCTCGGTTGTGGCCCGGGGCAGCATGGCGTACTCGCCCGTCACCCAGCCGCCGCGTCCCTCGCGCCACGGCGGGACGCTCTCCTCGACGGAGGCCGTGCAAAGCACGCGCGTCATCCCCATCGTGATGGTGCACGATCCCTCGGCGAAGGGGGCGGTTCCCGTCTCCAGGGTCGTGGGTCGCAGGGCGTCCAGCGCCCGCCCGTGTGGACGTGCCGGCATGGGGCAGCCTCGGTCGAAGGGTCGAAAAGGGGAGAACCGATGAACGGCGAACGCGTTGAGAGTATGCCGGCCGCGATCCCGCTGCGATGGCGGATCTCCACAGCGTGTCTGGCGCTCGCGGGTGCGACGGTGGCCTGCGCGCCGGGCGATGCGCCGGAAGTGGAGGCGGAGATCGTCCCGACGAGCGTGCTGTTCACCGGGGCGACCGTCATCGACGGATCCGGTGAGCCCTCGTTCGTGGCCGATGTGGCCGTGGAGGGCGACCGGATCACCTTCGTCGGCGATGCCTCGGGCGCGGAGGTGGCGACGCGGGACACGATCGCGCTGGACGGCCTGCTGCTCACGCCCGGCTTCATCGACATGCACAGCCACATCACGGTCATCAGCGTCGGCGAGGCGTCCGGGCTCGGGGCGGTCGAATTCCTCACCCAGGGGATCACGACCGGCGTCATCGGGGTCGACGGCTCGAGCAGCACGGACCTCGCCGGGCTCTACGCGGATCTCGAAGAGTCCGGCGTCGGAAAGAACATCATCTCCTACATCGGACACGGTTCCGTCCGCGGGGCCGTCATCGGCATGGACGACCGCGATCCCACCGCGGGAGAACTCGACGAGATGAAGGCGCTCGTCCGACAGGGAATGGAGGATGGGGCCTTCGGGCTTTCGACGGGCCTCTTCTACACGCCCGGGTACTACGCGGAGGCCGACGAGGTGATCGAACTGGGCCGCGTCGCGGCGGAGTACCCGATCGGCGGCGAGCACGCCCCGGTCTACGACACGCACGACCGGGATCTCGGCGCGGCATACCAGGGGATCGGCTACCACGGCTCGATTCGCGAGGCGATCCACATCGGGGCGGAGTCCGGCCTCCGCACCATCTTCAGCCACTTCAACGCACAGGGAGCGGCGTTGTACGGACGGGCCTCGGAAGGCGCGGCGATCATCGATTCGGCGCGCGCGGAGGGCCTCGAAGTGGCGGGCGCGCAGCACGTCTACACGTCCACGATGTCGAGCCTGCGCGCCTACACGATCCCGCGCTGGGCGCAGGCCGGCGGGCCGGAGCAGATGGTGCGCCGCTTCCAGCATCCCGACACTGCACGGGTCCTCGACGTGCAGACGATGGAGATGCTCGAGATCCGCGGCGGGCCGGAACAGATCGTGTTCGCCGACGCGAGGCCCGAGTTCAACGGCAAGACGCTGGCCGACGTGGCGGCGGAGCGAGGATTGCCGGTCCCCGAGGCCGTGCGCGAGATCATGTCCGAGTCCAACCCCTGGGTGATGAACCGCGAACTCTACGACGTCGAGAACACGCGCTATCTCGCCACAATGCCGTGGATGATGACGTGCACGGACGGCGCCACGCCCGCGCCGGGCGCGGAGATCGTGCATCCTCGCGTGTACGGGGGTTTCCCGAAGAAGATCAAGGACTTCGTGGACCGGGACGGCGCGATCGGACTCCCGTTCGCGATCCGGAGCATGTCGGGCCTCGCCGCGGACTTCCTGCGACTGGACGATCGTGGCTACATCCGCGAAGGTCTGGTCGCGGACATCGCGGTCATCGACCCGGAGCGGTTCACGGACCGGGCGACGTACGAGGATCCGCACCAGCTGTCCGAGGGCGTCATGCACCTGCTCGTGAACGGCCGCTTCGCGATCCGCGACGACGAGGTGACCGGCGAACTCGCCGGCCGCCCCCTGCGCCGCCCCTGAAAGCCAAGCGCCGCCGACCGCCACCCACTGACCGACCGCCACCCACTGACCAGATCGGAAAGCCAACCCATGAATTCATCGCGCTTCGCCACGCCCGTCGCGGCCCTTCTCGCGCTCATCCCGCTTCCGGCGGCGGTCGCCGCGCAGGCAGGGCACCTGATCGAGGACGGGCAGGCGCAGATCGTCCCCGCCTTCGCTGATTCGTCCGCCTGGATCCGGCATGAACTGTGGGTCGAGACCGAGTTCGACTCCGACGGCGACGGCCGGCCGGACCGCGTGCACCTGGATGTGACGCGTCCCGCGCAGACCGATGGCGAGGGGCTCAGGGTGCCGGTCATCTACGAGACGAGCCCCTACTACTCGGGCGTCGCCGGCATCGACTTCGCGCACTTCTGGGACCTGCGCCAGGAGGTGGGCGGCGACGCCCCGCCACGCGACCCGTTCCCGGCCACGATCCAGCACATCCCGAACCAGCCGCGGATCTCGAACTCGCACGTCGCGACCTGGGTGCCGCGGGGGTTCGCGGTGGTCCACTCGCAGTCGCCCGGGACAGGCCAGTCGCAGGGCTGCCCGACCGTCGGCGGCGCCAACGAATCGCTGGCGCCCAAGGCGGTCATCGACTGGCTCAACGGCCGGGCGCCGGGCTTCACGAGCGTGGACGGGGACGAGGAAGTCGAGGCCTACTGGGCGACCGGAAGGGTCGGGATGACGGGCACCTCGTACAACGGGACGCTCCCGCTCGCCGCCGCCACGACGGGCGTGGAGGGGCTCGAGGCGATCATCCCCATCGCGCCGAACACGTCCTACTACCACTACTACCGCTCCAACGGGCTGGTGCGGTCGCCGGGCGGCTATCCGGGGGAAGACGTCGACGTCCTGTTCGACTTCATCTTCAGCGGCTTCCCGGAGGTCCGCGACTACTGCCTCGCCAACGTGCGCGACGAGATGACGGCGGGGCTGGACCGCGTCACGGGCGACTACAACGACTTCTGGGCGGGCCGCGACTACCTGAACCACGTCGACGGCGTGCGGGCGGCCACGCTCATGAGCCACGCCTTCAACGACTGGAACGTCATGCCCGAGCACAGCCACCGCATCTCGATGGCGCTTGGGGAGCGGGGCGTGCCGCTGCAGATCTACTACCACCAGGGCGGGCACGGCGGGGCGCCGCCGCTCGAACTCATGAACCGGTGGTTCACCCGCTACGTGGTCGGCGTCGAGAACGGCGTCGAGGGAGACCCGGCGGCGTGGATCGTGCGGGAAGGAGACAACCGCTCCGAGCCCACGCCCTACGCGAGCTATCCGCACCACGAGGCCGACGCCGTGACGCTCCGGCCCGGCGGTGACGGACACTGGACCGGTACGCTCTCCCTCGACGATGCGGACGCCGGCACCGGTGCGATCATCGACAACTTCACGCTTACCGGCGATCAGTTGGCCGCGGCGGAGTGGTCGAACCACCGCCTGATGTACGCGACGCCGGAACTGCGCGAGGACGTCCATCTGTCGGGCGTGGCGACCGTCCGCGTGCGGATGTCGGCGGACGCGACCGCGGCCAATCTGTCCGTGTGGCTGGTGTCGCTGCCGTGGACCGAGGGCGGAGAGATCAACGACAACATCATCACCAAGGGATGGGCCGACCCCGCCAACGCGGGCGCCGAGGACATCGCTTCGCCCCGCGCCGGCACACCCCTCACGCCGGGGGAGTTCGTCGACCTCGAGTTCGCGCTCCAGCCCGACGACCAGGTCATCCCGGCCGGAGCCCGCATCGGCCTGATGATCTTCTCCAGCGACAAGTTCTTCACGCTGCACCCCGACCCCGGCACGACCTTGACCGTCGACCTCGGAGAAACCCGCATCGCGCTGCCCGTCGTGGGCGGCGCCGCAGCCCTGCGCCGCGCCCTGGGCGTCCCCGCGTCCCAGTAACGGCGCGCGGAGAAAACCCTCGGGCCGCTTACCGCATCCAAGGAGGCATGAGCAGACTCTTCTTCGCAGGACTCCTCTGCTGCGCGACCATCGCGTGCGGCGATTCCCGCTCCGAGGCGGCCGGTCAGGCCGGGAGCACGGTTCAGGTCACCGATTCGGCGGGCGTCACGAACATCTCTCTGGGTCGAGTGGAGGAACTGTCGGCGCCCGAGCTGGAGGCGAACCTCGTTTTCTCCACCCGGAATCTCGGGGTCGAACTGTTTTGGGTCGGCGATGCCCTCCTCCTCGGTAGCGGCGGCCTCGCGCTCGCCAACACCGGTTCGGGCGAGGTGCTGCTCTTCTCCGGCGACGGTTCGCCGGCGGGCCAGGTGGGCGGGCAGGGCGAGGGGCCGGGCGAGTTCAGCGAGATCACGACCCTCCTCGCAACGGACTCGGGGTTCCTGGCCTACGATGCGCGGCTGGCCCGTCTCAACGAGTTCTCGGAGAACGGGGAGTTCCTCACGTCGTCACCCCTCTCCGCCCAGAGCGCCATCGTGAGCCTGAAGCCGCTGGCGAGAGACGCCGCGGGGCACATGCTCGCGATCCTCGGAGAACAGCGGTACTTCCTGCCCGAGGGGATGAAGAGGGACACGACCCCCCTGCTGTCGTTCAAGGATCTTGAGACCGACCCGGACACACTGGGCGTGCTGCCCGCCACGGAGTGGAGCTATGGCGGCATTCCCGGTGGCGGGTTCACCCGCACCGAACCCGCGTTCGGGCGGGACATCATCGCCCGCGGATTCAGGGACCGGGCCCTGATCGGCGACACCGACGCGTTGAGCCTCTCCGTGCACGCGGCGGACGGGAGTCTGACGCGTCGGATCCGTGGCTCGGCTGGCGGGTGGGCCGTTACGGCCGAAGAAATCGGGACGTGGAGAGCGGAGCGGCTCGCGCGCAGGGGTCCGGACGCCCCCGACTGGTTCATGGATTTCGTCGAGAACGCACCCTACCGGGAGACGCACCCCGCCTTCCACTCAGCCGTCCTGGGTCCCGACGAGATGGTCTGGATCGGGCTTGTGACCCGCCCCGGCGAGGAGACCCGACGCTGGCTCGTCCTCGGCCCCGACGGACCGCCGCGGGGATGGCTGGATCTCCCCGCGGAAGCGAGCGTGCTGGCCATCGATGCCGACCGCTTCGTACTCCTCCAGCGCGATGCCCTGGACGAGGAGGAGGTCGGGCTCTACCGCTACGACCGGGGCCCGTAGCCGCCCGCCTCCCTCCGCCGCGAAACCGTACAGGATTGTATTCGTACGCCTGATTCGGTATGCCTGTTCGGCAGATTTCACGCCGGACAGCCCCTCGGTAACGGACGTCACCACGCGGCGAAGCATGAGGACCCACCACACCACGCACGTCACGCGCGCCATGCGCGTTGCACTCTTCGGCCTGCTCGCGGTCGTGCAGGCGTGTGCCAGCGCGGGGTCCGGCGGCCGTCCATCCGAGACACCGACTCGCCCGAACGCGGTTCGCCCGGACGCGGCGCGGGTGGCGGAACTCGAAGCGATCTACCGGGCGCGCACGGACGCCGCGCTCGAAGGCGCGCACGAGGCGGACATCCGCTTCATGACCCACATGATCCCGCACCACGCGCAGGCTCTGGTCATGGCGGGCTTCGCGCCGGAGGCCGGCGCGAGTCCCTCGATCCGGACGCTGTGCGCGAGGATCATCAACGCGCAGACCGATGAGATCGCGGTCATGAGCCGCTGGCTCTCCGACCGCGGCCTCCCCGTGCCCGACACCGGGGACATGCGGGGTCACGGGGACGGGGCCATGCTCATGGCCGGGATGCTGACCCGCGAACAACTCGCGGAGCTCGAAGCCGCACGCGGCCCCGACTTCGACCGCCTCTTCCTCCGGTACATGATCCAGCACCACCAGGGCGCCGTGACGATGGTTCGGGAGTTGTTCGCCACCGATGGCGCGGCGCAGGACGACTTCGTGTTCAAGCTGGCCTCCGACATCCACGTCGATCAGGCCACGGAAATCGCCCGCATGGAAATCATGCTCGAGGCGCTCGCCGCGCCGGAGCCGGGCGGCTGATTCGTGCAGTTCAACCCAATCGAAGGATCCGACATGTCCGCTGTGACGAAGGAACGCAACGACACCCGATTCGCCCCGCGCCCCGCGACGCTGCTCGCCGGCGTGATCGTCCTCGGGGGGCTGACCGCCTGCTCCTCCTACCGGTCGACGCCGGCCGGCATGGCGGCCGCACCCGCCACCCCGGCCGCTGCGCCCACGGGGCTTCAGGTCAATCCGCCCACGCCGGACCCGCGCGTCGGTCTGGCGCCGGGCATGTTCGATGCGGGCGAGGCGATCTGGAACCTCGACCTCGTGTCCACCACGCCTCCGCCGGACCCGTTCGTGGGCACCTCGAACTCCGATCTCGCTTTCACCGGCCCCTACGCGATCCAGGGCAACTACGACGGCATTCAGATCTGGGACATCTCGGATCCGGCGAATCCCGTCTCGGTCGTGACGTACGTCTGTCCCGCCTCGCAGAGCGACGTCTCCGTCTACGAGCACCTTCTGTTCGTGTCCGGCGAGGGGTTCGGCGGGCGGCTGGACTGCGGTGAGCAGGGCGTAGAGGAGGCCGTGAGCCACGACCGGCTCCGCGGCATCCGCATCTTCGATATCTCCGACATCACGGCGCCGGAATACGTCGCCAACGTCCAGACCTGCCGCGGCTCTCACACGCACACCGTTCTTGAGCATCCCGGGGATGATGAGAACGTCTACATCTACGTCTCCGGCTCAGCCCCGGTGCGGCCGGCCGAGGAACTCGCCGGCTGCTCCGGCGCGCCACCGGATGAGGATCCGAACACCGCCCTCTTCCGCCTCGAGGTCATCCGCGTGCCGCTGGCGGACCCCGCGAGCGCTACCGTCGTGAGTTAGCCCCGCATTTTAGAGGATCTGGTTGCCCCGCCCCGGCACGGCCCAACCGAGGCGGAGCGGGCCGAGATGGAGGAGGCCCGCGCGCAGGGTGCCTTCTTCGTCGAGGTGATGGGACAGACGATGGCGCTTCCGCCCCAGTTCGTCACCGTGATGCTGGACTCCATGGTCGTCCTCCGTGGCGGAGAGGGAGAACCCACCGCGCAGGACACCGCTGCGCTGCACGAGTTCGTGAACCAGATGATCTCCGAGCAGATGGGGGGTATCGACCTGAACGCCGGTCCGACGCAGTGTCACGACATCACGGTGTATCCGGCCATCGGTCTGGCCGGCGGGGCGTGCGAGGGGTACGGCATGCTCCTCGACATCTCTGATCCGGAGAACCCGAGACGCCTCTCCGCGGTGGCCGATTCCAACTTCTCCTACTGGCACTCGGCCACGTTCAACAACGACGGCACCGCCATCCTGTTCACGGACGAGTGGGGCGGCGGCGGCCAGCCGAAGTGCCGGGCCTCCGACCCGATGGAGTGGGGCGCGAACGCGATCTTCACCATCGAGGGCACGGAGATGGAGTTCCAGAGCTACTTCAAGCTCTCCGCCCCGCAGACGCCCGAGGAGAACTGCGTGGCCCATAACGGATCGCTGATCCCGATCCCCGGCCGCGACATCATGATCCAGGGCTGGTACCAGGGCGGAATCTCACTCATCGACTGGACCGACCCGACGGACCCCGTCGAGATCGCCTATTTCGACCGCGGTCCGGTGGACGGCAGCCAGATGCAGATGGGCGGCAGTTGGTCCGTCTACTGGTACAACGGCGTCATCGTCAACTCCGAGATCGCCCGGGGGCTCGACATCCTCGAACTCGTCCCGAGCACGGCGCTCACGCAGAACGAGATCGACGCCGCGAACTCCGTGCAGTTGACGCACCTGAACTCGCAGGGTCAGCCGATCTTCGAGTGGCCCGCGACGTTCGCGCTCGCGAGGGCCTACCTGGACCAGTTGGAGCGGCACGGCGGGCTCGCCGCCGCGAGGATCGACCGTCTCCGGGCCGGACTCGCCGAGGCCGAGGAGATGACGGGATCCGCCCGCGCCGACGTCCTCCGTTCGCTGGCCGACGGCGTATCCCGGGGGGCCGCCGGAGCGGGAGACGCCGCGAAGGTCCGCATGCTGGCTGACGCCGTCCGGTCCCTCGCGAACGCGGGGATGTAGGGACTCCCGGGTCGTCCGCAGCCCGTTCCGGGGATGCCCACGCTGATCGAAGCCCCGGCCGTCATCGAGGCGGCCGGGAACCAACCCAAGCGGATCGAGGAGTACGCCGGCCGCATCCGGACGGGACACGACGGCGCCAGCGTGGCGCGCATGGTGGCGCCGTCCGGCTGGGTCGAACCGGGTCAGCGCCCCGAGTTCGAGGAGATCACCGTCGTGCTGAGGGGATCACTGCGCGTAGAGCACGAGGCCGGCGTCATCGACGTGAACGCCGGCCAGGCGATCGTCACCCACCCGGGCGAATGGGTCCGCTACAGCACCCCCGGCCCGGACGGCGCCGAATACATCGCCGTCTGCCTCCCCGCCTTCTCCCCCGACACCGCCCACCGCGACGGCTAGACGGGGAGCCGGGGTTTCTAGTCCGGATCGGCGATGCCGGATAATTCGACGGGCGGCCGGTCGGGGAAACTCGCGACCAGCGCGAGCGTGCCGCCCATGGCCTCGACGGTCCTGCGCAGAGTCGAGAGGAGGAGGTCGCTACGCTGTTCCATGCGCGATATGCCTTCCTGGCCGATGCCGAGTTCGCGCGCCAGACTGACCTGGGTGAGCCGCCGGGCCTCGCGCAGCTCGCGCAGCGTCATTTCCTCCGCGATGAGTTCAGCGGCGCGCGCCTCCACCCTTCGCCGCCGCTGCGTGTCGAGTCCCTCGATGACGTCGTTCACGTTCAGTGCCATCATGATCCTCCTTCCACCGCGAGCCGCGCCAAGTGCCGTCCAGTCCGCTCAGATGTATGCCTTTTACGGCATATGTACCGCAAGTCATGGCACACGGCTCACGCTCGAAGCCCTTCCCAGCGGATGCCGGGGACGGACTTGAACCGCTTCGTCATCACCTCGAGCGCTTCCGGGTTGTCGTCGACGAGGAGGAAGTCCCGGCCCAGTTCGTGGGCGGCCATGCCGGCCGTGCCGCTGCCGGCGAAGAAGTCGAGCACGAGGTCGCCGGGGTTCGAGGAGGCCGTGATGATGCGGCGGAGGATGCCGAGCGGCTTCTGGGTCGGATAACCCGTCCGCTCGGCGCCGCTTGTGGGGACGATCGTGTGCCACCAGGTGTCCGTGGGCAGCTTGCCGCGCTCGGCCTTCTCTGGACCGACCAGTCCCGGCGCCATGTACGGGATGCGCTCGATCTCGTCCACGTTGAAGACGTAGTTGGACAGATCCTTCACGTAGAAGAGGATGTTGTCGTGCTTCGCCGGCCATCGGGCCCGGGGCCGCGCGCCGTAGTCGTACGCCCAGATGATCTCGTTCAGGAGATGGTCGGGTCCGAACAGGTCGTCGAGGAAGAGTCGGCAGTGGTGCACTTCCCGGTAGTCGACGTGGAGATAGAACGACCCGTGCGGGGCAAGAACGCGATACGCCTCGGTCAGCCGCGGCGCTAGGAACGCGAGGTAATCGTCGAACCGGTCGTGGAACCGCCGCGTCCCGACGACCGTCGTCTCATAGCGTTCGCCCTGGAAGCCCGTCCGGTCGCCTTCTTCACCCGGTGATGAGCGTCGAGTTTGAATCCGGGTTCGCCGCTGCGTGCGGCCGGTGTTGAAGGGTGGGTCGATGTAGATGAGATCCGCGTGGCCGTCCGGCATGCCCCGGAGCGCGTCGAGGTTGTCCGCAAGCATGATCGTGGGCATGGGGCCTCCCGGGCGATGCTGCCCACGTCGCAGGAAGCGGGCTGGAGTCTCCCGAAGCTAGAGCCGCCGCGCGGGGGGCTCAACGCGGCGAACGAAGTGACGCCCATTGCCGGCTCGCCGTCTGGATACCACGATCAACCCCCGTTGGATCGTTCGCTCGAATCGCGGCCTGACCGCCTCTGGGTCGGGTCGCTCACAACGCTGGACACGCGCCGGCCGACGGCGCCGCACCGGAGACGTCAATGGAATACGATCCCACCCTCCCCTGGTACCGACGGCTTCACTGGCAGGTGCTGTCGGCCATGATCCTGGGTCTCGGCGTGGGCTGGGCCTTCGGGCTGCCCGCAGCCAATGCGATCGGCTGGATCGGCGAGCTGTTCATGAAGCTGCTCCGGATGATCATCGTGCCGCTCGTGCTCACGTCGATCGTGTCCGGGGTCGCCTCCGTGGGCGGGGGGAGGGCGATCGGCCGCCTGTTCAGCAAGACGATGGGCTACTACGTCGTCTCCAGCATGCTGGCGGCGCTGACCGGGTTGCTGATGGTGAACCTCATCCGGCCGGGCGTGAACGCCGACATGGGCGCCGCGGCGCAGCAGGATGTGCCCGAACTCGACACGCCTGACTCTCCCGTCGATCTCATCCTCGACATCGTGCCGGACAACTTCATCGCGGCCGCCTCCGCCGGCGACATGCTGGCGATCATCTTCTTCTGCATCGTTTTCGGCGCCGCGATCACGGGACTGCCGGAGAAGCCCCGCGTGGTCGTCACCGACATCTTCAACGCCTTCTTCCAGGCGATGATGGCGCTCACGTCCGGGATCATAAAGTTCCTCCCCATCGGCGTCTTCGCGCTCATTACACGCATGGTGGGAGAGACCGGCTTCGACCGCTTCGCCGCGCTCGCCAAGTACTTCGCCACGATCGGGTCGGGGCTCACGATCCACCTCTTCATCACGATGCCGCTCCTGCTCATCGTGCTGGGCCGCATCAAGCCCATGATCCACTTCGCGAACCTGCGGGAGCCGCTCCTGACCGCGTTCTCGACGAGTTCGTCGGGCGCCACGCTCCCGGTCACGATCAAGACGCTGCGGGAGAAGGTGGGCGTCTCGAACAAGGTCTCGTCGTTCGTGCTGCCGATGGGCGCCACCGTGAACATGGACGGCACGGCGATCTTCGAGTGCGCCGGCGCACTCTTCATCGCGCAGGTGCTCGGGGTCGACCTCACCATCGGCCAGCAGGCGATCGTCGTCCTGACGGCGCTCCTCGCCTCGATCGGCGCGGCGGCGGTGCCGTCGGCCGGCGTGGTCGTGATCTTCATCGTGCTGAACGCGATCGGCCTCGGCGACAACCCGGAGGCGATCACGATCGTGGGCGCGATGCTCGCCATCGACCGGCCGCTCGACATGTACCGCACCGCGGTCAACGTGTTCAGCGACTCGTGCGGCGCCGCGATCATCGCCCGCTCCGAAGGGGAGGAGGGCGTAGACACCGAGGTCCGCCACTGACTGAGGGGTGTCTCGCTGACGGAGACGCGGCGAATCGGGCCCGAAGTGTAGCAACACCATAGGGGGTCAGAATGCCCGATCGCAGGGAGTTTCTGAGTCTGGCCGGCATCGGCGGCGGCGGTGCGCTGCTTGGAGCCTGCGCGGGCGGCGAAGCGGGATTCGCTTCCGCCCGTGCCGGGAGCGAGGGGTTGGACGCGACGGCTCGCGCGTTGCTCGACGAGTTGCGCGAGATCCCCATCGACGACACGCACTGCCACCCGATCACCTTCGACGACGCGCAGACGGATCCCGACGCGTTCATCGAGCGGCTGGCGCTCTCCGCCTTCCCGATGGGCCGCTACTTCCCGGCCGGCGTCTACGGGCGCTGGCAGGCGGGCGATGCCTCGGAGCGCGCCACCCTCGACGCCGAGTTCGACATCGCGGCCACGCGGGCCCGCGTGCTCGAGCAGGCCGGCGACACCGTGTTCCTCCGCTACCTCGTGAAGGAACTCGCCGGCTTCCTCGACTGCGAGGCGACCTTCGAGGCCGTGATCGAGGCCCGGAACGAGAGGGGCCGGGACTACGCGAGTTATCTGGGCGCCCTGTTCGCCGACGCGAACATCGAGAACGCGATGGTCGACATGGGCTACCGGGAGGGGATGGACCAGGCGGGCATCGACCGCTTCAAGGACGCGATCGCCCCGTCGCGCGGCCGCCACATCCTGCGCGTGGACACGATCCTCGTGGGTCTCATGCGCGAGGATCTCGACCTCGGGATCGACGAGATCGAGACCGGGATGATGGCCGAGATCGAGGCGGGACTCGACGGCGACGGCAACCTCGGCGCCCCCTCCTACGGGATGAAGTCCTACCTGCTCCCGCGGCTGGGGCTCCTCAAGCCGCACTTCGATCGAGAGGCGGCCCGCCGCTCATGGGACGCGTTCCGGGCACGGCGCGCGCGCGGCGAGGTCCCGGCGTCCGACACGCGGGACCGCGACGACTACTGGCAGTTGCAGGGCGAAGCGCTGATCTACCTCCACTCGCTCGCGCTCGAGGCGTGTCTGGAGCGCGACATGCCGATGCAGTTCCACGCCGGCGACGGCGAGGCCCCGCGCGGGATCATGCGGAACCAGGATCCCTTCCTCATGGAGGAGATGGTCCGCTTCGAGCGCGGCGGAGTGATGCGCATGCCGCAGGTCATCCTCATCCACGCCGGCTATCCCCTGATCGGGCAGGCCGCATGGCTCACCCACCTCTACGCGAACTGCCACTTCGAACTGTCGCTCGCCGCGCCCCTCATCCACCACGGCATGCTGCGCATGTTCCTCGAGGTGATGGAGGTCGTGCCCCTCTCCAAGATCCTGTTCGGGAGCGACGCCTATCACCTGCCCGAGTTCTACTGGCTCGCGGCCAAGTGGGGCCGGCGCTTCCTCGCCCAGGCGCTCGGGATCTACGTCGACGCCGGCATCCTGACCCGCGACGAGGCCGTGGCGGCCGCGCGCATGATCCTGCACGAAAACAACCGCCGCCTCTACCATCTCGATGACTGACCTCGGAGGACCCATGAAGACGACCGGCCGCGCGATTCGAAGCGCTCTCACCGCGCTCTCGGCGCTGATCCTTCTGGCCGCGGCGGCGGAAGCCCTGCAGCCGATGCAGATGATCGGGGCTCCGGATCGGGGCCCGGACGAGGGTGAGGGACCGTACGACCGGCTCATCATTCGTGGCGCCACCGTGATCGACGGCACCGGCGCGCCGCCCATCGGCCCGATGGACATCGTCATCGAGGGGAACCGCATCGTGGACGTCGTCGGCGTGGGCGTCCCGCAGCGGCCCATCGACGAGGCGCGGCGCCCCGGGCTCACCGTGGAGGGCAACCCCGACGCCGTCGTGCACGAGATCGACGCGACGGGCATGTACGTCCTGCCGGGGTTCGTCGACCTCCACCTGCACACCGGCGGCGTCCCCAAGGCGCCGGAGGCGGAGTACACGTACAAGCTGTGGATGTCGCACGGGATCACGACCGGCCGCGGCGTCGCCTTCGGCCCCCACGACTGGTCGATCCGGGAGAAGGCGCGGAGCGCGGCGAACGAGATCGTGGCGCCCCGCATGTGGGTCTATCCCTTCACGGGAGCGGGCGGAGAGGGATGGAGCGGCCGCCTGATCGACACCCCGGAGGACGCGCGCGACTGGGCGCGCTACGTGAAGGAGTCGGGCGGCGACGGGCTCAAGCTCAACTCGTTCCGCCCCGAGATCATGGAGGCGCTCCTCGACGAGGCGGCCCAACTCGGCCTCGGGAGCACGGCCCATCTCGGCCAGATGGGCGTCGCGCAGATGAACGCGCTCGACGCCGCGCGCCTCGGCCTCGGCACCGTCACGCACTTCTACGGGCTGTTCGAGGCGCTGTACAAGGACTACGACGTCCAGCCGTGGCCCCCGGAGATGAACTACAACGACGAGCAGCACCGTTTCGGGCAGGTGCCCATGCAGTGGAGCCTCATCCACGAGCGCGGGGGCCCGGAGTGGAACGCCTTCCTCGAGGAGATGCTCGCGCTCGACGTCACCCTCGACCCCACGATGACCGCCTACCAGGCGAGCTGGGACATCGACGACCAGATGTACGCGCCGTGGCACGGAACCTACACGCTGCCGACGCTGTGGGAGTTCTACGAGGCGAACCGCGAGGACCACGGCTCCTACTACTTCGACTGGACGACGTGGGAGGAGGTTGCGTGGCGCGACTTCCTCGAGGTGTGGCACGACCTGCTCAACGACTACAAGAACATGGGCGGCCGCGTCACCGCGAGCTCGGACGCCGGCTACATCTACAACCTCATGGGCTTCTCCACGATCCAGGAGATGGAACTTCTGCAGCACGCCGGGTTCCATCCGCTGGAGGTGATCCGCGCCGCGACCATGCACGCGGCCGAGACGCTGTTCAAGCCGACGGGCCGGCCGATCGAGTTCGGTGTCGTGCGACGAGGCCTGCTGGCGGACCTCGTGATCGTGGACGAGAACCCGATCCAGAATCTGAAGGTCCTGTACGGGACGGGCGCGCGGCGCCTGAACGACGAGACAGGCGAGGTGGAGACGGTCGGCGGCATCCTCTACACGATCAAGGACGGCATCGTCTACGACGCGAAGCGCCTCCTCGCCGATGTGGCCGAGATGGTCGAGGAACAGAAGCGCGCCACGACCACCACCACCGACTACGGAGATTCGAATAGATGAGTGAGAGAGCCGAGACTGCGACGCTGGGCGGGGGGTGCTTCTGGTGCCTCGAGGCCGTGTATCAGCTTCTCGAAGGCGTGCACGGCGTGAAGTCCGGGTACGCCGGAGGGCATGTCCGGAATCCGACCTACCAGCAGGTGTGCTCGGGGCGCACCGGGCACGCGGAAGTCGTGCGGGTCACCTTCGATCCGGATGCAGTCTCGTTCGACGATCTGCTGGATGTGTTCTTCACGATCCACGATCCCACGACGCTGAACCGGCAGGGCGCGGATGTGGGAACGCAGTACCGCTCGGCGATCTTCCACGAGAGCGAAGCGCAGAAGGACACGGCCGAGCGGAAGATGGCCGAGATCACGGTCGCGGGAATCTGGCAGGATCCCATCGTGACGGAGGTCACACCGCTGGTGACGTTCTACCCGGCCGAGGCGTATCACGACGACTACCTGAATCGGAATCCGACCCAGCCGTACTGCCAGGCGGTCGTCGCGCCGAAGGTGGCGAAGTTCCGCCGCCGGCACCTCCACCGCCTGAAGCGCGGAGCGGGCGTCTGACGGAGGCCGCTGCACTGTCTGTGCGGCGCCGGCCTTCACCACGGGTCGCCCGGTGACGACGCCGGCGCACGCCGCGCTCAGCCTGATCGTCCTGGGCCGGTCCGAGCGCAACGCGCTGCCCGTCGCGCTCGGGGCCGTCGCCCCGGACCTCCCGATGCTCGTCTTCTACTTCTGGGAGCGGCTCGCGCGCGGCGTCTCCGAGGGCCGGATCTGGTCGGAGCGCTACTTCGACCCCCGCTGGCAGGTCGTGTTCGACATCCCGAGTTCGATCCCCCTGCTCACGATCGCCCTCGGGATCGTACTGCTCGCCGGTCGGCGGGCAGATGCGGCCGAGCCAGGTTCCATGGCGGGGCTCGGATCGGGGTCGCGGGCGGGTCGGTTCCGTGCGGCCGGCCGGTTCGGCGCCGCGGCCCTGTTCGTCGCGAGCATGATCCTCCACGCGCTCGGCGACCTGCCGCTGCACCGGGAGGACGCGCACCGCCACTTCTTCCCCTTCAGCGACTGGCGCTTCACCAGCCCGGTGTCGTACTGGGATCCGGACCACTACGGGGGGTATGCGGCCATTGGCGAAGTGCTGCTCGTCCTGGCCGTCTCCTTCTTCCTCTTCCGGGCCTACCGCGGCCGGGGCCGCTGGATCGTCGCCGGAGTGGCCGGCGTCTACGCGCTCTTCGTCGGCTTCGCCGTACTCATGTGGTCCGGACTGTGACGGCCGATCGGTTCCCGCTCGGGGCACGGGTCCGTCTCGCGGATCTCGCGTTCGATCCCTACCCCATCTTCGCCGCGCTGCGCGCCGAGGAGCCCGTCACCTGGGTGCCGGAGATCGAGCGCTGGTTCCTCACGCGGCGCGACGACATCCTCGTCGTGCTCCGGGACCCCGACCTCTTCACGACGGATGCGCCCTCGACGATCCGCGACATGTTCGGCGTCCACATGATGACGACGGAGGGTCCGACGCAGATCCGCTACAAGCGGAAGTGTCTGCCCCCGTTCCACGCGTCCCGAATGAAGACGGCTTCGCTGCCCCCCTTGGTGGCGGAGGTCGAGCGCCGGGTGGAGGCGATGCGGTCAGCGGCCGGACCGGCTGGGGGCGGACGGGCCGGTCGATGGCAGGCCGGCGAGGTGCGGACGCGGGTGGCGCGCCCGGTCGCGCTCCACTCGGTGTTGTCGGTGCTCGGCATCCCGCTGGCCGAGACGGAGCGCGTGAACGAGTGGTACGAACACTTTGCCCGCGCGCTGGCGAACTTCGCCGGAGATCCGGACGTGCGCGCGGCCGGCAAGGGGGCGGCGGACGCGTTCGGCCGGGCGCTCGTCCCGATCCTCGAGGAACTCGAACGGGACCCGGACGGCAGCCTCCTCTCCGACCTCGCGTGCGACCACGTCGACCCGCTCACGGTGGAGGAAATCCGCTCCAACGCGCTCATCATCCTCTTCGGCGGGATCGAGACGACCGAGTCGATGATCGCCAACGCCGTATGGGCGCTGCTCTCCCACCCCGAACAACTGCCGGCGGCGCGCGCGAGCGAAGCCGCCCTGGAGCTGGCGATCGAGGAGACGCTGCGCTGGGAACCCGCCGTGCAGTCGGCCGCCCGCCACACCACCCGCGACACCGAGATCCGCGGCGTCCCCATCGCGGAGGGCGAGGTCGTGCATTGCATGCTGGGCGCGGCGAACCGGGATCCCGCGCACTTCGAGCACCCCGACCGCTTCGACGCGACCCGCCGGAACGCCGGCGACCACCTGTCGTTCGCCGTGGGCCGCCACTTCTGCCTCGGCGCCCCGCTCGCCCGCCTCGAGACGCGCGTCGTGCTCGAAACGCTATGGACCCGCTGCCCGGGACTCCGCCTCGACCCGGACCGCCCCGCCGCCCCGCGTGGCTACGAGTTCCGGAAGCCGCCGACCCTGTGGGTGAAGTGGAGGGTCTGAACCGTCAGCAGTCGGCGCCGCAGTGGGCCGCGACGAGGCGGGTGAGGATGCCCATGTAGTCGCTCCACGGCGTCTGGGCGTCGGGCACCGTCTTGTGCGCGACGACCATGCCGACCGACGGGATGACCGTGATGAACTGGCCGTAGGCCCCCCGGCCGCTATAGGCCCCCTCGAATCCCTCCGGCACTGCGGGGCCGTCCCACACCCACCACATGTACCCGTAGCCGAACTCGCCGCCCCGCAGCCCCTCCGGATTCATCTCCTCGGAGGGCGTGACGAGGCTCGTGATGCGTTCGGCCCACCCGTCGGGAAGGATCCGCTCGTCTTCCCACATTCCGTCCCGCAGCATCACATATCCGATCCGGGCCATGTCCCGCGTGGAGAGGACCATGTGATAGGCGAGATTCCGGGAGCGCGTGGCGTCCCCCGACTTGCGGTGGATCGACCGGTCCCAGTCCTCGAACCTCAGCGGCACCGCGAGATCGGTCTCCAGCGCGTCGTAGATGTTGCGGCCCGTGAGCTGCTCGAAAACGGCCCCGGACGCGTTGAAATCCCAGTTGCTGTACAGGTAGTACGTACCGGGTTCCTGCGAACCTCGCGCCGGCGCGTCCGCGAGGTTGTCCCCCGCGTTCGAAGCCGGGTGGTAAACCCCCGACCGGGCGGTGACGAGGTCGAGGACCCGGGCGCGCTTTTCGATCGGGAGCAGCCCCTGCACGTCGTCCATACCGAGGTCGTCGAGAGTGAGTTCGAGATCGATCGTCCCGTCCTCCACGTAGTTCCCGTACAGCATGGCGAGGATGCTCTTCCGCACCGAGGCGAGATAGCTGAGCGAGTCGACCGGCCCATGCTCGAACAGCACCCGTCCCCCGACCACGGCCATCACGGCGGAGGTATTGATCCCCTCCACGTAGGGATGGATCGCATCCAGCGCCTCGCCCGAGAATCCGGCGCCGGCCGGATCCGCGATCCGCTCCCACGACGCCCCCGGATAGACCGTCTCGGCCGCGCGCTCCGCGACGGGCGCCGGAGCGCACGCGAACCCCGTCGCGAGCGCCAGCACCAGCGCCGCCCGTGCGACGCACCCTTTGACGCGATTCTCATGTCTCACGATCATCATGTCCCGGTTTCCGTCCTTGAGAACTGGAAAGAGAAAAACAGTGAAACGCGCGCAGCACCGCCGCCAGTGTAACGGCTACAAACGCGGGCGATCAGGATCCGAGTGAAGCGAAGGAGTCGTCGATGTCGCGAGCGAAGGCCGCATGCCATGACCGTTTCCCCCTCATCGCGGCGCTGCTCGCCGTGAGCGTCCAGGCCGCCGGCTGCACCGGGGAGGGTGCCGACCCCGCCGCCGAATCCCCGGCCGACGCCGGGGTCGCGCCACCCGTCGCGCGCGTGATCCCGGAGCAGCTGGAGACGCACGGGCACACGCGGGTCGACAACTACTACTGGCTCAACCAGCGCGACAACCCCGAGGTCATCTCGTATCTCGAGGCGGAGAACGGCTACACGGACGCGCTGATGGCCCACACCGAGGGTCTCCAGGCGGAGTTGTTCGAGGAGATCAAGGGCCGGATCCAGCAGACCGACCTCTCCGTGCCCGTGCGAGAGGGCGACTTCTTCTACTACACGCGCACCGAAGAGGGGCGGGACTACCCGATCCATGCCCGGAAGCGCGGCTCGCTGGACGCGGAGGAGGAAGTCATCCTCGACGTCAACCCGCTCGCCGAGGGCCACGACTACTACGCCGCTTTCCCCGCGGTCAGCTCCAACGGCGACCTGATGGCGTGGGCCGAGGACACCCGCGGGCGCCGCATCTACACCATCCGGATCCGGAACCTCGACACCGGAGAGGACTACCCGGAGTCGATCGAAGGCGCGTCCGGCAACATGGTGTGGGCCGAGGACAACCGGACGCTCTTCTACGCGCGGCGCGATCCCGGCACGCTGCGTTCGTACCAGATCTACCGACACCGGATCGGCACGGACCCTGCGGACGACGTGCTCGTGTACCAGGAGGACGACGAGGAGTTCAGCAGCGGCATCCGCAAGACGAAGTCGAAGCAATACCTCGTCATCTCCTCCTCCCACACCCTGATGGACGAGCACCGCTTCCTCGACGCGACGAACCCCGAGGGCGACTTCACCCTCTTCCTTCCGCGCGAGCGCGGGCACGAGCACCGCTTCGACCACTTCGGGGACCACTTCTACATCCGGACGAACCTCGACGGTGCCGAGAACTTCAAGCTCATGCGCACCCCCGTCGACGCGACGGCGACGGACAACTGGGAGACGGTCATCCCGCACCGGGGCGAAGTCTTCCTGCAGGGGTTCGAGCTGTTCCGGAACTACCTCGTCCTCTCGGAGCGCGCGGGAGGGCTCACCCGCCTGCGCGTCCGCGCGTGGGAGGGAGACGAGCACCAGATCGCGTTCGACGAGCCGGCCTACCTGGCCTCGCTGTCGGCCAACCCCGAGATGGACACGAACATCCTTCGCTACGGGTACACGTCGCTCTCCGCGCCGCGCTCGGTCTACGACTACGACATGTCCACCCGCGAGCGCACGCTGCTCAAGGAGGACGAAGTGCTCGGCGGCTACGACCGCGCGGACTACGTGGTGGAGCGGCTGCACGCCCCCGCCCGCGATGGCGCCGTGGAAGTCCCCGTGTCCGTCGTCTACCGGCGCGGCCTCGAGAAGGATGGTGACAACCCGCTCCTCCTCTACGCCTACGGCTCCTACGGCGCGAGCATGGAGCCCACCTTCTCCTCCACCCGCCTCAGTCTCCTCGACCGCGGCTTCGTCTACGCGATCGCCCATATCCGGGGTGGACAGGAACTCGGCCGCGCGTGGTACGAGGACGGGAAGATGTTCAACAAGAAGAACACCTTCACCGACTACGTGGACGTGGCGGACTACCTCATCGCGGAAGGCTACACGAGCGCCGAGAAGCTCTTCGCCCGGGGCGGGAGCGCCGGCGGCCTGCTCATGGGGGCGGTGGTGAACATGCGGCCGGAACTGTTCCGCGGCGTGGTCGCGCACGTGCCGTTCGTCGACGTCGTGACGACGATGCTGGACGAGTCGATCCCGCTCACGACCTTCGAGTGGGACGAGTGGGGCAACCCGGCGGATCTCGAATCGTACCGCTACATGCTCTCCTACTCCCCCTACGACCAGGTGGAGGCGAAGGACTATCCCAACCTGCTCGTCACGACGGGGCTGCACGATTCGCAGGTGCAGTACTGGGAGCCCGCGAAGTGGGTGGCGAAGCTGCGCGCGACGAAGACGGACGAGAACCGCCTCCTCCTCAAGACGCACATGGACGCCGGCCACGGCGGCGGCTCGGGCCGCGACCGGGCGTACGAGGAACTCGCCTTCGAGTTCGCCTTCATCCTCGACCTGCTGGAGGAGACCGCCCCACGCTAGGGCATGCCTGCCTGGGCGCGGACCCACTCGACGGCTTCGCGGTGCGTGCCGAACCAGACGCCGGGCTTGGTCCGCATGTGCTCGATGAGTTCGCGCAGGATCACGATCCGTGAGCGGTGTCCGATGTAGTGCGGGTGCATGGTGAGGAGGAACATCGTCCCCTCCTCGTAGGCCACGTCGAACTCGTCCTTGTACACCTCCAGCACTTCCCGCGGGTTCGAGTAGCGGTCCCCGAGCGGGTTGAAGAGCGGCGCGTCGTCCAGGATCCAGTCCACCGGGAGTTCGACGAGTCCCGTGGGCTCGCCGTTCTGGTTGATCTCGTAGGGACGGTCGTCCGCCATCAGCGACGAGTCGTAAAGGAAGTCCATCTCGAGCAGCAGGTCGAGCGTCGAGTCGCTGAAGTTCCACGACGGCGCGCGGTAGCCGACGGGGCGTTCGCCCATGAGTTCCGTCAGCCGCTCGATGGCCATGCGCAGCAGGCGTTCCTCCTCGTCGCGCGGGAGGGTCGCGTTGCGCTCGTGGATCCAGCCGTGGACGCCGATCTCGTGGCGCCCCGACGCCTGGATCATGTCGATCTGGTGCGGCGCGAGGGTGAAGCTGAGCGCGGGGCCGAAGAACGAGGCCGCGATCCCGTACTCGTCGAGCAGGTCGATGATGCGGCCGAGGGCGACGCGCGAGCCGTATTCCCCCTGCGAGAGGCCGCCCACGTTCGTGTCGCCGTTCCGCAGCCAGACCGTCTCGTTGTCGACGTCGAAGGAGAGCAGCACGGCCACCCGGCCGCCGTCCGGCCACGAGTCCGGATTCAGGTCGCGCCCGGCGCGTACCCGGTTGACGGCCTCGAACACGCGCTCTTCGGACCAGCGCCACGGCGGGTCGTCCGCTTCCTGAGCCGCGTTTGCCGCCGCTGGAATCGCGGCCGCCGCCGCGCCGAAAAGGATGACGGCGAGTCCGACAGAGATCGAAGATCGTATCCGGCCGGTCATGAGGGTTCCCCCGTTTCGGTAGTCATCTCAAGTCTGAAGGCTTATTTTAACAGATTGTTCGTGAATCGGACGGTCGGCGCCGATTCCGTTCGGCGCTGAGATCTGTCCCCGATTCGTGGGCTCGTCGCCGTGGTGTCGGCCCTCCCCTGATTATGGCGACGACGACACATGACGACTACAACGGCCGAAATCGGCACCATGGACCTCAGCGCGCACGGGATCAGCGTCACCCGCATCAAACGCAATCCCTCCGTGGGGGACATCTACGCCGATGCGCTGAGCGGCCGCGAGCCCGGCGCGATCCAGGCGGCGAACGGAGCCCTCGTGGCGTTCTCCGGCGCCAAGACCGGCCGCTCCCCGAACGACAAGCACGTGGTGCGCGATCCGGAGACCGAGCGGGACGTCTGGTGGGGTCCGGTCAACTTCCCCCTCGAGCGCGAGAGCTTCCTGCGGAACCGGGCCCGCGCGCGCGCTTTCCTGAACGCGCAGGATCTCCTCTACGTCATCGACGGCTTCGCGGGCTGGGACCCGGCGTACCGCCTCAACGTCCGGATCATCTGCAACCGCCCGTACCACGCCCTCTTCATGCACAACATGCTCATCCGCCCCACGCCCGCGGAGTTGGCGGAGTTCGGCGAGCCCGACTTCGTCGTCTACAACGCGGGCCAGGAGGCGGCGGACCCGTCGGTGGACGGCGTCACCTCGCCGACGAGCGTCGATCTCTCCTTCGGTGACAACGAGGCCTGCATCCTCGGGACCGAGTACGCGGGGGAGATGAAGAAGGGCGTGTTCACGATCATGAACTACCTCATGCCGAAGCGGGACGTGCTCTCGATGCACTGCTCGGCGACGACCGACCCGACGACCGGGGCCTCGTCGCTCCTCTTCGGCCTCTCGGGGACGGGGAAGACGACGCTCTCGGCCGACCCGCACCGGCGGCTCATCGGCGACGACGAGCACTGCTGGACCGACGCGGGGATCTTCAACATCGAGGGCGGCTGCTACGCGAAGACGATCGACCTCTCCGAGGAGAAGGAGCCCGACATCTACCGGGCCCTCCGCTACGGCGCGGTGCTGGAGAACGTCGTGCTGCGGGACGACGGAAGCGTGGACTGGTCCGATTCGTCGATCACGCAGAACACCCGCGGCAGCTATCCGATCGAGTTCATCGACAACGCGCAGGTGCCGTGCGTGGCGGGTCATCCCACGGACGTGATCTTCCTGACGGCGGACGCGTTCGGCGTGCTGCCGCCGGTGAGCCGGTTGACGCCCGAGCAGGCCATGTACCACTTCATCAGCGGGTACACGGCGAAGGTCGCGGGCACGGAGGTCGGCGTCACCGATCCGGTGGCGACGTTCTCGCCCTGCTTCGGGGGTCCGTTCCTCGTGTGGCACCCGGCGAAGTACGCGCGCCTGCTCGCGGACCGCATGCACGAGCACGGCGTGAAGGTGTGGCTCGTGAACACGGGCTGGAGCGGCGGGCCGTTCGGCGTCGGCGCGCGGATCGACCTGCCGCACACGCGCCGGATGGTCGACGCCATCCACGCGGGCGAACTCGGCGACGCGCCGACGGAGCCGGACCCGGTGTTCGGGGTCCACGTCGTGACGGACGTGCCGGGCGTACCCGGCGAGATCCTGCGGCCGCGCGCGACGTGGCCGGATCCCGCGGCGTACGACGAGAAGGCCGCGCACCTGGCTCGGCTCTTCAGGGAGAACTTCAGGGAATACGAGGACGACTGTCCGCCGGACGTGTGTGCGGCGGGCCCCGTGATCTAGAGGAGAAGCGCGATGCGGCGACGCGATCTGATGTTGGTGGTGGGTCTGGCGGTGGCGGTGGCCGGGTGTACGAGCGGGCAGCGCGAGGCGCCACGGATGGCGGGCGCCTCCATGGCCGGCGCCGCGCAGGCCGGGAACGGCGACGGGGACTCCACGCCGCTCTACGGCAATCTCGGTCCGCACAATCGGCCGATCACCACGCAGTCGGAGAAGGCGCAGGCCTATTTCGACGAGGGCCTGCTGTTCATGTACGCCTTCGGCACCTCGATCGCCGAGGAGTCGTTCCGCGCCTCGCAAGCGGAAGATCCCGAGTGCGCCTCATGCTACTGGGGCGAGGCGTGGTCGCTGGCCCCGTACCTGAACGGCGGCATGTCGCCCGGCAACGAGCGCTCGGCCCACGCCGCCATGCAGAAGGCGCGGGAGCACAAGTCGCGCGCGACCGAGGTCGAGCAGGCGCTGATCGACGCCTTCGCCGTACGCTTCGAGGCCGATCCGGAGCGCTCCCGGCGCCGCATGCTCGACACGCTGTACGCGCGGGAGATGGACAAGGTCGCGGCGCGCTACCCGGACGACCTCGACGTGCTCACGCTGCAGGCCGAAGCCTGGATGCTGCTGCGGCCCCGGCGCGGGGATGTAGATCTCGAGGCGAAGGATGTGAAGAAGATCCGCCCCATCCTCGAGACCGTCCTGGCGCGGGATATCCGTCACCCCGGCGCCTGTCACCTCTACATCCACCTCGTGGAGGCCTCCGAGGATCCCGGCCTCGCCGAGGCGTGTTCGGACCACCTCGGAGACCAGATCGCGGTGAGCCACATCCACCACATGCCGACGCACATCTACATGAACATCGGCCGCTGGGGCGACGCGGTGCGCGGCAACCAGCAGGCGTGGCACGCGGACCAGAAGGCCGCGCACGGCGGGCCTCCCGGCGTCTATCCCTCGCACAACCTGCACATGCTGCTCAACGCCGCCGTGATGGACGGGCAGAGCGCCGTCGCGATCCAGGCGGCGAAGGACCTGTCCGGACACCGCGGCCCGTGGGCGGCCTACATCCCGCTCACCTACGCCGCGTTCGGCCGCTGGAGCGAGATCCTGGCGGGCGACGGTCCGACGTCGGACGAGCCCATGGAAGTCGTCGCGTGGAGCTTCTCGCGCGGCCTGGCCTACCTCCGGATGGGGCACGTCGACGTGGCGCAGGACCACCTGGATGAGATCGACGAGGCGCTCGAAGACGCGGATCCCTCCGCCACCTTCCGCTACAGCCCGCTCGCGGATGTCGTCGCGCTGCCGCGCTCGATCCTCGCCGGAGAGATCCTCAACGCGCAGGGGAAGGTGGAGGACGCCGTCGCGGTGCTGAAGCACGGGATCGAGAAGGAGGACGGACTCATCTATTCCGAGCCGCGGGCGTGGCACATGCCGGTCCGCCATACGCTCGGCGCCATCCTGCTCGAAAACGGCCGGACGGCGGAGGCGGAGCAGGTGTACCGGGACGCGCTCGAGGATCTTCCCAATCAGGGCTGGGCGTACTTCGGGCTCGCGCAGGCGCTGGATGCGCAGAAGAAGACGGCACAGGCGCAGGAGGCCCGGCGGGAGTTCGACCGTTACTGGGTCCGCGCCGACACCTGGCTGCGCAGCTCGAGGTTCTGACGCCGCCGCGAACGGCTTCCGCGCGCGACCGGGCCGACAGCCCATGATCGACTTCTCGCCGCCCGAGAGTCCGTTCCGGGTCAGCTACGACGGCGACTTCGACATCTCCCGGACGGTGACGGCGCCGCCGCCCGACGCGCCCCCCGAGCGCGAGATGAGAAAGGAGTTGAAGCGCACCGTGCGCGAGATCTCGCGGCTCCAGCGGCGTCTCCACGCGCACCGCCACTACGCCGTGCTGCTGGTCTTCCAGGCGATGGACGCGGCCGGCAAGGACTCGACGCTGCGGGCGGTCATGACGGGCGTGAACCCCGCCGGCTTCCGGATCAACGCCTTCGAGGCGCCGTCCAACGAGGAGGCGAGGCACGACTTCCTGTGGCGCACGACGCGCCGGCTACCGGAGAAGGGCCGGATCGGGATCTTCAACCGGAGCTACTACGAGGAAGTGCTCATCGTGCGGGTCCATCCCGAGTTCCTCGACCGGCAGAAGCTCCCGCGGAAGCTGCCGATCATGGAACGCTGCGCGGAGCGCTACGAGTCGATCCGCGACCACGAGTTGCACCTGGCGCGGAACGGGACCGTGATCCTGAAGTTCTGGCTCAACATCTCGAAAGACGAGCAGGCCCGCCGCTTCCTGCGCCGCATCGACCGCCCCGACAAGAACTGGAAGTTCAACCGCGCCGACATCGAGGAACGGCAGCACTGGGACGACTACATGGCCGCGTACGAGGACGCGATCAACGCGACCGCCCGCCCGTGGGCGCCGTGGTATGCGATCCCCGCCGACTCGAAGCCCTGGATGCGGCTCCTCGTCGCCCGGCTGGTGCGCGACCAGCTCGCCACCCTCGACCTCACGCACCCCGCGCTACCCGAAGACGAACGCGCCGAACTTCAGCAATACCGCACCCACCTCACCGCCGAACTCTGATCGCAATTCTCGATGCGAACCTACAATCACATGCCGACCCGCCATCGCGTCTTTCTCGAGCGCGCGTTGGCTGCGGTCCCCGCGATCGACGGCCTTGTCGGGCTGGCGGCGGGCGGGTCGTTCATCGCGGGGGAGATGGACGAGTTCTCGGACCTCGATCTCGTGCTGGCGGTGGAACCGGGGGCGTGGCCGGAGATTCTCGACCGGCAGCAGGCGATCGCCGCCGAACTCGATCCCTCGTTTCTGGCGGGCTTCACGGGGGAGCACGTGGGAGAGCCGCGCCTGCTCGTGTGCCTCTACGGTCCTCCCCTCCTGCACGTGGACCTGAAGTTCGTGTCGCTCGACGACGCGCACGAACGGATCGAGGACCCGGTCATCCTGTGGGAGGCCGACGGCTGCCTGAGCGCCGCGTTCGCCCGCGCCGCCCCCCGCTACCCGGCCGCGGATCCGGACTGGATCGAGGATCGCTTCTGGATCTGGGCGCATTACGTCGCCGACAAGATCGAACGCGGCGAGATCTTCGAGGCGCTGGACGGCCTCGGGTTTTGGCGGGCCGTGGTGCTGGCGCCGCTGGCTTTCAGACGGGCTGGCGTAGAGGCCACCGGCGTGCGCCGGATCGAGGACCGGCTCCCCGCCTTCGCGACCGATCTCGAACGGACCGTCGCAGGCGTTGACGCGGAGGCGTGTGCGGCCGCGCTCGAGGCCGCGATCGAACTGTACACCGAGCTTCGGGAGACGGCCGCAGCGCGACGTGATGTCGAAGCGAGCCCCGTCGAACGCGAAGTCCGGGCGTACGTCGCAGGGCTTCCCGCCCGGCTGGGCCTGGGCGGCTCGCGCGTCTGATCGATCGCGAGCCTGACCGCGCGCCGGATGTCTGTTCAGGAATCGTCTGCGCCAACATCTTGCGACCCTTGGCTCATCTCGCGCACCGGGAGGCTTCCATGGCCCGCAGACCACATCGACCCGAGCACCCGCACGCCGGAGCGGTCCGCCGTCCGAGCGCGACTGCGGCCGTCCTTCTTGCGGGCGCGTGGCTCTGTGCCGGGTGCGCCCCTGATGGGGGCGGGGACGGTGGGGGAGCGGAGGAG
>VXOJ01000052.1 GCA_009840115.1 Gemmatimonadales bacterium | reverse complement strand
CGCGGGTGGGGCCCCCCCCCGGGCCCGCGGCGGCGGGGCCCCCGCCGGCCCCGCCCCCGCCCGCCCCGGCCCCGGGCCCGGGCGGCGGGGGCGGGGGCGCGGGCGGCGGCGCCGCCGGCGGTGGCGCGGGCCCGGCGCCGTCTCCGCAGGCGGCCACGGCGAGCACGCCGGAAAGCGCGGCAACGAACTCGCGACGTCTCAAATGATCATCTCCGCATCGTCTCGGCGCCGAGGACCCCGTCCGAGCGCATTCGGGCCTTGCGAAACCCGGTCGGTTTTTGTTCGTACTATATCTTCAACCAGATTCAGTCGGGAGAGATACATGAACGGCAAGAGTTGCAACAGAGTGGCGAACGCGCTGCTGCTGGCCGGCGCCCTCAACTGGGGATTGATCGGCCTCATCGGCTTCAACTTCGTGGCCGCGGCCTTCGGCCCCCTCGCCCGGCTCGTCTACATCGCCGTGGGCTGGGCGGCGCTGTACAGGATCTTCGCCAACGGCAACCGGAACTCCTGAGGGCTCCTGCCGCGGCTCTTGCCGCAGGCTGCTAGGGGGCGCAGGGGGTGCCGAAGCGTCTCGCGAGCGCGACGGCGGCGCCCCGTTCCCTGAATTCCTCCCCGAAGTAGTCGTACAAGAGACGCGTCATCTCCGCGATGGTGCGTTCCCGCCGCCACGTCGGGCGCCGAAGCGTGTTCACGAACACCGAGACGATGAGGTGCCCCGCGCCGTCCGGCAGCGTGACGATGCCCACGTCGTTGATGGCGCCGCCCATCGTTCCCGTCTTGTGCGCGACGAAGGTCGATTGCGGCAGCCGCCCCCGCATCCGGCTGCGTCCGGACCGCGACCGGTTCAAAACGTCGAGGATCCAGGCGCGCGATTCGGGGGTGAGTCCCTTGCCCTCGTGAATCGTGAGCAGGAGGTCCGTCATCCCGTCCGGCGTGGCCGTGTCCCGCGGGTCCGTGCCGTAGCGTTCGCGCGCGGCCTGGCGGTGCGCGTCGGGCAGGGCGTCGCGCAGCCGGAAGTACCGGTAGCGATACAGTTCGGTCTCCGGGATCGTGTCGGGCAGTCCGACCAGGTCCGCGAAGGTGCGGGCTTCGGAGCGGTCGACGCGCACGCCCTCGACGCCCAGCCGGTGGAGGTGCCGCGTGGCGGCCTCAGGTCCGCCCGACATGTTGAGGATCACGTCCGTCGCGGTGTTGTCCGACTGCGCGAGCATGAGCGAGAAGAGGCTGTCCACCGTGACGCGCACGGATCGCGCCCCCGACCAGTCGGCGAGCGGACTGTGTCCCGCGCGAAACTCCTCGACCGTCACCACGCGGGTCTCGGAGGGATCGATCTCCCCGAGGTCGACGCGCCGCAGGAACTCGAGTGCCATCGGAACCTTCGATACGCTCGCCATCGGGTAGGACCGGTCGCCGTTGAACGAGATGCGGGCGCCCGACTCGACGTGCAGCGCGGAGACGCCGACGGCGTCGCCGACCCGTCGCGCGATGCGGCGGAGTCCGTCCCCGATGGAATCCGGCACGACACACGCCGCCCCCAGGGGCATGGGGCCGGGAACGGGCGGCGCCAGGGTTTCCTGCGCCGCGGTTCGACCCGGGGACGCGAGAAAGAGGCCCAGCGCGAGGAGGGCCGCGCGTGGATTCATCGGCACTCCGGGTTTGAACTGAAGGACATGCGCTCGCCGCCTTTCTGCCTCGTCGACTTCCGCTCTGTGTTTCAGAACATGCGGTGGACCGAAACGTTGTATCCGGTGCCGCATCGATCCGCGCGTCTCGCGCGCGCGGGTCCGTTTCCCTAATCTGCGAATCCCGAAGCCGTGTCGCATCGACGGATCGTTCGTCCAGGAGGTTTCATGCGTTTCCCGCGCCCGAGATGGATCCCCGTTGCCTTCGTCGCCCCGCTCTCGCTCGCCGTCGCCTGCGGGGGAGGAGAACAAGCCGAGGACACCGAGATGGCCGCGGAACCGGCCGAAGAGATGCCCGCCGAGCCGGCCGTCACCGTCCGCATCACGCAGCCGGAAGAAGGCGCGACGGTGGGTCCGGATGTCCTGGTCGTCATGGAGACGGAAGGGATCGAGATCGTCTCCATCACGCCACCGGTCGTCGGCACCGGGCACCATCATCTGTACGTCGACGTGGATCTCACGCCGCTCTCCGAGCTGATCCCGCAGAACGACCCCCAGATCATCCACATGGGGGATGGGAGCACCGAGTACATGCTGGAAGGACTCGCGGCCGGAGAGCACCGCCTCATCGCCGTCGTGGCCAACCCCGCGCACATCCCGCTCGATCCGCCGGTCGTGGACACCCTCCACTTCACGGTCGCGAACGAGCCGTGACGCCGGGTGGCAGGGTCTCCACCGGAGTTGCGCTCCTCTCGCTCGTCCTCGCGCCGGGCTGCGCGCCCGGCGGCGGGGCCGACGAAGGGCCGCCCACGCCGGAGCCGCAGCACACGCTGACGGCGGACCAGACGCACAACCGCTGGAGCCGGACGATTCCGCCGATCCTGACCGTGGAGTCGGGCGCCGTCATCGAGGCGTATCTCGAGGAAGCGTCGGACGGGCAACTGACTCCGGAGTCCACGTTCGAGGATCTCGCCAGGCTGAGCTTCGATCCCATCCATCCCCTGACCGGACCGGTGTACGTCGAGGGCGCCGAGCCGGGCGACCTCCTCGCGGTCACGCTGCACGAGATCGAACTCGGCGACTGGGGCTGGGTTGCGAACGTTCCCGGATTCGGGTTCCTCGCCGACCGCTTTCCCGAACCGTATCTGAGGACGTTCGAGTTCGAACCGGGGGACACCAGCGTCGATTTCGCGCCCGGGATCCGGATCCCGCTGCGGCCGTTCCCCGGCGTGATGGGGGTGGCGCCGGACACCGACTCGATGCTCGTCACCATCCCGCCCCGCCAGAACGGCGGCAACATGGACGACCGCGATCTGGTCGAAGGCACGACGGTGCACTTCCCGGTGCTGGTGGAAGGGGCGCTCTTCTCGATCGGCGACCCGCACATCGCACAGGGGGACGGCGAGGTGGGCGGCACGGCGATCGAGGGGCCGCTGCGCGTGGTCTACGAACTGGAGGTCATCAAGGGCATCGGACCCATCCCGTCGCCCCACTACGAGACCGACGAGTTCTACGCCGTGACCGGCTTCGCGCCGACGATCGACGAGGCGGCGCGGAACGCCGTCGAGGCGATGATCGACTACCTCGTGCGTTCGCGGGGCCTGTCCCGGCAGGAAGCCTACCAGCTGGCCTCGATGGCCGGAGACCTCAAGATTGCCGAGGTCGTGGACGTGCCGAACATGCTCGTCGCCATGCGCATCTCGAAGGACGTGATCGGCAACTGACGGCCGGGGTTCATAGGCCGCGCGCGTCGACCGCAAGCAGGGCGGCGAGCAGCACGTTCGCCCCCGCCGTGATCTGATCCGGCTCCGTGAACTCGAGCGGCGAGTGGCTGATGCCGTCGCGGCTGGGCACGAAGATCATCCCCACCGGCCCCAGCAGCGCGACGCTCTGCGCGTCGTGGCCCGCCCCGCTCGGCATGCGCAGCGCCGTGAGTCCGAGATCGAGCGCCTCGGCTTCGATGATGTCCCGGAGGCGCGGATCGGTCGGCGCCGCGCGGCTCTCGTAGAACTGCTCGACGGAGACCGTCGTGCCGTCCGCCGCCGCGATCTCTTCGGCCCGCCCCCGGATGGCCCGGAACACGGCGTCGATGTCCGTCATGGCGAGGTCCCGGATCTCGAGGCTGAAGGTCACCCGCCCCGGGATCACGTTCGGCGCGCCGGGCTCGGCGGTCAGGCGGCCGACCGTGGCCACATGCCGCCCGGGCAGTTCCCGCGCGGTCACGTGCACGGCATCGATGATGCGCGCCGCGGTCACCATGGCGTCCTGCCGCATGTCCATGGGCGTGGTGCCGGCGTGGTTCGCGAAGCCGTCGACGGTCACCGTCCAGCGGCGGATGCCGACGATCCCCTGCACGACGCCGATGTCGAGCCCACCCCGGTCGAGCACGAACCCCTGCTCGATGTGCAGTTCGAGGTAGGCCGCGAGGCTGCCGGCCTCCCGCCGGGCCGCGGCCAGGTCCGAGAGGTCGCCGCCCAGGCGCTCCGTGCCCTCGCCGATCGCGAACCCGCTCGCGGTGACGATGTCGACCTCCCAGGGCAGGGTCTCGCCCGCGATCGCCCGGCTTCCCGTCTTGCCGCCCTCCTCGTTGGCCCAGATCACGAGTTCCAGCGGGTGGCGGGTTTCGCGACCCGCGTCCACCAGCGTGGCCATCGCCTCGAGCGCGGCGATCGAGCCGACCTGTCCGTCGTAGCTGCCGCCCGCCGGGACGGAGTCGATATGGGAGCCGAGGAGGATCGGGGCGAGCGAAGGGTCCGCGCCGCGCCGGCGTCCGATCAGGTTGGCCGCGCGGTCCACGTGCACTTCGAGGCCGAGGTCGGACATGATGTCCGAGAGCCAGGCGCGGGCCGCCCGGTCCTCGTCGCTGTAGGCGAGCCGCGTCGTGCCCTCTTCGGCGCTGCTGAAGCGCGCGAGTTCGCCGAGGCGGCGGTTGAGCCGGTCGCCGTCCACGAGCAGTCGCTGGCCGCGCAGCGCGCGGAGCGGCCAGGGGGTGGCCGCCGCCCCCGCGGCGCCGAGGGCGAGCGCCCCGAACCGCCGCCGGGAGATCCGGCCCATCAGTGGCTGAGGCCGTAGATGATGTAGTTGATGGCCAGTTCGTAGGCGTAGGTCGAGCGGTCGATCGGGTAGTACGGGTGCTCGGACCACTCCCACGCGTCGCCCAGATCCGTGTTGTGGTTGATGACGACCATCAGTTCGCCGCGGTCGTTGAAGATCCCGCGGACCGTGGGCGTGCACGGCCCCCAGCACTCCTCATAGCGCCCGCGCATCGCGTTGTTGACGCTCGGGACGGTCTTGAGTTCGTCGATGTCGTAGAACTGGTGGAAGATCGGATGTTCCATCGGAATCGGCTCGATCCGGCGGCCGGGCAGGATGCGCGACATGTGGTACTCCAGGTTGTACCACGCCTCCTCTCCCCAGAAGTCGTCCACCACGAGGAATCCGCCCGCCTCGAGGTAGCCCCGAAGACCCTCGATCTCGGGCTCGGAGAGGTTCATGTAGCCGACTTCCAGCATGTAGAGGAAGGGGAAGCGGCGCAGTTCGGGGTCGTCGAGCGCGACCGGGTTCTCCCACTGGTGCAGGTCCAGCATCTGGAGCAGGCGATGGAGGATGAAGAGGAACTGACGGTCGGCCTTCGGGAAATCCGTGGCCCAGGTGCCGCGTCCCCGTCCCCCCCACCAGCCCCGGGAACCGGAGTAGATGGCGCGCGTGAAGTAGAAGTCCCGCCCCCATTCCGCCCGTGCCTGCGCCAGTCCCGGTTCGCGCTCGAGGAGCCGGTCCCGCGCGGCCGCGCGTTCGCGGAGGGCCGAAGCGCTCGCCTCCGCGGCACTCGCCTCCCCGGCGACCGCGTCCGGCGGCGGGTCGGATCGCCCCGTCATGCCCGCCACGGCGGCGGCGGCGAGCACGGCGGCCAGCGCTGTGGCGAGAATCGGGGCGGGGGGCGGCCGGAGACGCATCATATGTTCATAAGGATTGCCGGAGGCCCGCTCGTCAACTACTTCCCGTTTTCCCCGGGGTTCCCCGAACGGTCCCGAGCCGCGGCAGGCGCCCACATGAACGAGTCCGACGGCCGAGCCAGCGTGCACCTGGACGGCGTCACCCTCCGCTTCGGGGGCGTGACGGCGCTCGAGAACGTGTGCCTCGACATTCGCGGCGGTGAACTCCTCGCGCTCATCGGCCCGAACGGGGCCGGAAAGACGAGCGTGCTCAACTGCATTTCCGGCCTCTACCGTCCCACCGAGGGCACCATCACGCTGCGGGACCCGGCGGGCGGGTCGCACGCGCTCCACCGCCTGCAGCCGCACCGGATCGCCCGGCTCGGCGTCGCGCGCACCTTCCAGAGCATCGAGCTCTTCAAGCACATGACCGCGCTCGACAACATCATGCTCGGACGCCACGTCCACATGCGCGGCGGGGTCCTGTCGGGCGGCATCTTCTGGGGTCTCCAGCGGCGCCGCGAAATCCGGCACCGCATGCGGGTCGAGGAGGTGATCGACTTCCTGAATCTGGAGCCGATCCGGCACGCCGTCGTCGGCAACCTCCCCTACGGACAGCAGAAGCTCGTCGAACTCGGCCGGGCGCTGGCGCTCGATCCCGAGATCCTGCTCCTCGACGAACCGCTGGCCGGGATGAACTCGGAGGAGAAGGAGTCGATGGCGCGCTTCATCCTCGACGTGCACGAGGAGTGGGGGACGACCCCGGTCGTCATCGACCACGACATGGACGTGATCATGGACATCTCCGAGCGCGTGGTCGTGCTCGAGTTCGGGCAGGTCATCGCGGAAGGCTCTCCCGCCCGGGTCCGCTCCGACGACCGCGTGATCGAGGCGTACCTGGGCCACGGGGAAACGGCGGCCGGAGCCGTCTCGTGAGCGGACGATGAGCATCGGATTCGTGGACGGCAGCCTGCCCGGACTCCTTCGCCTGCAGGCGGCGAACCATGGCGAGCGCGTGGCCATGCGCGAGAAGGAGTTCGGGATCTGGCAGAGCATCACGTGGACCGAATACGCGCGGCGCGTGCGCCATTTCGCGATGGGGCTCCGCGAACTCGGTCTCGAGAGCGGCGACCGGATCGCGATCGTGGGCGACAACCGTCCCGAGTGGGTCATCGGCGAACTGGCGGCGCAGTCGCTCGGCGCGCTGCCCCTCGGCCTCTACCAGGACGCGGTCGCCACGGAACTCGAGTACCTGCTCGCGGCTTCGAGGACGCGGGTCGTCATCGCGGAGGACCAGGAACAGGTCGACAAGGTGCTCGAGATCCGGGAGGCGCTGCCCCGCCTCGAGTACATCATCTACTACGACCCGCGCGGGCTGGGCCGCTACGAGGCGCCCGGGCTTCTCGCGTTTCCGGATGTGGAGCGACGGGGGGGCGAACGCGACCAGGCGATGCCGCACGAGTACACGGCTGCTCTCGGGGCGGTCCGGGACGACGACCCCGCGCTCCTGTGCACCACCTCGGGCACGACGAGCAAGCCCAAGCTCGCCGTGCTCTCGCACTCGAACCTGCTCAGCATGGCCGCACAGTTGCAGGACGTGGATCCGATGGAGGCCGAGGACGAGTTCGTCTCGTTCCTCCCCCTCGCCTGGATCGGAGAGCAGATGATGACCGTCTCCCGCCACGTCCTGGTCGGCTTCCCGGTGAACTTCCCCGAGGAGCCGGGCACCGTGCGGCAGGACCTGCGCGAGATCGGGCCGCGCGTGATGTTCTCGCCGCCCCGCATCTGGGAGAACCTCGTCTCCGAGGTGCAGGTGATGGTGGAGGACACGACGCCGCTGAAGCGCCGCGTTCACGCGTGGGCCATGAAGGTCGGCGGGGCGGCGGCCGACGACGCGTTCGAGGGGCGGACGCCCGACGGCCGGGGGCGCCTCCGGCGCCGGATCGCGGAGGCGGTCGCCCTGCGTCCGATCAAGAACCAGCTCGGCCTGACGCACCTGCGCGACGCCTACACCGGCGGGGCCGCGCTCGGGCCGGACGTGTTCCGCTTCTTCCACGCGCTGGGCGTGAACCTGAAGCAGATCTACGGGCAGACGGAGGTCGCCGGGATCTCGGTGCTGCACCGGGACGGAGACATCCGGTACCAGACGGTCGGCGAGCCGCTGCCCGGGATGGACATCAGGGTGGCGGGGGATGGGGAGATCCTGACCCGCGGGCCGGCCGTCTTCCAGGGGTACTTCGAGAACCCGGAGGCGACGCGCGAGACGCTCGTGGACGGCTGGCTGCACTCGGGCGACGCCGGATACTTCGACGATGAGGGCCACCTCGTCGTCGTCGACCGGCTGAAAGACGTGATGTCGCTCGCGGACGGGACGACGTTCTCGCCCCAGTTCATTGAGAACCTGCTCAAGTTCAGCCCCTACGTGAGCGAGGCGGTCGTCTTCGGCGGCGAGCACCCGTACGTGGCCGGGATCATCGCGATCGACTTCGAAAACACGGGGCAGTGGGCGGAGCGGCGCCAACTCGCGTACACGACGTTCACGGACCTGTCGCAGAAGCCCGAGGTCTACGACCTGGTGCGGGCCCACGTCGAGTCGGTGAACGGGGACGTGCCCGAGGCGGCCCGCGTCCGGCGCTTCCTCCTGCTGCACAAGGAACTGCACGCGGATGACGCCTAACTCACGCGCACCCGCAAGGGGCGACGCCGCTTCGTCGCCGAGCGCTTCGAGTCCCTGATCGAGGCGCTGTACGGAGAGGAGGACGCCGTGGAGGTGGAGATGGAGATCGCCTACCAGGACGGCCGCACGGCCACCGTGAAGCACGATCTGCGGATCGAGCGGCTCGACGGAGCGGAGTGAGCGTGGACCAGTTCCTGCAACTCACGGTGGCGGGCCTGGGCACGGGCATGATCTACGCGCTCGCCGCGGTGGGCTTCGTCATCATCTACAAGGCGAGCGATGTGATCAACTTCGCGCAGGGGGACCTCCTCCTGTTCGGGACCTATCTCATCTTCTTCTCCCTCGTCCAGATCGGGCTCCCGTGGACGGTCGGCGTACTGCTGACGATGCTCGTGGCGGCGGGGATCGGCGTCGCGGTCGAGCGCACCGTGCTCCGGCCGCTGATCGGCGAGCCGATCATCTCGATGATCATGGTCACGATCGGCCTCTCGAGCGTGCTGCGCGCGGTCGTGCACGCGATCTGGGGACCGCAGCCCCGCACCTTCCCGTCCTTCCTGCCCGAGGGCGAGGTGATGCTGGGATCCGCCGTCGTGAGCGCGGACCGCCTGGTGGCGATCCCGCTGGCGCTCGCGCTGCTCGCCGGACTCGCGCTCTTCTTCCGGCGCACGCGGAGCGGCATCGCCATGCGGGCCATCGCGGACGACCAGCAGGCCGCCCTCAGCATGGGGATCAGCATCCCGCGCGTGTTCGCGACCGCGTGGGCGCTGGCGGCGGTGACGGCCGCCATCGGCGGGATCATGCTCGGCAACATCGTGGGCGTGACCCCGAACGTCGCGCAGATCGGCCTGCGCGTCTTCCCGGTCGTGATCCTGGGCGGGCTCGACTCGATCCGCGGGGCGGTCGTCGGGGGCGCGATCATCGGGCTGCTGGAGTTCTACGCGGGCGGCTACATCGGTCACGGGCTCAACCTCATCATCCCGTACGTCGTGCTGATCATCGTCCTCATGGTCCGCCCGTACGGACTCTTCGGAAAAGAAATCATCGAGCGCGTGTAGGCGCGCACACAGGCGAACGGGAGAACCTCTTGGAGAGCGGCGTCTTTCACACGGACTATCGAACGGACATGGGGCTCCGGCGTGTGCCGGCGGAGCGCCTCCGGCTCGGTCTGTTCGCGGCGGCGCTCCTCGTCTTCCCGTTCCTCGCGTCACCGTACTGGCTCAACCTCGCGAACCAGATCGCGATCGCCACCATCGGCGCGCTGGGCCTCAACATCCTCGTCGGCTACACGGGACAGGTCTCGCTGGGGCAGGGCGCCTTCATGGCCGTCGGCGCGTACACCTCCGCGCTGCTCACGCTGAGGCTGGGCCTGCCGTGGGGCGTGAGCATCGTGGCCGCCTGCTTCGCGACGGCGGCGGTGGGCGTCTTCTTCGGCCTCCCCTCGCTGCGGCTCAAGGGGCTCTACCTCGCGATCTCCACGCTCGCCGCCCAGGAGATCGTCGAGTGGGTCGTCACGCACTGGCCCGCGCTCACGGGAGGGGTCGAAGCCGTCGTCGTCCCGGCCCCGCGCCTCTTCGGCCAGCGGCTGAACACGGACTTCGGCTTCTACTGGCTCGGCATCGCCCTGGCGGGCGCCACGGCGCTCTTCACCGCGAACCTGTTCCGCTCGCGCATCGGCCGCTCCTTCGTCGCCGTCCGCGACCAGGACATCGCCGCGAGCGTCATCGGCGTGAACGTGTTCGGGACCAAGCTCCTCGCCTTCGCGACCTCGTCGTTCTTCGTGGGGCTCGCCGGCGCCCTCACGGCCTACTACCGCAACATCATCTCGTGGGAGCGCTTCACGCTCGAGACCAGCGTCCTCTACCTGGCGATGATCATCGTCGGAGGACTGGGGACGATCCGCGGCTCGCTGTTCGGGGCAGCGCTCATCACCCTCCTTCCCGCCATGATCGCGACGGCGGGACGGGAACTGCAGCAGTCGGCGCCCGCGGTCGCGGCCCTCCTGCCCAGCGTACAGCAGGCGGCGTTCGGGCTCGTCATCATCCTCTTCCTCGTGTTCGAGCCCGAGGGCCTGTCCAAACTGTGGCGCAACGTGAAAGACTACTTCTACGTGTGGCCTTTCGCGTACCGCCGCGGAGAGGGCCGCTGATCGCTCCGAAGTCGGAAAGACTCCGCGACATGAAGAGGTCTCGGGATATGCGCTCCAGCCGATTCGCTTTCACCGCCGCCGGCGGTCTGATTCTGTCCGTCGCGCTCGCCGCGTGCGGGGGCTCGGGGGAGCGGGCGGAGAACGAGATCCTGATCGCGGCCATCTTCGACCTCACGGGGCCGACGGCCGACGTGGGGCTCGACTACGCCGAAGGGGTGCGGGGGCACGTCGAGTGGCTCAACGCGGCGGGCGGCGTCGCGGGGCGGCCGGTCCGGCTCATCTACCAGGACTACGGCTATCAGGTCGACCGGGCCGAGCAACTCTACACGCAGTTCGTGCAGGAGGGCGCCCTCATCTTCATGGGGTGGGGGACGGGCGACACGGAGGCGCTCCGGCTGAGGATCGCCGAGGATCGCATCCCGTTCTCGTCGGCCTCCCTCTCGCACGTGCTCGGCGACGCGCACGAATCGCCCTACAACTTCCTCGTGGCGACGAGCTACAGCGACCAGTTCCGGATCGTGCTGCGCTGGATCGCGGAGGATCACCGGGCGCACGGCGGGGTGGGGAACGCGCGGGTCGCGTTCATGCACAACGCGAGCCCCTTCGGCCTGTCGCCCTGGGTGCAGGGGGGGGAGGACTACGCGCGGGAGATCGGCGTCGACGTCACGCCCTACGAGATGCCGCGCGGCGCGACCGACTACACGGCGGAGTTCACCCGCATCGGCCAGTCGGGCGCGACGTACGTGGTGTTCCAGAACACCTCCGCGCCGGCGGCCGTCGCTCTGCGGAACGCGCGGGGGCTGGGGATCGACGCCACCTTCGTGTGCCTGAACTGGTGCGCCAACGCGCTCCTGTGGCGGCTGGCGGATGACGCGGCCGAAGGCGTGGTCGGGGCGATCCCGTGGGCGCCGCTTACGGCCGACGTGCCGGGGATCCGGGACATCCGCGACTATCTCGAGTCCCGCGGCGACGACTACGGCGACAAGACGAACGCGTACACGCAGGGGTGGTGGACGATGGCGGTGTTCGTCGAGGGGATCCGGCGGGTGCTCGATGCGGGACAGGAGTTGACGGGCGAGAACATCAAGCAGGCGCTGGAGACGATCGACGGGCTCGACACGGGCGGCGCCGGCCCGCCGCTCACCTTCACGCCAAGCGACCACCGGGGGTCGAAGGGGCTCCGGCTCTTCCGGGCCGAAGACGGAAGGTGGACCCCGCTGACGGAAGTCCTCACAGCCCCTTGAGCTCGGTGAGCGCCCTGCTCGAACTCAACAGCGTCGAGGTCCTCTACGACGACGTGATCCTCGTCCTGCGCGGACTTTCCCTCGAGGTGCCGGAAGGGCACATCGTCGCCCTCCTCGGCTCGAACGGGGCCGGCAAGACGACGACGCTCAAGGCGATTTCGGGCCTGCTCAAGGTCGAGGACGGCGAGGTCACGGACGGATTGATCCGCTTCGACGGACACGAGATTCACGGCCTTCCCGCCGATCGTATCGTGCGCCGGGGCATCTTCCAGGTCGTCGAGGGGCGGCACGTGTTCGAACACCTCACCGTCCACGAGAACCTGCTCGCCGGCGCGCACACGCGCCGGGACCGCGGCGGGGTGCCGGACGACCTCAAGCGGGTCTACGGGTACTTTCCGCGGCTGGCGGAACGGAAGCGCCAGTGGGCGGGCTACCTGTCGGGCGGGGAACAGCAGATGCTCGCGCTCGGGCGGGCGCTCATGGCCCGCCCGCGGCTCATGCTGCTCGATGAACCGTCGCTGGGGCTCGCGCCGATTCTCGTGCAGGAGATCTTCGGCATCATCCGGCGGATCAACGAAGAGGAGGGGACGACCATCCTTCTCGTCGAGCAGAATGCGCGCCTCGCCCTCTCCGTCGCGGACTACGGGTACGTCATGGAGTCGGGCCGCGTGGTGCTGGAGGGTTCCGCGGAGGAACTGGGCGACAACGAGGACGTGCGCGAGTTCTACCTGGGCCTGAGCGAGATCGGGCGGCGCTCGTATCGCGACGTGAAGCACTATCGCCGCCGCAAGCGGTGGCTGTCATGAGCCCGGCGGGGCGTCGTCCCGTGGACGCCGCGGAAGCGCCGCCCGACTGGGACGCGGCGCAGGATGCGCTGGCCGACCGGGCCGTCCGCCTGGCGCTCGAGCGCAGCGGGGAAGCCGGGGTCCGCCTGCGGGAGGCCGGGATCGCCCACCCCGAGCCGCGCGGCGTGGCGGGGCTGCGGGAGGTGGCGGTCTTGGCCAAGGACGACCTGCCGGACCTGCAGGCGGCCCAGCCGCCCTTCGGCGGCATGCTGGGCGTGGACCTCGGGGTCCTCCGGCGCATCCACCGGTCCCCCGGCCCCATCAACGACCCGGAGGGCCAGCGGGCGGACTACTGGCGCATGGCCCCCGCGTTCCGCGCGGCGGGGTTCGAGCGCGGCGACGTGGTGCTCAACACGTTCTCGTATCACCTGACCCCGGGCGGTCACATGATGGATGCGGGGTTGCGCGCCGTGGGGTGCGTGGTCGTGGCGGGCGGGGTGGGGAACACGTCGGCTCAGGCCGCCTTCGCGTCGCAGATCGGCGCCGCCGGCTACGTGGGGACGCCGCAGTTCCTTCTCGCCCTGCTGGAGCGGGGGAGGGAGGACGGGATCCCCGCGACGTTGCGCCGCGCGCTCGTCAGCGGGGCGCCCCTGCCTCTCGATCTACGCAGGTTGCTGGAGGAGGGCCACGGAGTCTCGGTCTTTCAGGCGTACGGGACTGCCGACGCCGGGGCCATCGGCTACGAATGCGACGCGAAGGACGGTTGGCACGTCGCGCCGGGCATCGTCGTCGAAGTGCTGGACCCCGGGACGCGCGAGCCGTGCAAGCCCGGCGAACCGGGCGAGGTCGTCGTCACGATCGCCAACCCGGTCTACCCGCTCGTGCGCTTCGGCACGGGCGATCTGTCGACGTTCCGGCCCGACGGGTGCGACTGCGGGCGGACCTCTCCCCGACTGGCGGGATTCCTGGGCCGGACCGGCGAGGGCGTGAAGGTGCGCGGCATGTTCGTCCATCCGCGCCAGTTGGCGGAAGCCCTCAAGGGCGCTCCCGGCGTCCGGCGCTACCAGGGGTCGGTCACCGAGAAGGACCATCGCGACGTCCTCGTCGTCGCCATCGAGGCCAGGGGGGACCGACAGCCCGACCTCGACGAACTCGCCGCCCGCCTCCGCGAGACGACCCGGCTCCGCGTGGACGTCCGCACCGTCGAGCCGGCCACGATCCCCGAGGACGCCCCCCCGATCGTCGACCTTCGCGAACGGAGCCCGGGCTAGCCGGAGACGGAAGGCACCTGGTTACCGGCGATCCAGACGGATTCGATCGCGCGCAGGTTCTCGACGCCTTCCAGGGGATCCGCGTTGAGGAGGATGAGATCCGCCCAGTTTCCGGCCTCGATCGTGCCGACGCCTTCGAGCCCCGCGCAGCGCGCCGCGTCGCCCGTGGAGGCGACGAGGATCTCCATCGGCGACATGCCGGACTCCGCCATGAGCGCGAGTTCCATGTGCTCGAAGTAGCCCTGGAAGCGCGCGGGCGGACCGGTGTCCGTGCCCATGGCGATGGTCACGCCGGCGTCGGACAGCGCGCCGAGGTTCTCCTGCGCCTGCGCGAGCGCCTCCTTGTAGCGCTGCGCCGACTCGCTTTCGCGGTAACGCGCCATGCTCTCGGGGGCGCGCAGGGCTTCGAGCACCGCCGGCTCGGCTGAGGCGAGGAAGAAGGGATCCGAGAAGAACTCCGGCTCGCTCTCGTACACGAAGGTCGAGACTTCGCGCGTGAGCGTCGGCGAGTAGCAGACACCGGCTTCGATGAGCCGAGTCGCGAGCGCGTCGTCCACGTCCCGGTCGCGGACGCTGTGCACGATGAAGTCCACGTTGGCGTCGAGCAGCCCGTGCGCGTCCTCGAGGTAGAACAGGTGCGCCGCGACCGGAAGCCCGAGTGCCTGCGCCCCCTCGATCACCGCCCCGTACACGTCCGGCGTCATCTTGTACGTGCTTCCGAGGTTGTCGTCGACCCGGATCTTGATGAAGTCGACCCCCATCGCCGCGTTCCCGTTCACCATCTCGAGCGCGGCCCCCGGCGTGATCCCCGCCACCACGGCACCCGCCACGTAGAGCCGGGCCCGGTCGAGCGACGGCACGTCCTGTTCGTCGCGCACCTCGACCCCGACGGGTTCGTCCCCGCCGAGGCTCACGACGGTGGTGACGCCGTAGCTCGCGTACAGTTCGAGTTGGCGCAGCACGTTGTCCCGCGAGTAGTGCCCGCCCTCGAGGCCGAGGGTCGCGCCCACATGGCCGTGCGCGTTGATGAGACCGGGGACGAGATGTTTCCCGGCCGCGTCCAGAACCTCGGCGTCCGCCGGAACCTCGACCTCCGCCGAAGGTCCCACGGATTCGATGCGCCCGTCGCGGACCAGGACCGTCGCGTCGGACACGGGTTCGGCGCCCGAGCCATCGATGACGGTCGCGCCGACGATCGCGAGCGCCGGCGCCTCGGTCGCCTCCGCAGGCGCGACCTCCGAGTCCGCGCTGCAGGCCCCAAGCGCCGCTGCCATGGCGAACACGGTTAGCGAAATCGGGGTGCGTTTCAGCATGATCCGGACTCCTAGGTGGGGCGTTCGCCGCGGATGGTGACGCGGTAACCGGAGCGTACCGCGGGGAAGTAGTCCCAGATTGCGTGGTGCTGCGTGCAGCGGTTGTCCCAGAAGGCGACGGAATGCGGGCGCCAGCGGAAGCGGCAGTGGAAATCGGGCCGCTGCACGTGCCGGAAGAGGAAGTCGAGCAGCCCGAGGCTCTCGCCCCGCGGCAGATCCGCGATGCGGACCGTGAACATCTCGTTCACGAACAGCGCCTTCCGCCCCGTCACGGGGTGCGTGCGGACGACGGGGTGCTCCGCCGATGGGTACGAGCGGCCCCCGTCGTCGCGCCCGATGAGCCGGTTCACCTCCCGGTAGAACGGGCCACCGTCATGGACCGCCGTGAGACCATCGAGCAGCGCCTTCATGCGGTCCGACAACGCCTCGTAGGCCTCGTACATGTTCGCGAACAGCGTGTCGCCGCCGCTCCCGGGCACCGTGTGCAGGCGCAGGATCGAACCCATCGGCGGCATGGGGTCGCACGACACATCCGAGTGCCAGCGCTCCCCGGTCGCCCGCACCGAGTTCTCGTCCGCATGGATCCGGAACACCTCGGGATGTCCCTCGATCCCCGGCTCGTTGGGGTGCTCGACGAGTTCGCCGAACCGGGCCCCGAGCGCCTTCTGGCTCTCGATGGAGATGTCCTGGTCCCGGAAGAAGAGGACGCAGTGCGCCATCAACGCATCGCGGATGGTCTCGAAACTGTCATCATCAAGGGCGGCGAGGTCCACGCCGTCGACCTCGGCGCCGATGACGGGTGTCACCGGGCGGACATGGGGTGAGGTTCGCATGTCGGCGAATCTTGAACGGATCGGGCCCCACAGCAACGCCGGGCCGACGGCGAAGCTGCCGGAGCTTGCCTGAGGCACGCGGGCCGTTTCATTTTTTCAGGTCGGATCGTGAGCGCGGTACCCCTGGGAGGGTCTTGAATGAAGGGTCGTTGGCCAGCCCTGCTGTTTGCGATGGGCATCGCCCTCAATTGCGGGGGCGGAGGTTCGGGCACGGGCCCGGTCGGCACGCCCATCGAGCCTCCTCCGCCCGCACCGCCGCCGCCCCCGCCGGCCGGGCCGCCGCCTCCACCTC